>JAJYPS010000112.1 GCA_021795215.1 Actinomycetes bacterium
AGCGTCGGGTACCTGGCCCAGGAGCCGGAGCTGGACGACTCGAAGGACGTCCGAGCCGTGGTGGAGGAGGGAGTGGCCGAGTCGCTCGAGCTGCTGTCCCGGTTCGAGGAGGTCGGCACCGCCCTCGGCACGCTGGAAGGCGAGGCGATGGAGTCGGCGCTGGCGGAGTACGGGGAGCTGCAGGACCGCATCGAGGCTGCGGCGGCGTGGGACGTGGGCAGGACGGTGGAGGTCGCGTCCGAGGCGCTCCGCCTCCCTCCCCCTGAGGCGTCCGTGGCGACGCTGTCGGGCGGCGAGAGGCGCAGGGTGGCTCTCTGCAGGCTGCTGCTGCGCCGGCCGGACCTGCTGCTGCTGGACGAGCCCACCAACCACCTGGACGCGGAGTCGGTGGCGTGGCTGGAGCGGCACCTCCAGGAGTACCCGGGGACGGTGGTGGCCGTCACGCACGACCGGTACTTCCTGGACAACGTGGCGTCGTGGATCCTGGAGCTGGACCGGGGAGCCGGTATCCCGTGGGAGGGCAACTACTCCTCCTGGCTGGAGCAGAAGCAGGCCCGGCTGGCGGCGGAGGAGAAGGCCGACGCGGCGCGCATCAGGGCGCTCTCGAGGGAGCTGGAGTGGGCGAGGATGTCTCCCCGTGCCCGGCAGGCCAAGGGCAAGGCTCGGCTGGCGGCGTACGAAGCGCTGGCGGCCGAGGCGGAGCAGGCGCCTCGGCGCGCCGAGAAGCTGGAACTGGTCATCCCCCCCGGTCCGAGGCTGGGCGACGTGGTGGTCGAGATGTCGGGAGTGGAGAAGGGGTACGGCGACAGGCTGCTGTTCGAAGACGTGTCGTTCTCCCTGCCGCCCGCGGCGATCGTCGGGGTGATCGGGCCGAACGGAGCCGGCAAGACCACTCTGTTCCGCATGATCGCGGGCCAGGAGACGCCCGACCACGGCACGGTGGATCTGGGCCAGACGGTCAGCCTGGCGTACGTGGACCAGTCTCGTGCCGCGCTGGACCCGACTTCGACCGTGTACGAGCAGATCACAGGCGGCCAGGATCGCCTCGTGGTGGGCGGCCGGGAGATACACGGCCGGGCATGGGTTTCCGGCTTCGGGTTCCGGGGCTCGGACCAGCAGAAGCTGGTGGGCAATCTGTCCGGGGGAGAGCGGAACCGGCTGCAGCTGGCTACCGTGCTGCGCACGGGAGGCAACGTGGTGCTGCTGGACGAGCCGACGAACGACTTGGACGTCGATACGCTCCGGGCGCTCGAGGACGCCCTGCTGGCGTTCCCCGGCTGTGCCGTGGTCATAAGCCACGACCGGTGGTTCCTGGACAGGATCGCTACTCACGTGCTGGCTTTCGAAGGCGACTCGGCGGTGCGTTTCTTCGAGGGGAACTTCTCCGACTACGAGGCCGACCGGCACCGGCGTCTCGGAGCAGAGGCGGACAGGCCGCACCGTACCCGCTACAAGCCTCTGGTCAGGAACTGACCCCGGCGGCCGCACCGGTGTGGATCCGGGCTCAATCGGGGCCTGGTATGCGCCGATCACATATATGTGAGCAAGACCATGACCGAGAGCCGTGCGGTGACGAGAACCGTAGCTGCGGGCAGCACGGTGGTCTGCAAGCACTGCGAGCACCAGATCAAGTTCGCCGCCAAGACCCAGTCCCGGCAGGTGATCGCCAACGTGTACGTGGACGGGGTATGGAAGCAGGTGGAGCATTTCCACGCCTCGTGCTACGACGAGGCGGGCCAGCCCTACGGAGATCCTGCCGCCTGAGGTGCTGACCGGGGCCACTGCCGAGGCGATCCCCGCTCGGAAGGCGTCGGTGACCGAGGTTCTGCCGTCATCGGGCGCCGGCGCAGCAGCCGCACGCCGTCATGGCGCGGCATCGGCCGGCCTGCTGGCATAACCTTCCTCTCACCGCGGCTCGACCTGCCGCTGCGAGGTTGAAGGGGGGCCCGATATGGCTCGTGAGACGATCGAGGCACTGTTCGAGGAGAACCGACGCTTCCCACCCCCTGCGGACTTCGCCGCCGGGGCGCTCGTGAACACGCCCGCGGCTTACGCCGAGGCTTCCGGGGACCCGCGGGCGTGGTGGGCGGCACAGGCGGAGACCCTGGAGTGGCGGCGGCGGTGGGAGCACGTGTTGGACTGGTCGGACGCGCCGTTCGCTCGCTGGTTCACAGGCGGCACGTTGAACGTCACCGAGAGCTGCCTCGACCGGCACGTGCGGTCGCAGCCGGACAAGGTGGCGTTCTTCTGGGAAGGTGAGCCGGGGGACACCCGGACCATCACCTACGCCGAACTGCACGCCGAAGTGTGCCGGTTCTCCTCGGCGCTGTCGCAGCTGGGAGTGCGCAAGGGCGACCGGGTGGCGATCTACATGGGAATGGTGCCCGAGCTGCCGGTGGCGATGCTGGCGTGCGCCCGGCTGGGGGCCGCCCACACGGTTGTGTTCGGGGGGTTCTCTGCGGAGGCGCTGTCGGACAGGATCTCCGACACGGCCGCCACCGTGCTGGTGACATGCGACGGAGCATGGCGATCCGGCCAGGTGGTGCCGCTCAAGGAGATGGCCGACGAGGCACTGGAGGGCGGCACCACGATCCAGTCGGTGGTGGTGGTGCAGCGGACCGGTCACGGCGCGAAGATGAGCGACGGCCGGGACGTCTGGTACCACGACGTGGTAGCGGACCAGCCGGACCAGTTCCCGGCGGTCGAGTGCGCCAGCGAGGATCTGCTCTACCTGCTGTACACGTCCGGAACGACGGCCAAGCCGAAGGGGATCGTCCACACCTGCGCCGGCTACCTGCTCGGCACGGCCGTGACTCACCGGCTCTGCTTCGACCTGAAGCCGGACGACGTCTACTGGTGCACGGCCGACATCGGCTGGGTGACCGGCCACAGCTTCGTGGTGTACGCGCCGCTGGCCAACGGAGCCACCAGCGTCATCTACGAGGGTGCTCCGCAGCATCCCGACAGAGACCGGTTCTGGGCGATAGTGGAGCGCTACGGGGTGTCGAAGCTCTACACGGCGCCCACGGCGATCCGCACGTTCATGAAGTGGGGACGGCAGCTCCCCGACCGCCACGACCTGTCCAGCCTGCGCCTGCTGGCGACGGTCGGCGAGCCGATCAACCCGGAGGCGTGGATGTGGTACCACGAGGTGATCGGCGGCGGGCGCTGCCCGGTGGTGGACACGTGGTGGCAGACCGAGACGGGCCAGCTGATGATCGCCCCGCTTCCGGGACTGACCGAGACGAAGCCGGGAAGCGCCACTTTCCCGCTCCCGGGCATCGCTGCCGACGTGGTGGACGAATCCGGCCGGAGCGTGCCGCTGGGCCGCGGGGGCTATCTGGTCATCACCGAGCCGTGGCCGGCGATGGCCCGCAGCCTCTACGGCGACCCGGACCGGTTCGTCGAGACCTACTGGAGCCGTTTCTCCCGCCCGGAGGAGGGCAGGTGGGTGTACTTCCCCGGAGACGGGGCGAAGCGGGACTCGGAGGGCTACTACTGGCTGCTGGGGCGGGTCGACGACGTGATGAACGTGTCCGGCCACAGGATCTCGACGATGGAGGTGGAATCGGCGCTGGTGGACCACGAGGCGGTGGCGGAGGCGGCCGTCGTGGGGCGCTCCGACGACCGTACCGGCCAGGCGATCGCGGCTTTCGTGACGCTGGAGGGCGACAGGGTCGGCGACGAGTCGCTGATGGCCCAGCTGCGTGAGCACGTGTCGAAGAAGATCGGCAAGATCGCCCGCCCCGCTTCGATCGTCTTCACCGACGACCTGCCCAAGACCCGGTCGGGCAAGATAATGAGGCGGCTGCTCCAGGACATCTCCGAAAAGCGCCAGCTGGGCGACGTGACGACTCTGGCCAACTCCGACGTGGTGCACGAGATCGCGCAGCGGGCGGCAACCCAGCAGGACGAGAACTGAGCGCTGCCCCTCCGGTCACCAGCCAGGCGCGGCGGCAAGGCGCAGGGTGACGTCGCTGGCGACCAGCCGCCCATCGAGGGTGAGTGCGGCCCGACCGTCCCGCAGCTCGACGTAGCGGTCCAGCTCGGCCGGCACCGCGGCGGACGCCGCGACTCCTTCTATGGTCCGCAGGCCCAGCATCAGCCGCTCCAGGCGGCGCTGCGGTTCGGACAGGTGCTCTCCCGCCGCTACGGGGCTGCTGCCCCGGACCACGGCGTCGATGTAGCGGCCGGGGGAACGGAAGTTCCACCAACGTCGCTCACCCGAGAACGAGTGGGCAGCGCAGCCGAAGCCGCGGTAGGGCTGGCCGGTCCAGTAGCCGGAGTTGTGGCGGCACCGGTGGCCGGGCGCAGCCCAGCTGGACACCTCGTACCAGTGGAGGCCGCTTCGCCCCAGCACGTCGTCCGCCACGCGGTAGCGATCCGCCTGAGAGTCGGCATCGGGGTGCCGTGACTCGTCGGACCATAGTGCCGTGCCCGGCTCCAGCGTGAGTCCGTAAGCGCTGACGTGCGGGGGCCCGAAGGAGACGACGGTCTCCAGCGTGCGTTCCCAGTCGCGTGCCGATTCGGCGGCCGCTCCGTACATCAGGTCCACGCTCCAACTGCGGAATCCCGCCGAGGCGACGGCGTCCAGGGCCGCCAGTGCCCGGGACTGGTCCTGGCGCCGGCCGAGCGATGCGACGACGGTGGGCACCAGCGACTGCACGCCCAGACTGATGCGCGTGACCCCCGCCTCGCGCCATCCGGCCAGGGCGGCCGGGGTGATGTCGTCGGAGTTTGCCTCCAGGGTCACTTCTGCGTCCTGCCGGACCGGCACGTCGGCCACCAGGGCCGCCACCTGGTCCGAGCCGAGGATCGACGGCGTACCGCCTCCAAAGTAGATCGTGGTGGAGGCGGGAAGCCCCTCTTCGCGCGCCCTGCGCAGCTCCGTCGAGCACGCCCGTAGGTAGGCCGGGACGAGGGCAGCCTTGTCGTCCCAAGCGGCGAACGCGCAGTAGTCGCACATCGTCCTGCAGAACGGGACGTGGACGTAGATGCCGAACGAGCGGCCGGCGGCACCGGCGTTCGGAGGGAAGCGGTCCGCCGGCTCCTGGAGCACGACCGTTCCTGGGTCCGACGGGCCGCCCCGGTGGCACTGTCCGGCAGGTGCGGCCACTGTCGCCGGTTCGGCCTTCGGAGGGCTCTGGGAGGGCCGAGCCGAACAGGGCTCGACCGGTGTCGAACAGGGCTCGACCGGTGTCGAACAGGGCTCGACCGGTGTCAAACCCTCATGCGGAGGCCCAGGTCGTCCAACCGACGGCTCATGCCCTCGGCCGTCATCTCGAACAGGCACGCGATCGCCCGCAGGTCCTCGGCCCTGATCGTGATCATCCGGCCGTTGAAGTCCTGCCGCTGCACCTGGATCATGCCCAGGTACCGCCGCAACAGATCCCTCTCGGGCCCGGTCACCTTGCCCAACTTGGCCAGGTCGATCGTCACCTTGCCACCGTCGTCCCAGTACGGTGACGACTGGTCGCCGTTCTCGCCCTCGCGGCCCGCCGCCACCACCGCACCCAGCGGGGCGTCCTTCGGCAGCAGCTGGTCCACCGGCACGTCGTACAGCTCCGCCAGCCGTTGCAGGCGTGGAACCGAGATGGTGCGCTCACCGCGCTCGTAGGCACCCAGGACCGACGCCTTGAACTCGTGGTTCGACTGCGCCTCCACCGCCTGCAGCGACAGATGCATCTGCCTCCGCACGGCCCGCAGGCGTGCCCCCACTTTCGCGGCGTATGCCCTCTCCATGTCGTCTTCGCGCACTGGCCGTCCTCACTCACTTACCGTTGGCGGCACAACCTTATCCGCCACCCGTCGTGGCAGGACGGACCAACCCGGAACGAATCCCGCAGAGAAGCGTGGCGGCGGCCACCGCAGCCGTCTCGGCCCGCAGAACGGTCGGCCCCAGGCCGACTTTCGCAGCAGCCAGCAGCAGCTCAGAGGAGTCCCAGCCTCCCTCCGGCCCCACCGCGACGAGTCGGTCCGCGCCGGAGAGCGGGCCGCCCCCGGGGTGCGCCACCACAACAGGCTCATAGCCGGCCAGATCGCTCAAAGTGGTCGGGGAGGACACTTCGGGCAGCCAAAGACGCCGCGACTGAGCGGCCGCCGAACGCACGACTCGCTCCATCCGGTCCGTCCACTTGGGGCCGTCGCCGGTCGGTCCACCCCCGGTTCGGACAACCGACCGGGCGGCTACGAGCGGCACCATCCTGTCGACGCCCAGCTCGGTCAGCTTCTGGACGGCCCAGGACGTGCGATCCGCCTTCAGCAGCGGAAAGGCGACGGCCACGCCTGGCGCCGGGGCATCGGCGTGGCAGACCGGACCGCACGGCTCGAGCCGGACGTCCCGCCCAGCCGTGCGGAGCACGCAGCTCCGAGCGCCGCCTCGCCCGTCGGCGGCCCGTACCGCCTCGCCGTCACGCAGCCTCAGCACCCGCCCCAAGTGGTGCGCCTCGGCATCGTCCAGCTCCGGTGAGCCGATGTCGGCGACGAACGCCTGGGCCGCCCAACCTCGGCAGTCCAGAGCGTTGCGGGGGCCGGGAAGCAGCCGGGGCCGCTTCAGCGCAGCTTGGACCGGATGCGGTGCAGCAGGCCGCCCTCCTCTGGTTCCGCAAGCGGCTCTCCCCGCTCCTCGGCCAGCTGCCGCAACAACTCGTCCTGGGTCGCCGTCAACTCCGTGGGAGTGTCGACCACCACCTCGACCAGCAGGTCTCCCCGGCCCCGGGACTGGATGAAAGGCACGCCCCTCCCCCGCAACCGGAACACCGTGCCGGACTGAGTGCCGGGCGGAACGGCGAGAGGCTCGTCGCCGTCCAGCGTCTCGACCACCAGATCCGCTCCCAGTGCTGCCTGAGTCATGGCGATGTGCTCCACCAGGGTCAAGTCGTGGCCCGACCTGCGCAACCGGGGATGGGGCCTGATCTGCAGGTGCACGTAGAGGTCACCCGGTATCCCGCCCCTCGGGCCTGCGGGCCCCCTTCCGGTGAGTCGCAGGGTCGAGCCCTCGTCCACGCCGGCCGGCACCTCCACGTTGTAAGTCCGCTCCTCGGTCCTTCGCCCGTCACCCCGACAGTCCGGGCAGGGTGTCGCTATCCGCTCACCTGTGCCGCGGCAGGCCGGGCACGGACTGGCCGTCACCATCTGTCCCAGGATCGACTGGCGCACACGCCTGACTTCGCCTGTGCCGCTGCAGGACTGACAGGGCGTAGCACTCGTGCCGGGCTTCGCCCCACTCCCCCCGCAGGTTCCGCAAGTGACCGGACCCCTTACCGTCACCTCCCTCTCGGCACCGAACACTGCCTCTTCGAACGAGAGCTGAAGCGCCACTTCCGCATCGGCACCCCGCCCGGGGCCGGCTCGCTGCGTCCTGGCGAACCCGGTCTGGCCGAAGAAAGCGTCGAATATGTCGCCCAGCCCGCCCCCGAACACGTCCTCCGCACCTGCTCGGCCGCCGTTCGCGCCTTCGGGACCGAACATGTCGTAACGGCGGCGCCGCTCGGGGTCCCGTAGCGTCTCGTAGGCCACGACCACCTGCTTGAAGCGCTCCTCCGACTCGGGGTCGCCGCCGTTCGCGTCGGGGTGCAGCTCCCGCGCCAAGCGGCGGTAGGAGCGCTTGATCTCGTCGTCCGTCGCCTGGCGGCTCACACCGAGCAGCTCGTAGTAGTCCGTGCTCACCCCGGATCAGGCCTCCGCCAGATGGCGGCCCAGTCGGGTGCTGACCATCGCCACGGCCGCGAGCGC
>JAJYPS010000024.1 GCA_021795215.1 Actinomycetes bacterium
GAGTCCGGCCTGACGCGGCCGGCCAGCACGACGGCGGCCGGCCGCGAAGGCGGCGTGCCGGGATGGCCCCGACGGGTCTAGCTTCCTGCTGCCAGTGACCCGATGGCCTCGCCGGCCATCTCGACGCAGCGGCTCAACTGCTCCTCGGTACTGACCAGAGGCGGGCAGAACGCCAACGTCGACGCTCCGATGGGTCTCGCAATAGCGCCTACGCTCAACAGGGAGTTCCGTACCGCCACCGCGTCCAGACGCGGAGAGAAGCCCAGCGCCCAGACGCCGGCGTCGCCCCGCACTTCGGTAACGAGCTCTCCGTCGACCAGAGTGGACAATCCCTTGCCAAGAACCGACGCAATGGTGTCCGCACGAGAGATCAGTCCCTCGGCCTCGATTATGTCCAGATTGGCCAGAGCCGCTGCACAGGCCGTCGGGTGGCCCGCATAGGTGTTGCCGTGCCGCAGCATCGTCGCCGGGTCCGCTTCCAGCGGTCCTCTGACGGCGGGCCCCACCAACACGCCTCCCACCGGCATGTAGCCCGAGGTCACGCCCTTGGCGAACGTGGTCATGTCCGGACGAACGCCGTAGTGCTGCGAGCCCCACCAACTGCCCATGCGCCCGAAACCGCAGATCACCTCGTCGAGGACGAGAAATGCTCCCCACCGGTCGCAGCGCTCTCTGAGGCCCTGCAGATAGCCGTCGGCCGGCGGGTAGACGCCACCCGCACCGACGACCGGCTCGGATATGACGGCAGCGATCCGGTCGCCGTGCTCCTGGCCGAAGCGGTCGAGAGCGTCCAGGTCGTCGTGGGGCACCTGCACTACATCTGCCAACTGCTGGCCGAAGCCCTCCTTGTTCGGCGGCAGGCCGGTGGCGGCCATCGCGCCGTAGGTCACCCCGTGATACGACGGCTGGCGGCTGACGATGATGGTCCGCTCCGGATGCCCGGCGGAAGCGTGCGCGAAGCGGGCGAGCTTCAGTGCCGTCTCCACCGCTTCCGAACCGCCGGTCGTCATGAACACCCTCATCCCCTCGGCGGGAGCAAGTGCGGCCAGACGGTCGGCAAGCTCGTCCGCCACCGGGTTCGTGAACCGGTCGAACAGGTGGAACGCCTCCAGCGTGCTCATCTGGTCGGCGACCGCCCGAGCGACCTCCTGCCTGCCGTGACCGATGTTGCAGTACCACAGGCTCGCCAGGGCGTCGAAGTACGTGCGCCCCTCGCTGTCGACCACCTCCGAGCCCGATCCCCCGACGATGTTGACGAAGGAGTCCGACGACGCGGCGGGTCGCGCCCAGGGGTGCAGCAGGTTCGGCACCGCCGACGCCCCGCCACCCGGCTTGCTATGGTCTTCTACTCGGTTGGTGTCTTGCACTCCCCTATCCTCGCGCCGATCGCACCTGCTTTTGTAGCTGTCGCCCCCCTTACGCGAGCCCGGTACTCGAATCCGGTGTCGCACATCGGACGGATGGGCGTTGCGCCCGCTCGGAGGCAGACGCGAGGCCCCTGCGCCGGAACCTTCGCTACCTGCGATTGGTCCGTTCGGCCGTGTCGGGCCTGAGCGCCGGCTCAGGAAGCGGCGAGGGCGATGTTTGGGGGCATGCACTGTCGTGGCATTCTTGTGTGATGGACAGCTGGACTTCGTTCCCCCCTCGCCGCCGTGCTCGGAGCAAGGAGCGACGAGTCCAGGCGCGAGCTGTCGTCTTTGCTGGGGTGCTAGGTGCGGTGCTGTCCGCCTGCGGCGCGACCTCGTCGGTTGCCGGCGCCAACCCCGGAGCGGCCAACGTGAACAGCGGGGCATCGCCGGTCGCGCCGGCTCCTCGGCCGAGCGGCCCGCTGACCGTTTCCTCATCGTCACCGGCCAGCGGAGCTGCGAACGTGCCGGGCACTGCCCCTGTGACCATCCACTTCAGCACGGCGGTGCCGGCGGCGTCGATGCCCCAGTGGCAGCCGGCAGTCGCCGGAAAGTGGGCGCAGGTGGGTCCCAGCGCTCTCCGGTTCACGCCCTCCGGCGCGTTCGCACCGGGCACCGCCTACTCGCTGTCGCTGCCGGCCGGGCTGAAGTCGAGATCGGGAGCGACGCTGGCAAAGGCGACGACGCTGCACTTCACGGTGGAAGCAATGCCCACTGTGCGCCTGCAGCAGATCCTGGCCCAACTGGGCTATCTGCCCGTGGGCTTCAAGCCGACCGCGCCTGTTCCGACTACGACGGCGGCATGGACGGCCAGTTCGTTCGCTCCGGTGGCCGGCACATTCTACTGGCGGTTCCCCGGAGCGATGGCACCGCTGCAGGCCGAGTGGACACCAGGTCCGTACGGCCCGATGACGACCGGCGCGGTTATGACTTTCCAGGCCACCCACGGCATGTCGGCCACGGGACAGACCTCCCCGGCGATGTGGTCGGCACTGCTGACCGCTGCCGCCCAAGGACAGCAGGACCCGCGGCCCTACACGTGGGTCCAGGTGTCCAAGTCTCCGCTGCCCGAGATGCTGACTCTATGGCAGAACGGCAAGGTGGTGCTGACTTCGCTGGCCAACACGGGCGTGCCCGCCATGCCCACGCCTGACGGCAGCTTTCCGATCTACGTCCGATACCGGACGCAGACGATGTCGGGGACCAATCCCAACGGCACCCACTACACCGATCCGGGGATCCCCTACGTGAACTACTTCCACGGCGGCGATGCCATTCACGGCTACATCCGATCCTCTTACGGGTATCCCCAGAGCGTCGGCTGCGTGGAACTGCCCGTCCCCCAGGCAGCGGCGGCGTGGAACTACCTCCACCTCGGAACGGTCGTGACCGTCACCGGCTGACTGCTCCTTACTTGACGTCCTCTCCCACCTGAAGGTGGGAGATTCCTACCGAGTGCCACATCACGCGGCATCTCTTCGGTGGGTTCCTGCTTCAGCGGGGTCTGCCTGGATCGCTCCAGGTCTTACGTCCCCTCCACAGGCGTTTGACCTCTCGGCACGTCCTGGCGCGAGGATGTTGAGTGCTGCATTGTGGTCCCGGTCGTGGACGGTCTTGCAGGCACCACAGGTCCACCTCCGCACCGACAGCGATTTGGGACCGTCCACCACACCACACGTCGAGCACGTCTGGGACGTGGGCACGAACCTGCCGATGCGATGGAGCTCCCGTCCGTACAGCTTGGTCGATGCCCACCTCGGCTTCGGTGCTCGGCAGTGCCACCTCTGCCACCTCGACTACGAACGATGCGAAGTACCTATCGCACGCGTCTTTCGTGACCGTCACCGACGACGGTGCCGTTGGCAGTTGCCTGGACCACCGCACCTCCACGTCCCCGATCTTGGGCAGGCGGAGCTCTCCCGTATCGGTTACGCGGAAGTGGCTGTTGTTGGTGAACCGGACCGACTGGCGACTGTCCTTCTTGGACCGGAACCTCGGGTGGCCGACCCTGGCACCTTTGCGTCTGCCGACGACGGAGTCGAAGAACGCCCGGTAGGCGCGGTTCAGGTCAGCAACCGCCTGTTGCAACACCACAGCGGATACCTCTGTCAGCCACGCCCGCTCAGGGGTCAACTTGGCGTCGGTGGTCACCGTCTTCAACAGCACGCCGTCGGGGACATATGCCAAGCCCGCTCTGTGTGCGTCCACCCGTAATCGCAGCCCGTCGTTGAAGACCACACGGGCACAGCCGAACGCTCGTGCCAGGCTTTGGCGCTGTGCCGGGGTGGGATAAAGGCGGAAGTTGTATCTGAGCTGCACAGCCACATCCTAACATTGGGATCGGCCAGTTTGATTTGGGGCTGCGCCCCGACGGGCCGCTTCACCCCCGGCCTGAGAGCCGGAGCACTGCGGCCCATTTCGGTAGTAGCGCCTGCCCTCCAACTCGGGGGGCAGATACTCCTGATCCACCCGACTTCCCGGATAGTCGTGAGGATACTCGTACCCCGTACCGTGACCGAGGACCGCCGCCCCGCGGTAGTGGGAGTCACGCAGGTGGAGCGGCACCGGGTGTGGCGACGACGACGCGTCCGCCGCCGCCGACGCCAACGCCGCCGTGACCGCGTTCGACTTCGGGCACAGCGCCAGGAACACGACGGCCTGGCCCAGCACCAGGCCGCACTCCGGCATCCCGACCAGCTCCACGCCGGCCGCTGCCGCCTGGGCGACCACCAACGCCTGCGGCTCGGCCATGCCTATGTCCTCCGCCGCCAGTATGACGAGCCGCCGGGCGACGAAACGGGGGTTCTCTCCCGTCTGCAGCATCCTGGCCAGCCAGTAGAGGCTGGCGTCGGGGTCCGAGCCCCGGATGCTCTTTATCAGCGCCGAGACCACGTCGTAGTGCTCGTCCGTACCTCCCCGCAGCGACGTTCCGACCTGTGCCGCAGCTACGTCGCCCATGTCGACCACCGGACGATCGGCACCGGGGTCGGGGCGGGAGCCGGGGCCGGCCGCCGGCCGGGATCGGTGCCGTGCCAGAGCGATCGCCATCTCGACGGCCCCCAGGGCAGCCCGCGCGTCACCGTTGGCCATCGCGGACAGTGCGTCCACCACCTCGTCGTGGGCGTCTATCCGCTCGTGGTCCAGCGCCCGGCGTAGGAGGACCCCGATGGCGGAGGGAGCGAGCGGCTCCACCCGAAAGAGCGACATCCGGCTCAGCAGGGCGCCTGACAGCGCGAAGAACGGGTTCTCCGTGGTGGCCCCGACCAGCACCACCACGCCTTCCTCCACCGCCGCCAGCAGTACTTCCTGTTGGCCGCGATTGAACCGGTGGACCTCGTCCACGAACAGCACCGTCCGCCGGGTGTGCGCACCGAGCGCTTCGCGCGCCCTGCCGATCGCTTCGCGCAGGTCCGACACGCCGGCCTGGGTCGCGACCACCTGCACGAACCTCGACCCGGTACCGGATGCGACCAACCGTGCCAGGGTGGTCTTGCCCGTGCCGGGCGGCCCCCACAACAGGTGCGAGATGGGCCGGCCGACCTCCACCATCGCCCGCAACGGCCCCCGCTCGCCTACCAGAGCCTCCTGGCCCACCACTTCGTCCAGACGCCGCGGCCTCATGCGGGCTGCCAGCGGCCCTGCCTCCTCCAGGCGGCGATCCGCCTCCGCTTCGAACAGCCCACCGGTGCCCTCGAGTGCCATCCGGTCGGCTCGTGGACGGGGCACTACGGGGCGCTGCCTCCGGGGCCTGCCGGCGACCGTCCGGCGGCCGGCCCAGCACGGCCGACGAGTATCCCGAGCTCTCGTAGCGCTCCGGGAGCCAGCTCCTTGGGGGCTCCCGTCATCGGATCGGCTCCCGACTGCGTCTTCGGGAAGGCGATCACCTCCCGGATGTTCTCCTCGCCCGCCAGGATCGCGACAAGGCGGTCCACTCCGACTGCGAACCCGCCGTGGGGCGGTGCTCCGTAGCGGAAGGCGTCGAGGAGGAACCCGAAACGGGCCTGGGCCTCCTCCGCGGACAACTTCAGTGCGGCGAAGATTCGCTGCTGCAGCTCCCGGCGATGTATACGGATGCTCCCTGAGCCCAGCTCCCATCCGTTGAGCACCAGATCGTAGGCTTGGGAACGGACCGACAGCGGATCGGAGTCGAGGAGTACGACGTCGTCGGGGTGCGGCATCGTGAAGGGGTGGTGGGCGGGCACGGCAGTACCGTCCGGTCCCTCGTCGAACAGCGGGAAGTCGGTGATCCACACATATCGCGGGGCGCCCTCCGACAGAGGCGGCCGCCCCAGCTCCAGCCGCAGCTGCCCCATCACCGCCCTCGCCGTGGCAGTCGGACCTGCAACGGCGAGAAGCAGGTCGCCGGCCTGCGCACCCGTCGCCGTGACGATGTCGTCGATGACCGTGGGGGCCATGTGCCTGGCCAGAGGCGAGTCTAGACTCAGCCGCGAACCGAGAGGCCGCGAACCGAGGGCTGCGCCCGCGTCTTCGGAGTCGGCCTTCGCCGGCACCACTCTGAACCAGGCCAACCCCTTCGCTCCCAGCTGCCGGGCGCGGGCGGTCAGGGAGTCCAACCTGCTGCGCGTCGTGCCCGCCTCGCCCGGGACCCGGATCGCCTTGACGCAGGGCGCAGACAGGGCCGCCACTCCCGATGCCGCAACCGCACCGGTGAGGTCGGCCAGCTCCATGCCGAACCGGACGTCGGGCTTGTCGGTCCCGTAGCGTTCCATCGACTCCTGCCAGGTGAGGGTGGCGACAGGAGGAACCTCTCGGTCCGACGCCACCGCCGCTGCCGCTAGCACCGCATCGGAGACCACCGCCATCACGTCCTGCTGGGTGGCGAAGGACATCTCGACGTCCAGTTGGGTGAACTCGAACTGCCTGTCGGCGCGAAGATCCTCGTCCCGAAGGCACTTCGCCATCTGGTAGTAGCGGTCCATCCCGCCGACCATGAGCAGCTGCTTGGCGATCTGCGGACTCTGGGGAAGGACGTAGAAACTGCCGTGATGCAGCCGGGACGGCACCGCGAACTCTCTGGCCCCCTCCGGCGTTGGCGTCCAGAGCAGGGGCGTCTCCACCTCGGTGAACCCCTGGCGCTCCATGGACCTCCGCAGCGCCGACATCACCGACGCCCGCAGCCTCAGGTTCGCCACCATCCTGTCCCGGCGCAGGTCCAGGTACCGGTAGCGCAGCCGGGTCGCCTCGTCCACCTCCGCCCGCTCGTCCAGCTGGAACGGAGGAGGCTCGGCCTCCGACAGCACCTCTACGGCGCAGTCCCGAACCTCCACGTCGCCCGTCGCCAGGTTCGGGTTGGACGTGCCCTCCGGCCTCGCCCCGACGGTGCCTGAGATCGCCACCACGTACTCCGAGCGAAGGTCGGCGTCGGTGTCGACCACGCACTGCACGATGCCGCTGCGGTCCCGCAGGTCCACGAACCGGAGATGTGACCCGTGCGCTCGGACACGTGCCACCCAGCCGCAGAGCCGCACCGGAGCCCCCTCGTCGGCAAGGCGCAACTCGCCGCACCAGTGGTCCCGTAGGCCGAACGGACGCCCGTCCCGCGCCTCCCCGGCTGCTCCCGCGTCACCAGTCAAAGCTTTCCCTCCGGTCGGCACCCTCTCGACTGGGACCCCCTCCCCCGACTTCGACGGCTTCCCCCTGCTCTGGGCGCACTCTCGGGCCTCAATGCCTTCCCTCTCCTCGGGTCATCGCCAATATCCTCTCGGCTGCTTCGGCCAGCGGCACCATCACCTGAGCGGATGCCTCGGCACCCGGCGGCGGGCCGCTCCGCTCGGCACCCGGCGGCGGGCCGCTCCGCTCGGCACCCGGCGACAAGGAACCGGGGCGGGTCGGGCCGGCCACGCTCGTCCGCTCCTCGCGGCAGGCACGAAGCGGGCGCAGGCTGACGGTGCCCTTCTCCTGCTCCGCGGGGCCCACTATCACCGCCACCGCCGCGCCCGAACGGTCTGCTGCTTTGAACTGTGCCTTGGCGGAGCGCTTGCCGAACGACCGGTCGGCGGACAGGCCGGCGGTCCGGAGGTTCCGCACGATGCGGCGGCCCGCGGCGCCGTTCGCGAGGTCGACCACGAAGGCGTCCAGCACCGGAACGGGCGTCGCTTCCCCTTTCGCGTCTCGCTCGGCCCGTAACGCCAGCATCAACCGCTCCAGTCCCATGCTGAAGCCGATGCCCGGAGTGGCCGGCCCCCCGAGCGCCTCCACCAGCCCGTCGTAGCGGCCACCCCCGCCCACTGCGTCCTGAGCGCTGGCCAGGTTCACCGCGGACAGCTCGAACGTGGTTCGGGTGTAGTAGTCGAGTCCCCTGACCAGACGAGGACGGACCTCATGGGGGATGGACAGGTCGTCCAGTCCCTCCAGGACCTGCTGCCAGTGAAGCCGGCACGGTTCGCACAGGTGGTCCACCTGTGCAGGGGCATCCTCGGTCGCTCTACGACAGGCGTCCCTCTTGCAGTCGAGCACCCTCAGCGGGTTGGCCTTCCACCGCTCGACATGCTCGGCGCACAGCTCTCCCGACCTGCTCTCGATGTATCCCGCCAGCATGTCCCTGTACGGGGGGCGGCAGGTGGCGTCCCCAAGTGAGTTGACCGCCAGCTGCACACTGGCCAGCCCCAAGTCGGCACAGACGTCCCAGGCCAGCGCGATCACTTCCACGTCCAACTCGGGGTCCTCGCTGCCCAGTGCCTCCACCCCGAGCTGGTGGAACTGACGGTAGCGGCCTGCCTGGGGCCGTTCGTAGCGGAACTGGGGACCCCAGTAGCGCACCTTCCAGGGAACGGTCGGGCGGTGCTGCACGAAAGCCCTCGCCACCTGCGCCGTCACCTCCGGACGGAGCGCCAGGCGCCGACCTCCTTTGTCCACCAGCTCGTACATCTCCTTGGTCACCACGTCGGTGTGCTGTCCCACGCCTCGCACGAACACCGCCAGGTCCTCGAACAGAGGACCGAGGTAGAGGCCGTAGCCGGCGCGGGCGGCAAGCGCAGAGAACCGCCCGATCAGGTGCTCCCACTCGGCTGACTCCGGAGGAAGCACGTCGTGGGTGCCCGTCGGCGCCGCGAACGCTTCCCGTGAACGATCCTCTGAGGCGGCACTATCCGGGCTTGGCGGGCTGTCCGGCACGAACGGCCACCCTAAAGCCTCCAACGGCTGCCCGAAGCGACATGGAGAGCCCGCCCGTCATCGAGGGGGCGCTCTCCGGGGCCGCACCATCGGAGGGGGCAGGTTCTCCGGGCGCTCAGGACCGGCCGGGCAGCAGCCTGTAGGCGTCGTAGACGCTGTCGAGGCTGCGGAGCGACCCGATCACCGACTCCAGGTGCCCCGGATCGGCAAGCTCGACCTCGAATCGCATCCTGCTGATCCTGTCCGACGCGGTGTGCGACGAGCTGGAGAGGATGTTCAGGTGGTGCTCGGAGAGCACCCGGCTGACATCCGCCAGGAGCCGGGAGCGGTCGAGTGCCTTGACCTCCACCGAAGCGGTGAACACACCGGTCGTCTCGTGATGCCACTCGACGTCGATCAGCCGCTCACGGGTAGCGCTCGACAGCGACAGGGCGTTGGAGCAGTCGGCCCGGTGAACCGACACTCCCCTGCCCCGAGTCACGAAGCCGACAATCTGATCCCCCGGCACGGGCATGCAGCACCGCGACAGCCGGACCATCATGTCGTCCAGGCCCTCCACGTAGACACCCGGAGAGCCGCGGCCCTGGGAGGGCCTCCGGGTGGTGACGGTGGCGGGCAACTGCTCCTCGGCCTGCTCCCGCAAGTCCCGGGCGAGCCGCTGGGCGATGCCCCGAGCCGACACGTGCCCTTCTCCGATGGCGGCGAAGAAGCTGTCCAGGTCGCCGAAGTGGAAGTGCTCCGCCGCCTCCTGCAGCACCGGTCCCCCCGAGAGCTTCTGGGTCGGAAGGCCCTCCCGCCGCAGAGCCCGGACCAGCTCGTCCCGGCCGGTCTCGATCGCGTCCTCCCGCCTCTCCCGGGAGAACCACTGGCGGATCTTGTTCCGCGCCCTAGGCGTCGCCACGATCTTCAGCCAGTCCCGACTGGGCCCCGCCGTGGCGACTTTCGACGTGATTATCTCGACCGAGTCGCCCGAGTGCAGCTTCGAGTCGAGCGGGGCCAGCCGCCCGTTCACACGGGCGCCGATGCAGCGGTGGCCCACCTCGGTGTGGATCGAGTAGGCGAAGTCAACCGGCGTAGCTCCGCTGGGCAGGGTCACGACCTTGCCCTTGGGCGTGAACACGTACACCTCGTCCAGTTGGAGGTCGCCCTTCAGTGCCTCCAGGAACTCCACCGGCCCCATCGCGTCCGCCTGCAGGTCCACGATCCGGTTCAGCCACGCGCTCTCCCCTGCCACACCGGCGGACGAGCCCTCTTTGTAGCCCCAGTGGGCCGCTATCCCGTACTCGGCACGCTGGTGCATCTCGCGGGTCCGGATCTGCACCTCCAGCGCCTTGCCCTGGGGCCCCGCCACGGTCGTGTGAAGGCTCTGGTAGAGGTTGAACTTCGGGCTGTTGATGTAGTCCTTGAACCTTCCCTGCGCCGGCCGCCACAACGAGTGGACGCAGCCCAGGGCCGCCCAGCAGTCCTTGTCCGACTCCACCAGTATCCGGACGCCGAGGAGGTCGTAGATCTCGTTGAACTCCTTGTTCTTGACCACCATCTTCTCGTAGATGCTCCAGAGGTGCTTCGGTCGCCCCTTGATGTCCGCTTTTATCCCGAAGTCGGCCAGGCGCTCCCGAAGCGAGTCGAGAACCTGAGTCAGGTAAAGGTCCCGCTCCGGTGCCCGCGTGGCCACCATCTGCTCTATCTCCGCATAACGTTTAGGGTGCAGCGTGGCGAAGGCCAGGTCTTCGAGCTGCCAGCGGATCTCCCCCACCCCGAGCCGGTGGGCCAGGGGGGCATAGATCTCCAGCGTCTCCTGGGCCGTGCGCCGCTGCTTCCACTGGGGCATCCCGGCGATCGTCCGCATGTTGTGGAGCCGGTCTGCCAGCTTTATGACCAGCACCCGCCAGTCCTGGGCCATTGCGATCAGCATCTTCCGCATGGTGGCGGCCTGCTGCGCCTCTTTGGAGTCGAAGTGGATCCTCTCCAGCTTCGTCAGCCCGTCGACCAGCCTGGCGATCTCGGGGCCGAACCCGCTCTCTATCTCTTCGAGGCTGAGACCCGTGTCCTCCACCGAGTCGTGCAGCAGCGCCGCCGCCACGGACGCCGAGTCGAGACCGATTCCCGCCACCACGACCGCCACGGACAACGGGTGGCTGATGAACGGCTCGCCGGAGTTGCGCACCTGGCCCCGGTGGGCGACTTCTGCGACCTCGTAAGCTCGCCGGACCAGCGCCACGTCCGCCCTCGGGTCGTTGTCCCTCAACGCGTCGACAACCGGCTGCAGCACGTCCACCACCAGGCCGTCGTGCTTGCGCCAGTGCATCCGGCGGCGTTCGGTCCCGGCGGCGGGGGGCGCTTTCATGACGGTCCCCTACCGCACCGTCTCGAGCGACAGCACGTCCCTGCCGTCCAACTGCCGCCGACCTCCCAGGAACCCCAGCTCCAGCAGGAACCCGAGACCGGCGACCGACCCACCCAGGTCCTCCACCAGAGCTACGGCCGCGGCGGCCGTACCGCCCGTCGCCAGGACGTCGTCCACGATCAGCACCGAGTCCCCCGGCTGTATCGCGTCGCCGTGCATCTCCAGTGCCGCCGTTCCGTACTCGAGGTCGTACGCTCTGCTCTTCACCGTCCACGGCAGCTTCCCCGGCTTCCTCGCCGGAATGAAGCCGGCCCCCAGCCTCAGCGCCACGGGAGCCGCCAGTATGAAACCTCGGGCCTCCACCCCGACCACCAGGTCCACCTGTTTCTCCACGAAGCGGTCCGCTATCGCAGAAGTCACGGTGGCGAACGCATCGGCGTCGGCCAGCACTGGCGTGATGTCTCGGAACATGATCCCTGGAGAGGGAAAGTCCGGAACGTCCCTCACCAGCTTCGCCCACACCGGTGCCACTACCTCTTGGTCCCGCTCTTCGTCCCGCGGGCGCCCCGAGGGCTGGGCACGAACGAGCCCCGCCGACTCTCGACCCATCCGGAAGAGCAGGTGCGGAGCATACCTTTACGCTACCGGAAGCGGGGCTTCATCGAGTGACTTCTCCGTTGTCTGCTCAAGAACGGCGGCGACGTCCCTTGGAGCGAGGAGCCGCTCGCCGCGACGTGGCCGGAGGCCTGTGGGCGACCGCTCTCGAGCCGTCCACCTGCTGCTCCCCTCTGGCCCCCACGCCGGCCTCGACCATGTCCTGCCTACCGTCCGGGGAGGGGACCACGGACGCAGCCCCCGAGCGCCGCTGCCCTACGGGCGCCCCCGTTCCCGCCCGAGCGGCGGCGGCCGCCGCGGGGCTCAGAAGCACGCCGCCCCGACCCTTGGACTCCAGTTTCTGCCTCAACACCCGGTACCGCGGCTCACGCTCCTTGAGCGCCGCCAGCAGCGGCGACGCTATGAAGATCGACGAGTACGCGCCGGTGGTCAGGCCGATGAAGAGAGCCAGGCCGAAGTTCTGCAGGGTAGTGGCGCCCAGCAGCTGTGCCCCGATCACCAGGACCGACAGGATCGGCAGTATGGCCACGACCGAAGTGTTGATGGACCTCATCAGCACCTGGTTCATCGAGAGGTTGACCGTGTCGGAGTACGTCATGCGACCGTGGACCGCCAGGTCCCTGCTGTTCTCCAGCACCCGGTCGAAGACCACGATCGTGTCGTACAGCGAGTAGCCGAGGATGGTGAGCACCGCCACGACGGTCGAAGGGGTCACCTGGAATCCCGACAGCGAGTAGACGCCCACGGTCACGACCAGGTCGTGCAGGACCGCCACCAGCGCTGCCACCGCCATCTTCCACTCGAACCGGAACGCTATGTACGCACCTATGGCGACGAAGAACACCGCCAGGGCTTCGAGCGCACGATCGGTGATAGCGCCTCCCCAGGTGGGTCCCACGTCGCTGATGCTGACCGCCGAAGTGGGCACGTGCGCCAGGCGAGCCAGCGCCGCCGACACCTCGGACTTGACCGCAGCCGGCGGACCCGCCGCCACGCCACTGAGCTTGTCCTGCACCTGCAGGGTGCGGTGCGCGCCGCCTCCGAGCGTCTCGATCGTCGCACTGCCGAGGCCGAACGGCCTTATCGCGCTGCGGGCCTGGGCGACCGAGACCGTCGGCGTCTGCACCTGCCAAGCCGTCCCGCCGACGAACTCGATGCCGAAGTTGAGCCCCCGTATGCCGAGCGAGGCCAGCCCGATCACGATGACCACTGCCGACAGCGCGAGCCACCGCCGTCTCTTGCCGACGAAGTCGAACGCCGTCTCGCCCCGGTACAGCTTCGAGAGCGTCGATCTCCGCGGCTGAGCGGAGGCGGGCTCTGCGCCCTTTCGCACGGCTGGTGATGCGCTCATGTCTGGCCTCCCACCGGAACGGCCGGAGGCGCCCCCAGGCCCCTCGCGACCCCGAGCCAGGGAGCGTCACGGAACACCCTGTTGCGCCCCAGCATTATCACGAGCGGCCTGGTGAACACCCAGGCCGTGATCACGTCGAGCATGGTCGACATTCCGAGGAAGAAGGCGAAACCCTTGACCTGGCCGATGGACAGCAGGTAGAGCACGGCCGCTCCGATGAGCGACACCAGGTCGGCAGCCACGACCGTCCTGAACGCCCGCCTGAAGCTGCGGTCCACGCTCACCCGGATCGAGTTACCCGCCCTCACCTCGTCCTTCAGCCTCTCGAAGTAGACGATGTAGGAGTCCACGGTCACACCGACGCTGACGATCAGCCCGGTCACCCCGGAAAGGTCGAGCGCGAGACCGCTCGTCTGGCTGAGCAGCGAGATGATGGCGTACAACAGCGCTGCAGTGGTCGTCAGTCCGGCCACCACCACGACACCCAGCCCGCGGTAGTAGAAGATCGTGTAGGCCATGACCAGAGCCAAGCCGGCCAGCCCGGCCACGACGCCCGCCTGCAGCGCCGCCGCGCCCAGCGTGGGAGACACCGACTGGACCGTCTGCTGGTCCAGCTGGACCGGAAGAGCGCCGTAGCGAAGAACCAGTGCCAGGTTCCGGGCCTGGGACGCGGTGAACGACCCCGTGATCTGGCCCTGGCCGCCGAAGTTGGTCGACGTGATCGTCGGTGCCGACACCACCACCCCGTCCAGCACTATCCCCAACTGCTTCTGGTAGTCCTGCTTGGCGATCGCGTCCCACTTCGGCGCCCCTGCGCTCGTGAGCGCGAAGTTGACCACCCACTGGCCGGTGCCCGGGTTCAGCTGTGCCGTCGCCGTCCGCAGCGCGTTGCCGGACAGCTGTGCCGGGCCCAGCTCGTAGCGGCCGATCACCTTGCCCGTAGTCGGGTCCTTCAGCGGCAGCAGCACCGGCTTGGACGGCACGTCGAGCGAAGCGGGCGTGCTGGGCACGTTCGCGAAGTTGACCGTGGAGCTGCACGCCGGCGGGGCGCCCTTGAGGACCGGGGCCGCCTGGCCCGGCTTCGCCACCGGGCCGGAAGGCAGGAGCCCCGACGAGCTGCCGGACGGCGCGGGCGGCGGGCACGTCACCGGCCGGAAGAACAGCTGCGCCGTCTGGCCTATGACCGACAGCGCCCTGGCCCTGTTCTTCACGCCGGGCAGCTGGACGACGACGTTGCCTCCCTGCGCGCCGATGTACGGCTGAGCCACCCCGAGAGCGTCCACCCTGTTCCGGATGATGTTGATGGTCTCGTTCATCGTCGCGGAGTCGACCTTGTGGGCCGGCCGGTAGACCACCGACACTCCGCCCTGGAGGTCCAGTCCCAGCAGTGGCGAGTAGTGGGCGATCAGCACAGCGCCGAGCGCCCCGAACGACACCAGCACCGTCAGGAGCACGGACAGCAGGTGGCCTCGCTTCAAGACGACGGGCCTTCGTCGTCTCGACCGACAGGGCGGGGCCTGTCCGGATCGGGCACCTGACCGTCCCAATCCCGAAGTGCCGTGCTGCCCGAACGCCCACCCGGCGGGGGATCCTCGACCTCCGGGTCCGCCACAGCGTCAGCAGGGTGGTACTCCACGTCCGGGACATGGTGATCGGGGACATCCACACTGGCGGAGTCGTGGTGATCGGCGAGGTCCACGTCGGGGACACCGACACTGGCGGAGTCGTGGTGATCGGCGAGGTCCACGTCGGGGACACCGGAATCGGGGAGATCGCCATCGGTGGAGTCGTGGCCGACGACCTTGCGACCAGCGACGTCCGAAGGGCTGTCGGACGAGTCGCCGGCCACCGGTTCCACCTTCCTGGCCACGGCCTGGCGCAGGAACTCGACCACGACGCCTGCGTCGAGCTCCAGCCATACTCGGTCGCCTTCCATCGACGTCACACGGCCGACTATCCCGCCAGCCGTGACTACCTCGTCACCCACGTCGATCTCCTTCATCGCCTTCTGCTGGCGCTGCGCCCGCTGACGCTGCGGCCGCACCAGCACGACGTACATCAGCACCACGCCGCCGATGAGGATGTAGAAAAGGCTGCTTCCCCCCGCCTTTGGCGCAGCCTTGGCGACGGCGAGCAGTGAAACGATAGTCAATGTCACTCCCGGCGAGGCCGCCTTTGGGCCCCGGCAACCGCTCCAGGCTAGCGCACGGTCACCCTTTGCCCCGTTCAAGCCGGTCTGCACCGGCACGGTTCACTCGGCCGTCGTTCAGATCAGCCTCGCCTGGGTCGGTGGCTGGGGCAGACCGAGGTGGTGCCAGGCTGCCGGGGCCGGCACCCGGCCGCGGGGTGTCCGCTGCAGCAGGCCCTGCTGCAGCAGGAACGGTTCGTACACGTCCTCCACCGTCCCGGCTTCCTCCCCGACCGCCGTGGCCAGAGTCGACAGACCGACCGGTCTCCCGGCGAAGCGGACGCACACTGCGTCGAGAATCGCCCTGTCGACCTTGTCGAGCCCTATGCGGTCCACTCCGAAAAGCGTCAGGCCCTCTGCGGCCACGGTTCCGCTGATACGACCGTCGCCCCGTACCTCGGCATAGTCCCTGACCCTGCGCAGCAGGCGATTTGCGATCCGAGGCGTGCCTCGGGAGCGCCGGGCGATCTCCGAAGCGCCGTCCCCGTCGACGTCTATGTCCAGGATCCCGGCCGCTCGGACGACGATCTGCTCCAAGTCGGTGTCGTCGTAGTAGTCGAGCCTCGCCACGAACCCGAAGCGGTCCCGGAGGGGGGCGCTGAGAAGCCCCGTCCTGGTAGTCGCCCCGACCAGGGTGAAGCGGGGCAGCGGCAGGCGGATGGAGCGAGCCGTCGGTCCCTTGCCCAGCAGGATGTCCAGCTCGAAGTCCTCCATCGCCGGGTACAGCACCTCCTCCACCGGGCGTGGCATCCGGTGGATCTCGTCCACGAACAGCACGTCGCCCTCCTGGAGGTCGTTCAACTGCGCCGCCAGGTCGCCCCCGCGTACCAGCGCCGGACCGGACGTCACTCTCAGTCCTACTCCCATCTCCTTCGCAACTATCCCCGCCAGCGTCGTCTTGCCCAGGCCCGGTGGCCCGACGAACAACAGGTGGTCCGCCGGCTGGCGCCTCTTGCGGGCCGCTCCGAGCACTATCCCCAAATGGTCCTTCAACTCCGCTTGCCCGACGAACTCCTCCAGCCGCTGCGGCCTCAGACCCTGGTCCTCCACCTCGTCCCGAGGATCGGCCTCGGCCTTCACCGGACGGTTCGGGGCCGCGCCGCCGCTCCCGCCGTCGTGGCTGGGCGCACCGTTTCGAACCGTCTCCTGGCGCGGGCTCATCGGAAAGTCAGCGCCGCCCTGCCGGCCCCGGTGGAGCAGCGCTCATCCACCGGCACTCGAGATCTCCTTGAGTGCCATGCGCAACAGCTCTTCGACCGATCCTTCGTCGGGAAGGCGCATGGTGGCCGCTCGGACCTCCTCCGGCCCGTACCCCAGCCCCGACAGCGCCGCGCCTACTTCGGACCTTAGACCCATCCCGGCACGGCCGCCCGGAGCGATCCGTCCGGACCCCGTCGCACCAGAGTCCGGGCCCAACCTCGACTCCAGCTCCAGCAGCAGCCGGGCGGCTGTCTTGGAGCCCACGCCGGGCACCGCCGTCAGAGCGGAAGCATCTCCACTCGACACCGCCGTCCGCAGAGACGCCGGCGTGTGGACGGACAGGATGGCCAGAGCCAGTGCAGGCCCGACGCCGTGGGCACCCAGGAGAGCCTCGAAGGACACCAGGGCGTCCCTTTCGGCGAAGCCGTAGAGGATCAGCGCGTCCTCCCGGACGTGGGTGTGCACGTGGGCGAACATCCCCTCGCCCGGGCGGCACCGACCCACGTCTGCCGCGGGCATGAGCAGCCGGTAGCCGACACCTCCCACCTCCAACAGGACCCCTCCGTCCCAGACTTCGATCACTTCGCCGCGCAGGGAGCCGATCAAGGAAGCGGCTCCCTGGCAGGTTCGCCGTGTGACGGCGGCACTTGTCCGGCGGAGCAGGCGTCGGATCGAACGGCGTCCGGTTGCCCGGTCCGCTGGGCTTCACTTACCCGTTGCCGGCTCGGCCCCACCTGTGCGTGGCAGATGGCCAGAGCCAGTGCGTCTGCCGCATCCGGCGGCCGGGGAGGCGACGGCAGTGCCAGCAGCACCGCCACCATCCGCTGAACGTCGGCCTTGCCTGCGCCGCCCCAGCCGGTTACAGCCTGCTTCACCTCGTTGGCGCTGTAAGTCGTCACCACCAGGCCCGCTTCGGCCGCAGCCACCAGTGCCAGGCCCGCCGCCTGCCCGACCGACATGGCCGTCCTGGCGTTCACCTGGAACAGCACCCGTTCCACCGCGACCAGGTCCGGAGACAGCTCCGCGATCAGCGTGCGCAGCTCGGCCGACAGCTCCGCCAGCCTCCGTTCGAGCCGCTCGGCCGGATCGGTCGTGATCACCCCGGCGCAGACCGCAGCAAGACCGGCCCCTTTCCGCTCGACGCACCCGTAGCCGCAGCGCGACACGCCGGGGTCGATCCCGAGCACCCGCAAGCTACGGGAACGGTCGGCGGTTGAGAGTGTGGCGAACACCAGTTCGAAGCTATCCCAAAGACCGACGGGAACGGCGGATTAGCGGCAGCCCGATCTCCACTTCTCGATCCGGTTCCGCCGGTTCAGGCGCCTACCGTCTCCAGCACCGCGTCGGGAATGTCGAAGTTGGACCACACCGACTGGACGTCGTCGTGATCCTCCAGCGCTTCCACGAGCCGTAGCACCTTGCGGGCATCGGTCTCCGTCTCGAGCAGCACCGACGTGGTGGGCATCATGGCGAGCTCAGCCGACTCGACCTTCATGCCCGCCGTTTCCAGCGCCGAACGGACCGACGCCAAGTCCGACGGAGAGCACACCACCTGCCAGGAGTCTCCGTGGTCCGCGAGGTCCTCCCCTCCCGCGTCGGCCACCGCCAGGGTCAGCTCGTCCTCGTCGGCAGACCGATCCAGCAGCAGGACACCCTTGCGCTCGAACTGCCACGACACCGCTCCCGGTTCGGACATCGAACCTCCGTTCCGGCTGAACAGGCTCCGCACTTCGGCGCCGGTGCGGTTCCGGTTGTCCGTCAGGCATTCGACTATCACCGCAACACCACATGCCGCGTACCCCTCGTAGGAGATCGCCTCGTAGCGGACGCCCTCCAGCTCACCGGTTCCCCGCTTCACCGCTCGTTCGATGGTGTCGAGGGGTACCGACGCCTCACGCGCCTTGGCGAACATCGTGCGCAGGTTCGCGTTGGAGCTGACGTCTCCCCCGCCTTCCCGAGCGGCTACTTCCACCTGTCGGATGAGTTTGGCGAAAAGCTTGCCTCTGGCCTTGTCGGTGGCCGCCTTCTTGTGCTTCGTGGTGGCCCACTTGGAATGCCCGGACATGTCACCTCTTCCGTGAGACGGTCATCTGCGACCGACGTCTGCTGAACCCACCAATAGACGATGCACCGCCGTTTCCCCGGACAGCTCGGGGTGGAACGACGACACCAGCACGGCTCCCTGGCGGCACAGCACCGGTGAGCCGGCGTTGGGGCCGTAGCCCTCCGGCAAGCGGGCCAGCACCTCGACCGCCGGTCCGACCTCCTCCACCAGCGGCGCCCGAATGAACACCGCCCGGACGGTCGTCGCTGAGCCGGGCGACCGGTCGGGGCCCGTGCCGCTCCCCGCCTCGGATACCGCATTCGATCCAGCGGCGTCCCATCTCTCTCCCGACACGCTCGAGGCCACGTCGAGGGTCAAGTCGCACTCGAAGGACTGAGCCTGCCGGCCGAACCCGTTCCGCTTCACTGCGATGTCCAGGGCGCCGAGGCTCTGCTGATCCGGCCTTCCGTCGGAAATGCGATCGGCCAGAAGAATCATTCCGGCACACGTGCCGAGCATCGGCATCCCGTCCTTGACCGCCGTGCGAAGGGAGGGCCACAGTCCCGACGACTCGAGCAGCATCGACATCGTCGTCGACTCGCCGCCCGGCAGCACCAGCGCTTCCACCGCCTCGAGGTCCCGAGGCGTCCGAACCTCTACAGGCTCAGCCCCCAGCGACGACAGGACCGTGCGGTGTCGCTCCACATTCCCCTGAAGGGCGAGCACTCCCACTCGCACCTGGAGGCACCTCCGCGCTGGCTCCCGGCGAGCCTCGCCTGCAGGATCTCACCATCCGCGCTCCGCAAGGTGCTCCCCGACCTCGCCGGCGCTCTGTCCCGACATGGCCTCTCCCAGCCCCGTGCTCACCTTCGCCACCACTGCAGGGTCCCCGAAGTGGGTCGTCGCCTCGACTATCGCTCTCGCCCTGCGGGCGGGGTCCGAGCTCTTGAAGATGCCGGACCCGACGAACACCGACTCCGCCCCCAGCTGCATCACTAGCGCTGCGTCCGCAGGCGTGGCCAGACCTCCCGCACAGAACAGGGGGACAGGCAGCCTGCCCTCGGACGCGACCTCCTGCACCAGCGACACCGGAGCACCCAGCAGCTTCGCCTCCGCATACAGCTCACTGCGGTCCATCGTCGTAAGTCGCCTCATGTGGCCCAGGACCGTGCGCAGGTGGGTCACCGCCACCGCCACGTCGCCCGTGCCGGCCTCCCCCTTGGACCGGATCATCGCCGCGCCCTCGGCTATCCGGCGGAGAGCCTCTCCCAGGTTGGTCGCCCCGCACACGAACGGAACCGTGAAGGACCACTTGTCGATGTGGTTCTGCGTGTCTGCCGGCGTCAGCACTTCGCTCTCGTCGATGTAGTCCACGCCCAGCGCTTCGAGCACCTGCGCTTCGGCGAAGTGCCCGATCCTCGCCTTCGCCATGACCGGAACGGTCACCGCCGCCTTGATCTCCTCGATCAGCTGAGGGTCCGTCATCCGCGCTACGCCACCCTGGGCCCGGATGTCCGAGGGCACTCGCTCCAAGGCCATCACCGCCACCGCTCCCGCGTCCTCGGCGATCTTCGCCTGCTCCGACGTCACGACGTCCATGATGACGCCGCCCCTGAGCATCTCCGCCAAGCCCCGCTTCACGGCAAGGGTGCCGGTCTGGAACTGGGCGGCAGTGGCATCGGAAGCGGGCGAAGTCTCCACCCCGGGAAGTCTACTCGGACAGGTCACGGCTGGAGCGGGTCACGGCTGGAGCGGGTCACGGCTGGGAGTCAAAGGTCGGACAGGCTCTCGATCCTTCCTGCCAGGCCGGCATCTCCTCCACAGGTGCCGTTGCACAGGCAGTGACCGGCCAGCGCTTCCCGCCGTTCGCCCGTCGCCTCCACAGGGGAGGCGCCCAGGACCGAGAGGGCCGAGTGCAGCGCCGGGGGAAAACGGGTGGTGGCCACCGCAAGCAGGTCCGCCTGCCACTCGTAGGCAGCCCTTCGACCGTTCCGCCCCGCCGCCTGTGCTCCCGGCCACACCAGAGCCACCAACCCGATCGACGCCGCCCGCTGGGACGCCGCCCTCCCGTGGCCGAGGCGGAGGTGTGCCAGGCAGTGCGCCAGCAGAGCCTCCATCTCCAGCCTGGTGCAACTCCTCTCCAGATCCCTGCTTATCACGACGTAGCCTGGCCCACTGCCGCCGCCGAAGGCGCCGACCACGGGGCTCGGCTGGTCGACTACGCACAGGTTTGGCTCCATCAGTCCCATCGAAAGGCACAGCCCCTCGACCAGGTTCCGCGCTCGCGCCTGGGACCCCTCCGGGGCTGCCGTCGCTCCGAGCGACCAGAGGCACAGATCGTCCACTCTGCTCCGCAGCAGCAGCCAACCTGCCGCCCACAGCATCACGACCACGCAGGTACCGACCAGCACCGAACCGGCCAGCGCACCGCTCAGCACCCCAAGAGCCAGGGCTGCCACCATCGGTACCGAACCTGCGGTGGCCCACCACGGCTCGTCCGAGGGAAGCCGGGCACCGCTCGCAACGCCGACCACCGCTGCGCGCCGTCCCAGTTGCACCGAGGCTGCCGTCCTCCCTTCCCACGAAACCAGCCTCGAGCTGCTGCGACCACCTTGCACTGTGCCGGGAGGCGTCATCGGCACCAATTGTACGCCGGACCCGAGCACCGTTCTCTTGCCCGCGACGCAGTACCAGTCCCCCCGGCAGCGCCGGGCATACCGGCCCCCTGCGGCCGCGCCCGGGCCGGGCCTTCCGCCCCCCCTGCGGCCACGCCGGGCTCGCCCCGGTTGCCGCTCAACCCCTCCATGCAAGGGCAGCGGACTCGTATGCCCGTACATACTCTGCCGCCAGCAGTTCGATCGAGAGTGACTTGGCCCTTCTCAGCCCGGCATCGGCCAGCTCCCTCCTGAGCGACGGGCTCTTCGTCACCGCATCCAAGGCGTCGGCCAGCAGGTCGGCACGCCCGGGCGGGACGAGGACCGCTTCGGCGGCCGATCTGGCAACCGAGCGGTAGCCCGCTATGTCGCTGGCCACGACTGTCGTGCCCGCTGCCATCGCCTCTGCGAGCACGATCCCGAACGACTCCCCGCCCAGGGAGGGCGCACAGAGCACGTCGGCAGACTGGAGCACCCGCACCTTCTGCCGGGCACCGACCCGCCCCAGCCACACGACTCGCCGGAGGTGAGAGAACCTGGCCTGCAGCCGTCCGGTGAGAGGGCCGTCGCCGGCGACCCACAGCTGGCCTCGGAATCCTTGCCGCTCCAGCTGGTCGAACGCCTCCAACAGCACCGGCAGGCCCTTCCGCCGCTCGTGCCTGCCCAGGAACAGCACCACCGGAAGGTCGTCGCCCTGGGGCGCCCCCGGCGAAGCACCGGAAAAGACGTCCAGGTCGATCCCGTTTGGCAGGATGGGGCAGTCGAAGCCGAACACCGCTGCCGCCGTGGAGGCCGCCTCGGCAGACACCGCGAAGCTGCCTCCCAGCCCGGCCACGGCCCGTCTGGCCGCCCGAGCCGCCAGTCGGTAGGGGCCGCTTGCGCCGGACCGGTGGAACGTGCCCACTTTCGGCGCCCCGCTCCATCCGAGCGCCGCAGTCGAAACCGAAGGCGTCAGCGGCTCGTGTATGTGCACCACGTCAAGCCCTCGGCAGGCCAGCAGGTCCAGCTCCCGCACGGTGCGACCGGACCCGGTCGGCCACAGCGCCACGGGAGATACCGAACCGTTGGCACCCACTCCCACGGAGCGCCCCACCGACCGAACCCCGCCGACGGGGGGAGGGCCGTCGCAGGGGGCGATGATCACCACGTCGTGCCCGGATCTCCGCAGTGCCCTCGTCAGGACCATCACCTGTTCCTGGACTCCCCCGACCGGTGACAGGCTGTAGGGGCACACCTGAGCCACCAGCACGCCCGGACGCTAACTCATGTGTCGTCGGCAGGTCTCGACACCGGCGTCGACCCCTCGGCACGGGTCCCGGTTGCGCTGCCGTCGTCGCCGTCCCCACGCCGAGCCGCACTGGGCGCCCCGGCTGCCGTATGGCCCGCCGATCGCCACTTGGAGCTCAGCATGTGCCACTGCTCCGGAGCTGCGGCGATCAGTCGCTCGAAGCTGGCCGCAAGCTCCTTTGTCAAGGCCTCCGTCCGAAACGCCAGCGACCCCGACGTGGGCGCCTCCAGGCGAGGAAGCATCACTGAGCGAAAGCGGTCGCCGCCGCTCTGGTACACCGAAGCTGGGACGATGGGCGCTCCACACCTCAGCGACAGCACCGCAGGTCCTCCCGGCAGGGCCGTCGTGCACCCGAAGAACCTCACCGGGACACCCCTTCCCCCGAGGTCCCGGTCGCTCACCAGCCCCACCACCTCCGATCGGCGCAGGGCGGCCGTCAGCGCCGGGACCGCTCCCGCACCGGCGGCCACCACGGTCATGCCCCTTCGCTCACGCTCCCGGCAGAACCAGCGGTAGAGGCGCTCGGGCCGCAGAGCTTCCGCCACCACCGTCGTGCGGATCCCCTGCGTAGCGAGCCAGGCCGCCCCCGTGTCCCAGTCACCGAGGTGCGGCAGCGCCAGGATGGCCCCGCGGCCCAGGGAAAGAGCACTTCGCAGATTGTCGAGCCCCTCTGCGTCCATCACCGAGCCCAGCTTCCGGGCGTCCATCACGCTCAGGCGGAAGCTCTGCGCCCAATATCTCCCATAGGAGGCGAACGCCGCGTCCACCAGGGAAGCACCTGGTACACCGTTCGCCGGCAGGCCCGTCACCACAGCGAGATTGCCCGCCACGGCCGCTCTCCGACCGGTGGACAACCGGCCGACCGCCACCCCTGCCACCTCGCCCGTTCGTATCGCCACGGAGGCGGGAGCCGCGGCGGCGGCTGCGGCCACGGCCCGATAGGCGAGGTAGGTCAGTTCTTCTCGGAGCCGTCCCGCCAACCGGAGCCCGACGATGCCCGCCTGCCCAGGGACCTGCGCGCTGCCGGGACAGAGCGAACCCCGCCGCCAGGCCGAGCCCGTCCTCCGGTTCCTGGGCGACCCAGCGCTTGCGCAGCCCTCGCCGTCCGCGTGGTCAGCCACAACTGACCCTCGCTCCGTGCCGCGCTCTCCCGCCAAGGACGCCATCCTGCCGCGCCGTCGGATGGCCGGTGCAGCCACGGCCTCTGACCGTGCCGGCCGGAACGCCATGCCCACGCCGCCGCGGCAGGCTCCCGTGAGCCCGCTTCCTCCTTGCCGTTCACTTCCCCTCGCCGCGGCACGTCCGCCCCACCCGGCACCTCGTCCCGCCCGGCACCCGAAGCCTGGCGCCATACCGCCTGGAAACGCTGGACGACCGTCACGGCCGTCAACACCAGCATCAAGGTGAGGAGCGCCACCAGCCCATCCGGCACCAGCAGCGCCGCGATCAGGAAGACGAATCGTTCGCCCCTCTCCATCAAGCCGTTCGACGCCGTGAACCCCAGCGCCTCGCCTTTGGCTCTCTCGTACGAGATCAGCATCGACAGCACCATCACCGCCGCGGGGATCGCCGCCACCGCTCCCGCCGACACACCGACGTACCACGTCACTCCGCCGAACACCAACCCGTCGCTGACCCTGTCCGCCACCGAGTCGAAGAACTGGCCCCTAGGGGAGCTCTTGGCACTCGCCCGGGCCACCGCACCGTCCAGAAGATCCGGCAGACCCGACGCCGCCACCAGCAGCGCGCCCCACCACCTCATGCCGGATCCCACTGCCAGCCCGGCCGCCGCCGATGTCAGCAGACCCAGCACCGTCAGTTGGTCCGCGGTCACACCCAGCCTGGACAGCGCGGCACCAACCGGAGTGGTCACCCGGTCCAGATCATCCCGGAAACGGGAGTTGAGCACCCTTCCACGCTAGCAGTCTCCCCGCCCCGAACACTGACCGCACCGTCTGGCCGGCGGTGCCGACCGGTCGCTCAACCGCTGGGTTCAACCCCCCACCAGCACTTGCTGCGAAGGGCACGCCAGCTCCCGCCGCAGCAGGACCCGGCAGCGGCCCGCGAACCAGTACGCCTGAGCGCTCCCGTTCTCCACCGGGATCGCTCGTAGTGCTTCGTCGCTCATCTGCTCCAGATGACCACGTAGTCCTCGGAACAGGTGGGCATGGCCCACCACCAGCACGCACTTCCCCGCCTCCAGGTCTGCCGCCACGGGCCCGTGCCAGTACGGAAGCAGCCTCCTGGTGGCGTCCAGGATCGATTCGCCGTCCGGCAGGACATCTGCCGGGATGCCCCTGTACCGCCGGTCGTTCAGCGGGTGCCGAGGGTCTTCCGGGTCGAGAGCCGGCGGCCGGACGTCGAAGTTGCGCCGCCACCGCTTCATCTCCTTGCGGCCGAACCCGTCGATCATCTCCTGCCTCGTCAGACCTTCCAGGGCTCCCGCGTTGCGCTCGTTGAGCCTCCACGTCCGCACGATCCGGTCCTCGTCTACGCCCAGTTCGTCCGCCACTACCTGAGCCGTCGTGATCGCCCTGGTCAGCATGCTCGTGTGTATCGAGTCCGGCATCAGACCCGAACGGGCCAGGTTCAGCGCCGCCTCCCGGGCCTGGTGCTCGCCTTCGGGGGTCAGCGGAGCATCCTGCCATCCTCCGCAGCGCCCGGACTCGTTCGACTCGCTCCGCCCGTGCCGCAGGAGTACGGCCGGCCCGGTGATCGACGGGACCGCCAGGCCCGCCGGCCCGTACAGTTCGTCGACGCCGTTCCCCTGGCAGCCGTCCTGACCACCGTCCTCCCCGGGCGCCTCCAGGAGGCCCCGCTCCGCTCCACCGTCCCCACCTTCTTCGACACCTGTTCCGGCGCCGACGTACCTCTCGGGGTCGGTGGCGGGCTCCGCTACCCCGACAGTGGTCCGCAGGGCGGCGGTCCGCAGGCTGAGGTTCCGCAGGGCGGCGGTCCGCAGGGCGGGGCTTCTCATGCGACCGACCGTACCGACGCCTCATTGCGTGGCAACCAACGTTCGACCAACGCAGGATGAAGCGTTCGTTAGCGCACGATTGGCTGCTCTGACGCTCCCAGAAGTGCGGGCTTACGTCGCCGATCCGCTCGACAGGCCCCAGCCCGCTCGGACGGTCCTGAGCCCGTTCCGAGCCCAGCCGGCCCCGACCGCCGCCCATCGACTCGGTCAGTCTCCATCCCACGCGGAGCGAAGCCGCTCCCAGCTGTCTCCCAGTGACTCGGGCAGCACGCGGGTCTCGGCTACGGTCGTCATGAAGTTCGTGTCTCCCGCCCACCGCGGGACCGCATGAACGTGCAGATGCCCCGGAACGCCTGCACCGGCCGCGCTGCCCAGGTTCGCCCCCACGTTCACCCCCCCGGGCCGGTAAGCCCGCTGCAACGCCGCAACGGCGTCCTTCGTCGCCTCCCACATCTGAGCGGACTCCTCGGGAGACAGCTCCGACAGCTCGGCCAGATGGCGAATCGGCAGCACCATGACGTGGCCGGGCGCGTACGGGTACGCGTTGCACAGAGCCGCCACGTGGCTACCTCTCCACACCACGTAGGTCTCGTCGTCTGGCAGGCCGCTGGCGAATATCCGGCAGAACACGCAGCCTCCCCCGGCGTCTGCGCCCCCCGGCACCCCGCTCTCCGGCGCCCCGGTCTCCGCCACCCCGGTCTCTGGCACCCCGCTCTCTGGCGCCCTGGCAGCCGGTGCCGTGGAGGACGAGGCTTCGGTCCCGGCGGCGGGGCTCCCGCTCACGTACGGCATCCGCCAGCCCGCCCACAGCCGCTCCAGGGTCAAGCCGCCACCACTGGAGGCTTCCCGTCGGTCTCCAGAGTGGCCAGGAAGGCTTCCAGTGAGACGCCCCGCTCCGGGCGGGCGGACCCCCTCGCGTTCACTCCGACCGTCCCGGCCGCCACGTCCTCGCCGCCGACGACCAGGATCCACGGCAGCTTCTCCATCTTGGCCCGACGCACCCGGGCGCCGAGCGTCTCGTCGGCGGAGGCGGTATCCGCTCTCCAACCACTCGTGGACAGCCGGTCCACCACGGAAGCCGCATAAGCCTCCTGGTCGCTGGATACGGCCAGCACTCGCACCTGCACGGGCGACAACCAGGTCGGCAGCGCCCCTGCATGGTGCTCGATCAGCAGCGCCATGAAGCGCTCGACCGAGCCGAACAGTGCCCGGTGGATCATGTAGGGCCGGTGATGGGCGTTGTCCGATCCGACATAGGACAGGTCGAACCTCTGGGGAAGCTGAAGGTCCACCTGCAGCGTCGACACCTGCCAGCGACGGCCTATGGCGTCCCGGAGGTGGACGTCGATCTTCGGTGCATAGAACGACGCCTCCGCCTCGCCGACCACGTAGTCCAGGCCCGCCGTCTCCAGCGCGTGCCGCAGCGCATCTGTGGCGAACTCCCACTCGGAGACCTCCCCGACGAACTTCTCCGGGTTGCGCGTGGCCAGCTCGGCCTGGAAGTCCGACAGACCGAAGGCCCTGAGCATCGCCAGCACGAAGCGAAGCAGGCGTGCCAGCTCCTCGGCGAGCTGATCGGGAGAGCAGAAGATGTGCGAGTCGTCCTGGGTGAGGCCCCTCACCCGTGCCAGGCCGTGCAGCACCCCCGACCGCTCGAACCGGTAGACCGTGCCCAGCTCGAACAGCCGGAGTGGCAGCTCGCGGTACGACCGGCTCCGGGAGCCGTAGATCAAGGTGTGCATAGGGCAGTTCATCGGCTTCAGGTAGTAGGTGGCACCCTCCATCTCCATGGGCGGGTACATGCCTTCCGCGTACCACTCCAGATGCCCGGACGTCTCGAACAGGGTCGCCCGCGACGGATGCGGCGTCCACACCAGCTCGTAACCGGCAGCCAGGTGAGCCTTGCGAGAGAACTCCTCCATCAGATAGCGGAGCATGCCTCCCCTGGGATGGAAGACGGGAAGACCGCTCCCTATCTCCGGAGGGAAGTGGAACAGGTCCAGCTCGACACCCAGCCGCCTGTGGTCCCGTGCCTCGGCCTCCGCTAGTCGCTGCAGATGCTCCGCAAGCGCCGACTTGGACTCCCACGCCGTGCCGTAGATGCGCTGGAGCTGCGGCCGCTTCTCGTCCCCGCGCCAGTACGCCCCCGCCACCCTCAACAGCTTGAAGTGCCCCAGCACGGCGGTAGAGGGCACGTGAGGGCCGCGGCACAGGTCCGCGAAGTCGTCCCGGTTGCGATAGACGCTCACGACCCCTGCCGGCGCCACTTCCCCGTCGAGACCTGCCCCACTCCCGTCACCGCCTGCAGCTGCCCGGATGATCTCCAACTTGAACGGCTGCCCCTCGAACAGGGCCGTACCCGAAGCCACGTCGTGCTCCTCGCGGACGAACGGCTGCCCCTCCGCCACGATCTCCCGCATCCTCGCCTCGATCCGCACGAGGTCCTCCTCGACGAACCGCTCGCCCCCCGGTAGCTCGAAGTCGTAGTAGAACCCGTCCTCTATCGGGGGTCCGATGGCGAAGTGGGACCCCGGCCAGAGATCCAGGACCGCCTGAGCCAGGACGTGGGCGGTGGAATGCCGCAGCACGTGGCGCCCCTCCTCGCTTCCCGCCGGGACCGGCTCCACCTCGTCGCCGTCTGACAGGACGTGGGCCAGGTCCCGCGGCGCTCCCTCCACCGACGCCGCGACCGCCCTGGCCCACGACTTGCCCCCGGCTCTGGCCAGATCGGCGGCGGTTGCGCCAGACGGCAGCTCGAACAACCTGCCCGCCGAGCGGACGGTGATGCCGGAGTTGTCGCCCATCCCGGCGAGGCTAGCTTTCCCGTATGGGCGGCGCCGTGCTGTGGGACATAGACGGGACGCTCATACGTTCGAACGGAGTGGGAGCCCTGGCTTTCGAGCGCTCGGTCGCCTCGGTCGTGGGCGCACCACCTGCCGTCCGGGTCACGATGGCCGGCAAGACCGACCCTCAGATCGCGCGGGAGTGGCTCGGGGCGCTCGGAGCGGAGCCTCTCGACGATCTGGTGGACGAGGTCCTCGAGCGGCTCGAGGTGGAGATGAGAAGCGCACGGCAGGAGATGGCGGCACGGGGCCACGTCCTCCCGGGCGTCGCCACACTGCTCGAGCGCTTCCGTGCGAGTCGGACCGTGGCGCAGACGGTGCTGACCGGCAACATCGCCGCCAATGCCCGAGTGAAGCTGGAGACCTTCGAGCTGGACCTTCTCGTCGACTTGGAAGTGGGCGCCTACGGCAGCGACGACGCCGATCGGACCCGTCTTGTGCCTGTCGCCCTCGCCAGGCTCCGGCAACTGCGGGACACCGTCGTCGAACCGGCGCAGACTTGGGTCGTCGGAGACACTCCCCGCGACCTGCTCTGCGCCCAGGCAGCGGGCGCACGGTGCCTTCTGGTGGCCACCGGGGCGTTCGGCAAGGACGACCTGGACGGTCTCGGAGCGGACGCCGTGCTCGCCGACCTGTCGGACGTCGACGCAGTATGGTCCCTGCTGGCCGGCTGAGACACCTGCTGGCCGGCTGAGACACCTGCTGGCCGGCTGAGACACCTGCTGGCCGGCTGAGACACCTGCTGGCCGGCTGAGACACCTGCTGGCCGGCTGAGACACCTGCTGGCCGGCTGAGGCGCCCCACGTCGGTCAACCGAGGCGGACGCCCAGCAGCATCGCCGCTTCGGACACCCCCAAACCCGCTGCGGCCGCCTGGTCGATCGCCGCAAGTGCCGAGACGGTGTCCAGGTCGTCGTCGAGGGCCTGGCGAACCTCACCCAGCGCCCCTGGACCGTCCCCGGCACGGCGCCAGACCGACAGCCGCCGTGCCGCCGTGCCGAGCAGGTCCATGCCGAAGTCCCACGACGTCCGGTAGTGGTGGGCCAGGATCGCCAGGCGTACCGCCGCGGGCTCCCACTCCTTCAGCAGGTCGTGGATGAAGACCAGGTTCCCGAGCGACTTCGACATCTTCTCGCCGTCCAGCCGGACCATACCCACGTGCATCCAGTGACGCACGAACAGCTCTCCGGTCACCGCTTCGGACTGGGCCAGCTCGCAGTCGTGGTGGGGGAAGACCAGGTCGGTCCCGCCACCGTGAAGGTCCACCGTGGTGCCCAGCTCCCGCAGAGCGAGGGCCGAGCACTCCACGTGCCAACCCGGCCGCCCAGGGCCCCATCGGGACTCCCACGTCGGCTCGCCGGGGAGCGACGGCTGCCAGAGGACGAAGTCGAGCGGGTCCCTCTTGAGAGGGTCGTCCGGGTTCCCTCCGCGCTCGGCGGCCAGGACCAGCATCTGCTCCCGGTCCAGATGCGACACCTGCCCGAACCGGTCGAACCGGCCGACCGAGAAGTACACGGCGCCCCCGGCCGTGTAAGCGAACCCCTTGTCGACCGCCGCCCCGACGAAGCCGAGGATGTCCGGGATCGCCGACGTCGCCCGAGGCTCCCGCCACGCCGGCAGCAGTTCCAAGGCGGCCATGTCGGCGTCGAACCGGGCCATCTCCTCCGCTGCCAGGTCCAGATAGTGGACCCCCAACTCGCGCGACCGCCTGAGGATGTCGTCGTCCACGTCGGTCACGTTGCGGACACACCTCGTCATATGACCGCGGTCCCGGAGCCGCCGCTGGAGCACGTCGTAAGCCAGGAACGTCGCTCCGTGGCCCACGTGCGCCGAGTCGTACGGCGTGATGCCGCAGGTGTAGATCTTCACGACCGCACCCGGCTCGAAGGCGATCTTCGCCCCTTTGGCCGTGTCCCAGAGCATCATCGGCGAGTCGGCCCCGGAAGGACGATCGTCGCTCATCGGCTTCGAGCCGATCGGCCAAGTCCGCATACCCGCAAGGCGGAGGCGGACCCAGTGGCAGCTCCGCGGTCGGAAGGCGAACAGGACTGCCGTCGCACCGAACGCAGGCGACGGCCGACTGAATCGCCACCACCCTTCCATGCCACCTCGGCACCGTTCGCTCTGTCGGTCCATTCGCCCACATGCGATCTGACTGCAAGCGATTTTCCCACATGCGATCGGCCCCCATGCCGGACACGTTCCGTCCCGCATTCGCCTGATGCGTTAGTATTCGTCCCAGACGTCCCGAGGCACTGCAGCGCCCCGGGGCACCACACACTGCCGGGGCACTGCACAGGAGACAGTCCGCTTGATCTCATCGGCACCTCCGACGCCACTGACAACAACAGGGGAGGCCGGCTCCCCAGCGAGATCGCTCTGGGGCCTCATCGTAGGCCTGGCAGCCGCGGGCGCGTCCCTGTTCTACTTCGGGGTACGTCACTTCGGGACCCATCCCGCTCCTGTGCACCTGCCTTGGTGGGCTCTCGCCGTCGGGTTCGCCCTGGCACAGCGGTGCGACTTCCACATTCACACGGGCAGGCACGCCCAGAGCCTGAACCTCTCGGAGATACCGCTGGTCGCAGGGCTCATCATGGCTTCGCCGGACCAGCTCGTGGCAGCGTTCGTCCTGGGAACCGCAGCCTACGGCGTCGCCCGGCGCCAGCCTCCGCTGAAGCTGCTGTTCAACGTCGTGCTCGCCTTCTCGGAGGCCTGCGTGGCCGTGCTCGTGTACGACGTGGTGCTCGGATCGGCAGGCCTGCTCTCGCCGGAAGGATGGCTTGCGGCGTTCGCCGCCGCCCTCGGGGCAGACGTGTGGTCCCACGCCGCGGTGCTGGTCGCCATATCGCTCGCCAACGGACGCAGCCCCGGACGGATGAGGTCACTGCTCATGACGCAGGCCCGGGTCCCGGCGTTCGTCAGCACCGGCTTCGCCCTCATAGGGGCGTTCGTCACCTTCGAGGACCCTGCGGGAGCGTGGCTGCTGCTCCTGCCCGTCGCCGTGTTCTTCGTCGGCTACAGGAGGCAGGCGGCGCTGCGGGAGCGCTACGCCAACCTGGAGGCGCTCTACGACTTCACCCGCCAGGTCGGCTCGGTGCTGGAGGACGCCAACGTCGCCCACACGCTGCTCACCCGGGCGGCGGAGCTGCTGAGGGCGGAGAGGGCGGAGCTGGTCATCTTCGGCAGCGGAGGCCATACCGTCTCCACCAGCGTGCGATCCGGCAGCCCTTCGGGCATGGCGACCACGGGGAGAGAGCACGACCGCCTTCCCCAACAAGTGGTCGTGTTCGGCCAGTCGCTCCTCGTAGGCCGTCACACTCGGGACCCCCAGCTCGTGGCAGAGCTGGAGAGGAGGGGCGCCCGGGAGCTGATGATGACGCCGGTCCGAAGTGGAGAGGAGCTGATCGGCGTGATCGTGGTCGCAGATCGCCTCGACCACGTGTCCACGTTCAGCAGAGAGGATCTTCGGCTGTTCGAGGCGCTCGCCAACCACGCCAGCGTCGCCCTGCGGAACGACCGGCTCGTGGCGGTGCTCCGCCAGGAGGTGGCGGACAAGGAGTACAGGTCGGTGCACGATCCCCTGACCGGCCTGATGAACCGGACCTCCTTCCTCGAGTCGGTGCAGCAGCAGCTCGACGGGCACTGGGGGAGCGGTCTCGCCGTCGTGCTCATCGACCTGGACCGCTTCAAGGAGGTCAACGACACGCTTGGACACTCCAACGGAGACCTTCTCCTGGGCGAAGTTGGGGTCCGGCTCCGCCGGACGGTCGGTGGCGCCGGCACGGTGTCGAGGCTGGGAGGCGACGAGTTCGCCGTGTGCCTTCCCGCCGAGGGCGGCGCCTCGGACGCCGTCGAGCTCGCGGAGCGCCTGGGATGGGCTCTTCGCGAGCCGTTCGAGCTGGACGGGCTCCCCATCGAGATCTCCGGAAGCGTGGGCGTCGCCGTCCATCCCGGCGACGGGGACGACGCCTCGACCCTGCTGCGCTGCGCCGACGTGGCGATGTACGTCGCCAAGAACGAGCATCGGGGCGTGGCCGTCTACACCGCCGAGCAGAACCACTACAGCCCCCGCCGCCTCGCAGTGGTCGGAGAGCTGCGACGGGCCATCGACGAGGGGAGTCTCACCGTCTACTACCAGCCGGTGGCCAACCTGCGAACCGGCCGCATAGTGGGCTGCGAGGCACTCGTCCGCTGGGCGCATCCCCGCTACGGCCTGCTGCCTCCGGACGACTTCGTCCCGGTGGCCGAGCACACGGGACTCGTCCACACCATGACCAGGATGGTGCTCGGCTCCGCCTTGGAGCAGTTGCAGGGTTGGAGACGCAAGGGGGTCGAGCTGAGCGTCGCCGTCAACGTCTCCGCCCGGACGCTCAGAT
>JAJYPS010000113.1 GCA_021795215.1 Actinomycetes bacterium
CGAGACGGTGTCGGGGGCCCCGAAGCGGGTTCGGTGTCCAGCCGAGTACGGGCCGAGTATGGGCACACCGTTACGGCGGATCGCCACAGGACCGATCGCAGGGCGGATGGACGGGAGACCGAGCGGGCGTATGGCTGAGATCGAGATAGGCATAGGTAAATCGGGTCGCAGGGCTTACGGGTTCGACGACATCGCCATCGTCCCGAGCCGCCGCACGCGGGACCCCGAAGACGTCGACATCTCGTGGGAGGTCGACGCGTTCCGTTTCGACCTTCCACTCATGGCATCGGCCATGGACGCGGTGACCAGTCCCGCTACCGCCATTCAGCTCGGGCGGCTGGGCGGTGTGGGCGTGCTGAACCTGGAAGGTCTCTGGACGCGTTACGAGGACCCCGAGCCGATCTACGACGAGATCGCGTCACTTGCCGACGACAAGGCGACGGCCAGGATGCAGCAGATCTACTCCGAACCGGTCAAGGCAGATCTGGTGACCGCCCGGATCCGGGAGATCAAGGAGGCGGGTGTCGTGACGGCGGCATCGCTGACGCCGCAGAGGACGGCCGAGCTCACGCCCGCCATTCTCGAGGCCGAGCTGGACCTTCTGGTGATCCAGGGCACGGTGGTGTCTGCGGAGCACGTGTCCAAGGCGTCCGAGCCTCTCAACCTGAAGAAGTTCATCCGTGAGCTCGAGATCCCGGTGATCGTCGGGGGGTGCGCCTCTTACCAGGCGGCACTTCACCTGATGAGGACGGGGGCGGTGGGTGTGCTGGTGGGTGTCGGGCCCGGTAACGCCTGCACCACCCGAGGGGTTCTCGGGATCGGCGTGCCCCAGGCGACCGCCATCGCGGACGCGGCGGGCGCTCGTATCCGCCACTTGGACGAGACGGGTGTGTACTGCCATGTGATCGCCGACGGAGGGATGTCACGGGGAGGTGACGTCGCCAAGGCGATCGCGTGCGGGGCCGACGCCGTGATGCTGGGCTCGCCTCTGACCACGGCTATGGAAGCTCCGGGAAGGGGTTGGCACTGGGGCATGGCGACGTTCCATCCGACGTTGCCCCGGGGGACAAGGGTACGGACGAGGACTCGCGGCACACTGGCCGAGGTCCTGCTCGGTCCCGCCCACGAGAACGACGGTGGCCTGAACCTGTTCGGGGCGCTGCGGGCCTCTATGGCGACGTGCGGCTACGAGACGCTCAAGGAGTTCCAGAAGGCGGAGGTGATGGTGGCACCTTCTCTGCAAACCGAAGGGAAGTCCCTGCAGCGGTCGCAGGGCGTGGGCATGGGGCGTTAGGCGGAGCCATCTCGGTTGCCTCGCTGCCCGTGCCGGGCAGTCACGACACCATCCTGGTGGTCGACTTCGGTGCCCAGTACGCGCAGCTGATCGCCCGCCGGGTCCGTGAGGCGCGGGTCTACTCCGAGATCGTGCCCCACGACATGCCGCTGGCCGACATGCTGGCCCGGCGTCCTCGGGGGATCATCCTGTCCGGCGGCCCGAAGTCGGTCCACGAAGAGGGTGCGCCGGGCGTCGATCCGGGCTTGTGGGAGGCCGGAGTCCCACTGCTCGGCATCTGCTACGGAGCGCAGCTGCTGGCTCAGTCCCTCGGCGGCAGGGTGGAGAAGACCGGCAGGGGCGAGTATGGACGCACCCCGCTGCGCCGGTCCGGCACTTCGGTCCTGCTCCGGCATCTGCCCGCCGACGGTGTGGCATGGATGAGCCATTTCGACTCGATCAGCGAGGCTCCGAGCGGGTTCGACGTCGTGGCCGACGCTCCAGGCGCCGCCGTTGCGGCACTGGAGAACAGTGCCAAGCGGATGTTCGGAGTCCAGTTCCATCCGGAGGTGCACCACACTCCCGGCGGGCAGGCCGTGCTGGAGCACTTCCTGGACGACGTCTGCGGGTGCCGTCCCAACTGGACGCACACGTCGATCATCGCCGAAGCCGTGGACGACGTCCGCCGAAGAGTCGGGGCCGACCGGGTTCTGTGCGCCCTTTCGGGAGGGGTCGACTCGTCGGTCGCAGCGGCGCTCGTGTCCGCGGCGGTCGGCTCCCAGCTCACTTGCGTCTTCGTGGACACGGGACTGATGCGCGCCGGCGAAGGGGAGCAGGTGGAGCACACCTTCCGGCGCCAGTTCGGGATGGACCTGGTCCATGTCAAGGCGGCCGACCGGTTCTTCGCCGCACTCGACGACGTGTCGGACCCCGAGCGGAAGCGACGAGCGGTCGGGGAGACCTTCATCCGGATCTTCGAGGAGGTGTCGGCCGAGCGGACCGACGCCCGGTACCTGGTGCAGGGGACGCTCTATCCGGACGTGATCGAGTCGGGGACTCCGGACGCAGCCAAGATCAAGAGCCACCACAACGTCGGAGGGCTCCCCGAACGGATGGACTTCGAGCTGATAGAGCCGCTCCGGTCGCTGTTCAAGGACGAGGTGCGGGCGGTCGGCCAGGAGCTCGGACTCCCCGACGAGATCGTATGGCGCCAGCCGTTCCCCGGCCCCGGTCTGGCTGTCAGGATAGTGGGCACGGTCACCAGGGAGCGAGCCGACATCCTGCGGGCTGCGGACGCGGTCGTCGTGGACGAGGTCCGCAGGGCGGGGCTCGATCGAGAGCTTTGGCAGGCGTTCGCCGTGCTGCCGGCCGTGCGCACCGTGGGGGTGATGGGTGACGAGCGCACCTACGCTTACCCGGTCGTGATCCGGGCCGTCACCAGTGAGGACGCCATGACTGCCGACTGGGCGCGCCTGCCCTGGGAGCTTCTCGAACGCATGTCGACCCGTTTGGTGAACGAAGTGCCCGGTGTGAACCGGGTGGCATACGACGTCACCTCCAAGCCTCCTGGGACCATCGAGTGGGAGTGATCCGGATCCGGGGCGATTTCCGCAATCTGCCCGGCAGCTGGTCGGCTCTGCGGCCGGCCAGCTGAATGCGGCCAATCCCCGGCGGAGAGCAGCCCGGCGGTAGCATTCGGTCGATGGCAAGAGCGGGTGCGGCCACGGCGCGAGACCTACTGGCGGTGCTGAATCCGGCACAGGTGGAGGCGGTCACGCACGACGGCGGCCCCCTTCTGGTGGTGGCCGGCGCAGGTTCGGGCAAGACGCGGGTACTGACGCACCGCATGGCCCATCTGGTGGCCGAGCACGGAGCTTCCCCCTACGAACTGCTGGCGATCACGTTCACCAACAAGGCGGCGGGGGAGATGAAGGAGAGGATTGCCTCTCTGATCGGTCCTGTCGCCTCGCGGATGTGGGTGTCCACGTTCCACTCGGCGTGCGTGCGCATCCTGCGCAGCCATGCTGAGGAGATCGGGTGGAAGCCGTCGTTCAGCATCTACGACCAGTCCGACGCCCAGCGGCTGGTCGGTTACCTGATCAGAGAGCGGGGCCTGGACGCCAAGCGATTCCAACCGCGCGCCGTGCACGCCCTGATAAGCGCTGCCAAGAACGAGCTCGTGGGGCCACGGCAGTATGCGGCATCAGCCCGGACCATCTTCGAGCGGCACGTGGCCGACGTCTACGGCGACTACGTGGACCGCTGCAAGGCGGCGAACTCGATGGACTTCGACGACCTGCTTGTCCGAACGGTGGAGCTGTTCGAGGAGCACCCCGAAGTGCTCTCCCTCTACCAGCAGCGGTTCGGCCATGTGCTCGTCGACGAGTACCAGGACACGAACGTGGCCCAGGCTCGCCTGGTCACCGAGCTGGGGAAGCTGCACCGCAACGTGTTCGCCGTGGGAGATTCGGACCAGAGCGTGTACAGGTTCCGGGGAGCCGACATCCGCAACATCCTGGACTTCGAGAAGGCCTTTCCGGATGCCAGGGTGTTGCTGCTCGAGCAGAACTACCGTTCTTCGCAGACCATCCTGGACGCCGCCAACGCCCTGATATCGAACAATCCTCGACGAAGTGCGAAGTCTCTGTGGACGGACAGGGGGCCAGGTGAGCCGATCCGTCACTACCACGCCGAAGACGAGCACGACGAGGCGGCATGGGTGGCGGACCGGATCGGCAAGCTGCACGCGGAGGGGAGCGTCGGCTGGTCGGACGTGGCTGTGTTCTACCGGACCAACGCCCAGAGCAGGGTGTTGGAGGAGGAGCTGATCCGCAGGGCGATCCCGTACCGTGTGATCGGCGGCCTGCGCTTCTACGACCGCAGGGAGGTGAAGGACCTGTTGGCGTGGATGCGGGCGATCGTGAACCCCGACGACGAAGTGAGCGTCAAGCGGGCGCTGACTGCTCCGCGCCGGGGTGTGGGCGACACGTCTGTGGCCCGCATCGGGACCTGGGCTGCCGCTCAGGGGGTGGGGTTCTTCGCCGGGCTGAGAGAAGCGGCGAGCGCCGGGGTGACCGGCCGGTCTCTGGGTGCCGTGAGGGCGTTCGTTGGCACGGTCGACAGCTTGTCGGAGGTGGCAGGATCGGCTTCCCCGGCACGACTGGCCGAGACGGTGCTGGAGAGCACCGGCTACCGGGCCGAGCTGGAGGCGGAGGGGGGGATAGAGGCCGCCGGGCGTCTCGAGAACCTGGCCGAGCTCGTCGGCCAGGCCGAGGAGTACGACGATCTCTCCAGCTTCCTGGAGTCCGTGGCCCTGGTGTCCGACGCGGACCAGGTGGAGGGCGACGCCGGGTCCGTCCTGCTCATGACGCTCCACACCGCGAAGGGACTCGAGTTCCCCGTCGTGTTCATCGTCGGCATGGAGGACGGCATCTTCCCCCACCTGCGTTCCCTGGGCGAGCCGGACGAGCTGGAGGAGGAGCGTCGCCTGGCTTACGTGGGGGTCACCAGGGCCAGGGAGAAGCTGTTCGTGACGAATGCATGGCGGCGGAACCTGTGGGGCTCCACCGGGTACAACCCTCCGAGCCGGTTCCTCGCAGAGCTGCCGGCCGACGTGGTCCACAAAGTGGACGGCTCGTTCGGGCTGGACCGGGACCGCTCCGGCGGAGGCTCCTGGCGTGACTCGGTAGTGGAAGCGGCGCTGGGAGCGTCGCGACGTCGGGACAGGGACGGTGCCTCCGCCGCCGCGTCGCCCGCCCGGACGACCGGCGCCGAACGTCTGGGCCTGGTCCCAGGCGACGACGTGGTGCACTCGAAATGGGGCGAGGGCGTGGTCCTGGACGTGCGGGGACATGGCGAGCGCGCCGAGGCGGTGGTCCGGTTCCCGTCCCGAGGCGAGAAGACGCTGTTGCTGGCCTGGGCGCCGCTGCAGCGGGCGTAACGTCGCAGCGGCAGGTCGAGGGCTGCCGAATGGAGGACGGGGCTGCGTGGATCTTCTGGAGTACCAGGGCAAGCGGTACATGGGGCGCTGGGGGGTGCCGGTGCTCGACGGCGGCCTCGCCTCGTCCCCCGGGGATGTCCTGGCGGTGTGCCACCAGGTTGGCTTCCCGGCGGTCGTCAAAGCGCAGGTTCCTGTAGGCGGACGCGGGAAGGCGGGAGGCATACGGGCCGTCTCCCACGATGGCGAGGCGTTGGACACTGCACGGCGGGTGCTGGGGATGGACCTGTCGGGGCACCGGGTCGACCGGGTCCTGGTGGAGCCGGCCGTCAGACCCGAAGCGGAGCTCTACGCCGCATTGACGATCGACCGGGCAGCCCGGTCGGAGCTGCTCATCCTGTCGTCGTCGGGCGGCATGGAGATAGAGCAGGTGGCGACAGCGAACCCCGATGCGGTGCTCCGGGTCCCCCTCGAACCGGGAGCGGGCGTGCCGGCAGTCGAAGCGGCCGCGCTCGGCGCGGCTTCGGGAGCGGTTCTGCACCGTCCGGGCGTGGTGGGGAGCCTGAACGGCGTCCTGAAGGCTCTCTACAGATGCTTCACCGAGGGCGACGCCTACATGGTGGAGGTCAACCCGCTGGCACTGCTGGAAGACGGTTCGTTCGTGGCGCTGGACGCGAAGGTCGTCCTGGACGACAACGCCACCTACCGCCACCCCGAATGGGAGGCGATGGCGGCGGAGCTGGAGTGGGATCCTCGTGACCTTCGGGCCAAGCGGAACGGCTTGAACTACGTCGGCCTCTCGGGGCAGGTCGGGATAGTTGCCAACGGAGCGGGACTGGCAATGAGCACGCTGGACGTAGTGGCTCAGGCGGGGGGCACCGCCGCCAACTTCTTGGACATAGGCGGGGGAGCCAGCGCAGCCGTGATGTCAGACGCGCTCCAGTTGGTCGACTCCGATCCGGCGGTGAGGGCGATACTGGTCAACATCTTCGGAGGGATCACACGCTGCGACGAGGTGGCGCTGGGCATCGTCCGGGCGCTTTCCGAAGTGGACCTGCGATCTCCCATAGTGCTCCGGCTGGACGGCACCAACTCCGCGGAGGGCCGGCACATCCTGGCAGAGCAGGCCGGGCCGTCGGTCACTGTCAGCGCCTCGATGCTCGAGGCAGCCGCCACTGCGGTCCGCCTGGCGGGGGCGACCGCGTGAGCATCTTCCTGGACGAGACCTCGGTCGTGGTCGTGCAGGGGCTGACGGGCGCCCAGGGGCGGTTCCACGGTTTGAGGAACCGGGCCTACGGCACGCGGGTGGTGGCCGGGGTGACTCCGGGAAAAGGCGGCCAGGACGTGGACGGCATACCGGTGTTCGGCAGCGTGGCGAGCGCCGTGGAGCGAACGGGTGCCGACACGAGCCTCGTGGTGGTGCCGGCCCGCTGGGCGACCGATGCCATCGTCGAAGCTGCGGCTGCGGGCATCTCCCTCGTCGTGTGCATAACCGAGGGCATCCCGGTCCACGACGCGGTCCGCTGCCATGCCACGCTCCAGAGTCGGTTCCCCGCCACCCGGCTGATCGGCCCGAACTGTCCCGGGCTCATATCCCCGGGGAAGGCGAACGTGGGCATCACCTCCGGTGACATAGCGCTCGCCGGTGGTCCCGTAGGGATCGTCTCGCGCTCCGGCACGCTCACGTACCAGGCCCTGTCCGATCTGACCGAGAGGGGCGTAGGCCAGACCACCTGCGTCGGCATCGGTGGCGACCCCATCCCCGGCACTTCGTTCACGGACTGCCTCGCTGCGTTCCAGCAGGACCCCGACACGAAAGTGGTCATGCTGATCGGGGAGATCGGCGGTTCGGAGGAGGAGCAGGCGGCGCTGTACATCCGCTCGCATGTGACGAAGCCGGTCGTGGCCTACGTGGCCGGTCTGACGGCGCCCGTCGGGCGCCGGATGGGACACGCCGGGGCGATCGTGTCGGGGGGCCTGGGAACGGCCGATGCGAAGCGCCAGGCGCTGTCCGAGGCCGGCGCCTCGGTGGCGGACGACCCGACTCAGGCCGCGGACATGGTCGCGGCGATAGCCGGCGCCGTAGCCGCGTGACCCGACCTGCCCCGGACGACTCGTCACGGCCGGGCCGGGTCCCGGGGGCGCTGCCCCCTGGTAGCGTCGCCAGTCGTGCGGATCGCAGTTCTCGCTTCGGGCAGCGGCAGCATCCTGGCCGCTCTCACGTCGGCGGCGCTGCCTCTCGCCGTGGTGGCGGTTGACCGCCGCTGCCTGGCCGAGCAGATCGCGTCCGATGCGGGCGTGCCCGTGGTGAGGGTGGAGCGACAGGACTTCGGATCGGGTTTCGACCGGGGGGCGTACACCGGGCGCCTGGTGGCGGACCTCGAGGTTCACGAGGTGGATCTTATCGTCATGGCTGGCTTCGCCACGATCCTGGCACCGCCGTTCTTCGACAGGTACGGCGGCATGGTGCTGAACACCCATCCTGCTCTGCTTCCGGCGTTCAAGGGCTGGCA
>JAJYPS010000114.1 GCA_021795215.1 Actinomycetes bacterium
GACCCCGGTTGGTCGAAGGACCCCGGTTGGTCGAAGAACGTGGAGGAAGCGTGCTGGTTCGGCTTGCTCTACGCGTACGGGGGCCTGATGGAAGCGGTGGGCCAGGCGCTCGAGCGGGAGCACGGACTGACCGTGTCGTCGTTCGAGGTGCTGCTCAGGCTCTCGGTTGCACGGGAGCCGGAGCGGGTGTCCGACGTGGCGTCCTCCTGCCTGCTGAGTCCCAGCCGGGTGTCCAGAGTGGTGGAGCAGCTATCCGAACGGGGACTGGTGGAGAAGCAGGCCTCCGCCCGCGACGCTCGGGCCACGCAACTGCGCCTTTCGGAGGAGGGCCGCGTGGCGTTCGAGGCGGCCAACGCGACCCACTGGAAAGTGGTGACGGAGCACTTCTTCGACTTGATCTCTCCGGAGGAGATGGCGACGCTGGCATCGGTGTGGCAGAAGCTCGGGTGCTGCAGCGAACCGACCGGGCAGGGGCAAGTCCTGTGCCCTCGGTCTCCCGTGCCCTCAGTCTCCCGTGCCCTCAGTCGCCCAGCGATGCCTGTACTCTGGCCAGGACGGCGTCGAGGGTCGGATGGTCTGCCGTCATTACCGTGGCGATCATGCCCGGCCCGGCCAGTGCCTGGATCTCTCCCATGTAGCCCGGCCCGTCCAGGGGAGTCGACGGCGGCGGCCGTGAACGCCACGTCGGGCGCACCATGAGGATCGAGCCGATGATCCTCACCCATCCCAGCGCAGCCTGACCGCGGCAGAAGCTGCCTGCGCCCACCAGCAGCTCGGACCGGTACAGCGGCCGCCCGTCGATCTCGACCGACATCGCCGTTGTCCATTTGCCGGGCGCCTCTCCGAACCGGCCCAGGGCGACCCGGTCGAACCAGTCCAGGCTGGACGTGGGCGCCAGTTGGACCCGGTAGCTCGTGCGGTGGTCGCAGCCGCTCGCTGCCACTCCGGCCATAGGGTTCCACACCAGGTACCCACCGGGTCCGACCGACACCGTCACGGACATCTCGGACGGGGCTCCTTCGACCCACTCCGGACCCGGGAGCGCGACCGTGGCAGCCGACGAGGTCACCTCCAGTCGAACGCCGGGTTCCAGGCTGAGGTCGAGATCCACACTGTCGCCGCCCACCGGGCCGCCGCCGGAGCCGACCACGGTCAGCAACGATCCGGCGAACCGGAGAGCGATGGGAACCTCGCTCCGCAGGTCCAGCATCCGGACGCTACCGTCGTCGCTCAGCCCGGCTCGGGCCCGGGCGACCGCTCTCATGCCCGGTGCCACCGTGGCGTCGCCAACGCTGTACGTCAAGGAAGTTCCCGGTCCGTCCGATGGTCGAGGCACAGCTGGCGCTCCACCCACTCCCTGACGGCGGCAGCTCCGGGGTCGTCCACAAGGGAGCACATGACGACGGGCAGGGGGCCGCGCAGCTGCTTGGCGTCGCGCTCCATCACGCCGAGGTCCGCTCCCACCATCTGAGCCAGGTCGACTTTGTTGATCACGAGAAGGTCCGACGTGGTCACACCCGGCCCGCCCTTGCGAGGCACCTTGTCTCCGCCTGCCACGTCGACCACGAAGATCTGCAGGTCGACCAGACCACGGCTGAATGTCGCAGTCAGGTTGTCCCCGCCACTCTCCACAAGTTCCAGCTGCAAGTCCGGGTGGCTCCCCTCCAGCATGGCGAGAGCGTCCAGGTTCGCCACGATGTCGTCCCGTATCGCGGTGTGGGGACAGCATCCGGTCTCCACGGCGACGATCCGGTTCGGCTGCAGCACCCCTGCACGGGTCAGGAAGTCCGCGTCCTCGGTCGTGTAGATGTCGTTCGTCACGACTCCGAGGGACACTGCCGCCGACATCTCCCTGCAGAGGCTTGCCACCAGGGCCGTCTTGCCGCTGCCCACGGGGCCTCCGATCCCGATCCGCAGCGGTCTGCTGCGAAGGCTCGCCGCTGCCTCGACCGTGTTCCGGCGCTCCTGGTCAGGACGCAAACAACTTCATCTCCTTCCGGGCGTGACGCTGGGAGGCCAGGTCCAACTCGATCGAGCCGTGGGAGGGAAGGATCGAACCGTCGCTCCGTTCAATCGCCATAGTGGCGCTGGCGACGGCGGCTGCTGCGGCAGCGTCGATTTCGGTGCACAACGCCGCCAGGCAGGATGTCACGGCCATGGGGTCCAGTCCCAACAGACGCAGGGCGGCGGTCGCCGCGGCCCCGACGGCGCCGTACAACGCGGCCACGGCTGCACCGTGGCCGTCCGAGCCGGCCGCTGCAGCGGCGGCCCCGAGAACCAACGAGTGATGCGGGGCACTGCGGCTCAAGCGGCCACCTGCGCCGAGCGCTCCGGCACCGGTGGCCCCGCCGTCTGGGCGGACCGGGCTGCTCGGCGTGGACGGTACGCCGAACGCGCCGCGGTCGAGCACCTCCAGCGCCCGAGAACGCGGCCACACCCTTCGCGCCGTGTGCAACAGGAGCCGGCCCTGAGTACGGGACGCCGCCCGGGAGGCTGGTGCCGCCATCCGGGCGTCGGCTTCACAATCCAGCCACCCGGGCACCCGGCAGGCCGCCATGCGGTCGATCGGGTCATGTTCCTCCGTCGCACCCGTCGCGCCCGTCGCGCCCGTCGCGCCCGTCGCACCGGCCCATATGGCGGCAGCCGCTGCCAGCCCTGCGGCCACCGCTCCGGACGTGCTCATGCGAAGGAGCAGGAACCGCTCCAGGTCGGCAACGCCGGTGATCCATCCCTGGGAGACTGCCTCCTCCGCGGAACCGGAGTGTGCGTGGCCACCCGAGGGGAACCTGGAGTCGGCAAGGAGGGCCAGCGCCGTCATGGACGCCGGCCGGTGGTGCGGGATGGCGCCCCCGAACCCGGAAAGGGAGCTCAAAACAGGAAGTAGCGCTGGGCCATGGGCAGCATGGCAGCAGGCTCGGGCCGTATCGCCTCGCCGTCCACCGTCACGGTGAAGGTGTCCGGATCGACTTCGATACGGGGCAGGGAGTCGTTGTTGACCATGTCCGCCTTGGAGAGGGACCGGGTGTCCTCCGTCGCCACCACCCGGTGGTCCAGCCCCAGGCCGTCCAAGCTGCCGGCAGACGCGGCGGCGGGTGACACGAAGGTCATGGAGGGTGATACTCCCGCACCGTATCCGAACATGGGGCGGCCCAGCACAGGCTGTGGCGTCGGGATCGACGCGTTCGCGTCGCCCATCGCCGCCCACGCGATCATGCCACCCTTGAGCACTACGTGTGGTCGCACTCCGAAGAATGCCGGATCCCAGAGCACCAGGTCGGCCAACTTGCCAACCTCGACCGAGCCGACATGTTCCGCCATGCCGTGGGCGATCGCGGGGCAGATCGTGTACTTGGCCACGTACCGCCGGGCCCGGTTGTTGTCCGCCCTACTGTCTCCCTCCAGGGCGCCCCTGCGCCGTTTCATCACGTGGGCAGTCTGCCAAGTCCGTAGCACGACCTCTCCGATGCGGCCCATCGCCTGGGAGTCCGATCCGATCATCGAGATAGCGCCCATGTCGTGAAGCACGTCCTCCGCCGCGATGGTGCCCGGCCGAATCCGGCTCTCGGCGAAGGCCAGGTCCTCCGCCACGGCGGGGTTCAGGTGGTGGCACACCATCAGCATGTCGAGGTGCTCCTCGACGGTATTGACCGTGTGGGGGCGGGTGGGGTTGGTGGAGGAGGGCAGCACGTTGGGGATGCCGGCCAGCACGATGATGTCCGGCGCGTGGCCGCCTCCGGCGCCCTCGGTATGGTAAGCGTGGATCGTCCGTGAACCGATGGCCTCGACGGTGGACTCGACGTAGCCCGCCTCGTTGAGCGTGTCGGAGTGCAGCGCCACCTGAACCCCCTGTGCGTCGGCGACCTCGAGGCAGGCGTCGATGGCGGCCGGTGTGGAGCCCCAGTCCTCGTGCAGCTTGAACCCGGCTGCACCCGCGGCCAGCTGCTCGGTGAGCGCCTGAGCCGAGGTTGTGTTGCCCTTGCCCAGCAGAGCCACGTTGACCGGGTAGCGATCGAGCGCCACGAGCATCCGCTCGACGTACCACGCGCCCGGCGTGACCGTCGTGGCCTTGGACCCCTCGGCAGGTCCTGTGCCGCCCCCGACCAGCGTCGTGACGCCTGCGGCCAGAGCCTCCTCCACCAGCTGAGGGCAGATGAAGTGAACGTGGCAGTCGACGGCCCCGGCGGTCATGATCTTTCCGTTGCCGGACAGGATCTCGGTGGAGGGGCCGATGACCAGGTCGGGATGCACCCCGTCCATCGTGTCGGGGTTCCCCGCCTTGCCGATGGCTACGATGCGCCCGCCCCGGATGCCCACGTCGGCCTTCTCGACTCCCCAGTGGTCCAGAATGACGGCGCCGGTGACGACCAGGTCCGGTGTTCCCGACGCCCTCGTGGCAGCAGATTGCCCCATCGACTCCCTGATGACCTTGCCGCCGCCGAACACCGCCTCGTCGCCACCGGCACAGTGGTCCCGGGTGACCTCGATCCACAGGTCCGTGTCGGCGAGGCGTATGCGGTCATGTTCTGTCGGTCCGTACAGCAAGCGGTACCGATGTCGGGGGATGCTGGTCAGGGCCGCTCACCCCCTGGCAGGTCATCTGCAGGCACTCCGGTGCCCGGTGCTGGCGCACCGTCCGCCGGCCGACCGTCGAGCTCTCCACCGGCCAGGCCCCTCAGCCCCGTCACGATGCGAAGGCCGCCCAGCGGCACCAGCGTCACGGACCGCTCCAGGCCAGGCTCGAACCGCACCGCCGTGCCCGCCGGGATGTCCAGCCGCTTTCCCCAAGCCGCTGGCCGATCCAGCTCGAGGGACGGGTTCACCTCTGCGAAGTGGTAGTGCGAGCCCACTTGGATGGGCCGGTCGCCCACGTTGCGCACCAGGCAGCAGGTCACCGGCTTGCCTACGTTCACCTCGACGGGCGTGTCGGGCCCGGTCACTTCGCCGGGGATCATGGCCGACTGGAGCTGCGGCCGGTGCTGCTCGACTGGAGCTGCGGCGGAGGCAACAGAGCCGGTCGTCGCACACCCGACCCTCTGATCTGCCTAACCACCGGTCTGCCTAGTCACCGGACCCACTTCTCACACCACCGGTTGGTGAAGCGTGACCAGCTTGGTGCCGTCTGGGAAGGTCGCTTCGACCTGGACCTGATCGATCATGTCGGCCACACCCTCCATCACGTCGTCCCTGCTCAGGACCTGGCGGCCGCTCTGGGACAGCTCCACCACGCCGACTCCGTCACGCGCTCCCTCGACCACGAACGACGTGAGGAGCGCGACCGCTTCGGGGTAGTTGAGACGTAGCCCGCGGGCCCGACGCTCCTTCGCCAGGCCTGCCGCCACATGTACGAGCAGGCGCTCCTGTTCGTGTGGGCTCAGGTGCACTGTGCCAGGAATCTAGATCAAAGACCGGCGCCTGACCACCACCTCTCTCCGGCTCGTGCCCAGGTGCCGGTGGTCGGGTCGCCGGGTGCTGCCGGAGGTGTCCCGGTGGCCGGTGGTAAGTTCGGCCGGTGGCGCTGGGGAAACGGAGGTGGACGAGCCGAGCGCGCCATGACGGGCAGCGTTACTCCCGCTCCGAGATGTCCGGCACCCCAGATCGGGACAGCCGCGGTCTGCCGGGACCGGACCACCCGCGTTCCGGAACGGCCGTCGACGTCGGTACTACGGTCGCCGACGGGCCTGCGGCAGTGGAGACTGCGGCCGGCGACGCGCCTGCCGCCGGGGCAGCCCCGTCGAGCGGCAGCACGGCGATCACGGTGGCGCGAAGGAAGTCCGGTCGGCCGGTTCGAGTCCGTCGCCGTCTCTTGCCGCTGTGGGCGGTCTCGGCGGTGCTGCTCTTCCTGGTGGGGACGTGCTGGAACCTGGCCACTCCGATCTTCGGTGGGCCTGACGAGCCGGCCCACGTGCTGCGAGCGGCGTCGCTGGTGCGTGGTCAGCTGCTCGGGCCGCACATGCCCGGCAATCCCGAGGCGGTCACGCAGGTGCGGGTACCGGTCCGCTTCGCACTGGGCGCCTCGATGCCCCTGTGCTACATAGGGAAGTTCGACCAGCCTGCCGGATGTGCGGGCCGGTACCCGACCCAGCACGGCACGATGAAGTTCCAGACCTACGTCGGCCGTTACCCCCCGCTCTACTACGCGTTGGTCGGCTGGCCCAGCCTGTTCGACACGACTGCCGGAGGGGTGCGGCTGATGCGTGTGATGAGCACGGTGGTGCAGTCGCTGCTGTTGGGCCTGGCAGTGGCCTGCGTCGGGGTGTGGGGGCGGTCGGAGATCTGGGCCGCCGGCCTGGCGCTCGCGATGACGCCGATGGTGCTGTTCCTCGAAGGGACGGTCGACCCGAACGGCATGGAGATAGCGGCCGCGATCGCTGCTTGGACCGCCGGGATGCTGGCCGTCTGGGAGGTGCCTGGCGAGCCTCCCCGGGCGCTGTTGCGGGCTCTGGGCGGATCGGCCGCAGTGCTGGCCGTGACCAGGGGAGCGTCCCCGCTGTGGGTCGCCGTGCTGGGTCTGTTCCTGGTGGCGGTTGCTCCGCCCCGTCGCCGACGCCAGCTACTGGCCAGCAAGGCGGCGCGCCGGCAGATGGTGCTGGTCGTGGCGGCCGGGATCGGGGGCACCATCTGGACCGTGGTGGCCCATGCCGTCGCGATAACTCCGGTCGGACCCAAGCCACCTCCTTCTGCGAGCGTGGCTCAGGTGCTGCTTCTCTCGGCCCAGCACCTGGGGTTCATGGTGTCCCAGATGATCGGCGTCCTGGGCTGGGTGGACTCCGAGCTCCCTTCGGCGCTCTACGACGTATGGATCGGGCTAGTGGGGTTGCTTCTGTTCCTTGTATGGGCTGCTTCTCCGCGCCGCCAGGCGCGATCCGTGGCGGGTGTGCTGGCTCTCGGGGTGGTGGTCCCCACGCTGATGATCTTCAGCCATGCGCGGGCCGACGGCATCAGCCTGCAGGGCCGGGACGTCCTGCCGCTGGAGGTCGCCGTGCCGATTGTCGCCGCGGCGGCGGTGAGCTCCCGGCGGCGTGTCGCTCGGGCGAGTCCTGCGGTCGCCCCCGGACCTGGGCAGACGACGGACGTGACGCTCGGCCGGTGGGCCGTGCGACGGCTGGCCAAGGTGGTGCTGGGCGCGACGGCCATCTGCGACATGACTGCTCTGTTCGCTATGTACAGGCGGTTCTCGGTAGGCGAGGCGGGTCCTGTCGATCCGTTCGTCCACGTGCGGAACGGCTGGCAGGCTCCCGTCAGCGGTCCCTTGGTGAACGTCGCCTATTTCGCTCTGGTCGTGGTGCTCATGGCCTGGCTCTGGCGTGTGTCCGGAGTCGAGAGCCCACTCCCGCGCTGACTTGCGCTCGACTGCCCCACGCCGTGTGCCGGGGTAACAATGCAGTTGCGTCACGAACACTGAGAGGAGATGTTATGTAGGAACACTCCAGGAGGTGGTGCTGTGCGGAAGATGGAGGATCGTTGGCCCTCCGGCGTCGACCTACGGGGG
>JAJYPS010000115.1 GCA_021795215.1 Actinomycetes bacterium
GGCGAGGCGAAGGCGGCCTTGGAGGCGGCTGGAGTTGCGGTCCGCCCACCTGGCCCGAGCCGGGTACCTTACAGTGATGCCGACCAACGGAGGCGAAGCGAAGCGTAGCTCCAGCCCGGACACCGCGAAGCAGCCGATCAGCGTGCTGGCCGACCGGCTGCTGGTGCAGCTGCCCGGCATGGAAGGCGAGCGCAGGTCGCGCTCGGGGATCCTGATCCCCGCCACTGCGACGGTGTCCCGTCGTCTGGCCTGGGCGGAGGTGGTGGCGGTAGGGCCTCACGTGCGCACGGTGAAGGCAGGTGACCGTGTGCTGTTCAACCCCGAGGATCGCTACGAGGTGGAAGTTCAGGGAGACGACTACTTGATCCTGCGGGAGAGGGACATCCACGCGGTGGCGTCGGAGCGGATGGACCACGGTACGGGGCTCTATCTGTGACTGGGGAAGACGCTTCCAGCGGGGACGCTCTAGTAGAGGGACCGGCAGGGACGGAGTTTTCGGCAGTGGCGCTGGGGGCCGACAGGGGACTGGTGGCGGGGCTGAAGTGGAACGACCAGGGACTGGTGCCGGTCGTGGCTGCGGAGCGGTCGACGGGTGAGGTGCTGATGTTGGCGTGGATGAACGGCGAGGCGCTGAGCAGGACGGTGCAGTCGGGCCGCGCCTGGTACTGGAGCCGCAGCCGTCAGGAGTACTGGTGCAAAGGCGAGACTTCCGGTGACCGGCAGTGGGTGCGGGAGATACGGGTGGACTGTGACGGCGACGCGCTGCTGATGCTGGTGGACCAGGAGGGGAGGGGCGCGTGCCACACGGGGCAGCGGACATGCTTCTTCAGAGCCCTGGCGTGCCCGGAGTGGTGACGAGGCGGTCGGACGAGGCGGAGGGGGACGGAACGGTCCAAGAGCAGGCCGGTACGGAGGACGGTGAGGCAGGGGAGTTCCACCGGTTCCGGGGCTGGGCGCGGAAGCACTCGCTGGTGCCGGTGTGGCGGGAGCTGTCGGCGGACATGCTGACTCCGGTCAGTGCGTTCTTGCGAGTGGTGGGCGCGGGGACGGGCTTTCTGCTCGAATCGGTTGAGGGGGACGAGCGGTGGGGCCGGTTCTCATTCGTCGGCCGGTCGCCCCAGGCGACTCTGCTCTCCCGGGGAGGGCGGCTGTCGGTGACGGGGACGTTGGGCCGGGTGCTGGAGGAGCGGGGCACGGTCCGGCGGGACTCGGGGATGCTGGAGACGCTGGCAGCCGTGCTGGGGGCGCTGCGTCCGCCTGAGTCGCTGGACCTGCCTCCGCTGCACGGCGGCTTGGTGGGCTACCTGGGGTACGAGGTGGTCCGCGAGGTGGAGCGGCTGGAGAAGCCGCCGCCGGACGACCGTGGTCTGCCGGACTCGCTGATGTGGATCATCGGCCAGCTGGTGGCGTTCGACCACTGGCGGCAGCGGGTGTGGCTGATCGACAACGTGCCGACGAGTCCGGAGTGGGACGAGCGGGCGGCGCTGGGGGCGTGGGAAGGGGCCAACCGCAGGCTGGACCTGCTGCAGCGTGATCTGTCGTCACCGGTGCTGCCGGACGAGACGGTGATCGTGGAACCCCCGGCGTCTCGTGGTGTCGGCGGCCCGAGGCGAGGCGGGGACTCCTCCTACGGCGTTAAGGAAACGGGAGAGGACCGTGGCGGCCAGGCCGGGCTGCTACCCGAAGGTGTGCGCCGGACGATGAGCGCGGACCGCTTCCAGGATGCAGTGAGATCGGCGAAGGAGTCGATCCTGGAAGGGGACATCTTCCAGGTAGTGCTGTCGCAGCGTTTCGACACCGCTCTGGGTGCGGATCCTTTCGACTGCTACCGAGTGCTGAGACAGCTGAACCCGAGCCCTTATATGTACTACCTACAGCATCCGGAGATAAGTGTGGTGGGCTCCTCTCCCGAGCCGCTGGTGCGGCTGGAGGGAAGGCGGGTTGTGTCCCGGCCGATCGCAGGCACCAGGTGGAGGGGCGCTACTGAGGCGGAGGACCGCAGGCTGGCAGCGGAGCTTGCGGAGGACCCGAAGGAGCGGGCGGAGCACGTGATGCTGGTGGACCTGGCGCGCAACGACGTGGGACGAGTGGCGCGGTACGGGACGCAAGTGGTGGAGGAGCTGATGACGCTGGAACGTTACAGCCATGTGATGCACATGACGTCGCAGGTGTCGGGCGAGCTGCGGGAGGGACTGGGGCCGGTGGAAGTGCTGGCGGCGACCCTGCCGGCAGGGACGGTGTCCGGCGCGCCCAAGGTGAGGGCGATGGAGCTGATCGACGACCACGAGCCGACTCGGCGGGGGCCTTACGCTGGCGTGGTGGGTTACGTGGACTTCGACGGTGACATGGATATGGCGATCACGATCCGGACCATGTTCGTCGGGCCGGACGGTGTCGCCTCGATCCAGGCCGGCGCCGGGATAGTGGCCGACAGCGATCCGGCGACGGAGGACCGGGAGTGCATCGGGAAGGCAGCGGCTCTGCTGGCGACGGTGGAACCGGGAAGGCGGCTTTCGGAGGCGAGGCGAGCAGCAGGGGGCGGCAGGCAGTTCGGTCGGAGTGGTGGTTGAGCAAGGTCGAGGGGAACGGGGAGCAGGCGGGGGAGCGAAGTGGGACTGCCGAGGCTGCAGGAACGGCGGGAAAACGCCGGATGCTGAGACCGTTGGGGGAGGTCGGGCAGCGCCGGTACGAGGCGGGACTGGCTGGCGGGGCGGCGTTCGCCCTTGCACGGGACTTCGTAAGGGTCGAGGGGGCTGACGCCTTCGCCTACCTGCAGGGGCAGTTGAGCCAGGACCTGGCGCCGATGGGTGCCGGGGATTCGGTGCAGTCGCTGTTGCTGAGCCCGAAGGGCAAGCTGGTGGCAGCCCTGCGGGTGACGAGACTGAGCGCGGACGCGTTCGTGCTGGACGGCGACGCGGGGACTGGACCGCCGGTGGTGGAGCGCCTGACGAAGTTCAAGCTGCGCAGCCGGCTGGACATCTCGACGGTCCCCTGGAGGGCGGTGGCCCTGAGGGGCGGTCCCCCAGGGGACGGCGGCGCACTGCTGGCCGGCGGCGTGCTGGGCAGCGGGGTGGTGGGGTCGGATGACGGTGGCGCCTTGGGCATTTCGGGGGACGGAACCACGGGGTACGGAGCCAGGGGGTACATGGTGCTTCCGGCCTACTGGGAGGGCGTGCAGGGTGTGGACCTGGTGGGGGAGGCTCCGGCAGCTCCGGAGGGGAGCGAGCAGTTCGACGTGGAGGCGGCGGAGGCCCTACGGATCGAGACGGGCACGCCCCGCTTCGGAGCGGAGCTGTCCGAGGAGGTGATACCAGCGGAGGCGGATCTGGTGACGGGTTACGTGAGCTTCACGAAGGGCTGCTACACGGGACAGGAGCTGGTGGCCCGCATCGATTCGCGGGGTTCGAACGTGGCGCGCCGGCTGAGGGGCCTGGTGTTCGATGCGGCGGGGGAGCTGGATGTTGCACCGGGGGAGGAGCTGTCGGCAGACGGGAGCCGTGCGGGCGTGCTGACGTCGGTGGGATGGTGCCCACGCCTGGGAGCGTTCGCCGGGCTGGGCTTTGTCCGCCGGGCCGTACCGCCGGGCACCCGGGTGAGGGTGGGCGGGGGAGGACCGTGGGCCGAGGTGCGGGAGCTGCCTCTGATCAGCTGAGCAGTGGGCGCTGGTCAGGGGCGCGCGGCGGCAGGAACGAAGCCCGGACCGCCGATCCAGTCGGTGCGGACGACGGTGCCGGTGTAGGGAGCGTTGACCATGTGGCCGCCTCCGACGTACATGGCGACGTGCTGGATGGTGGACGGCTTGGCTGGATTGGACGCCCAGAAGACGAGGTCGCCGGGGGCCAGCGAGGAGATGGACACCTTGGCGACGGAAGCGTACTGATCCGCAGCCACGCGGGGGATGTAGACGCCGGCGTTGGCCCAGGATGTCTCGGTCAGGCCGGAGCAGTCGAACCCGGCCGGCCCTGTCGCACCCCAGACGTAGGGCTTGCCCTGCTGAGCCATGGCGAAAGCAAGCGCCCGCTGACCTGGGGTGACCGGGTCGAACATGAGGGCGGTCGAAGGGGCGGCTCCTGGACGTGCGTCCCCGTAGGCGTAGGAGTCACCGGTGGACGTCAGCTGCCAGTAGCCGCGCCCGTCGGAGGTGGGCACCAGCTTCTCGAACGGCTGCGCGGCGGTTCCGGCGAGAGATCCGGAAGGCGTGGACCAGGTGGGAGCCTGCGTGACGGTCATAGCGGCCGAGCCGTAGAACGAAGCATCGCCGAAGGGTATGACGTTGCCGGCTGCGGTCGACAACCAGTAGCCGCCCCCGTCGGGCGTCGGTGTAAGGCCGACGACGGCCGACGTGAGGGGACGGCTGGCGGCGGAGCCGTACCAGCGGGCTGCTCCGAACGGGTAGACGGATCCGTTGGAGGCGAAGAGCCAGTAGCCGTCGCCCGTGCGGTTGGGCACGATCCCCTCGATCGGAGCACCTCCCGCGGGTCTCCCGACGGCCGACCCGTACCAGGCCGCAGCGCCGAAGTTGAACACGTTGCCACCACTGGTGACGAGCCAGTAGCCGGAATCGGAGCTCGTGGGAGCGATCCCGTCCACGGGTGTCGGAGCAGTTCGCGCCCCGAGCGAACCGAACCACCTTGCGCTGCCGAAGTTGAACACGTTGCCATTTGACGTGGCCAGCCAGTAGCCGCTATCTCCTGCGGCGGCGGCAATGGACGAGACCGGCCTGTCGCCAGGACCCGCGACGGCAGAGGACAGGCTCGGCGCCCCTCCCAGGTTCCATACGGCGCCAGAAGTAGTGGCGACGAAGTACGGGGACAGGCTTGCGTGGGGGTCGGGGTTCCCTCCCGGGCCGGCCGTGGCGGCGTGCGGAGAAGGAGGAGCTGCGGCGGTGGCAACGCCGGTCAGGGTGGGGATAATCGCAGCTGCGATGGTGCTTGCGGCAAGGGCTGCCCGAACGGTGGCGCGCCGAGGCGCTCGGAGCGAATCGGTCATATCCTGGTTTCGGCTTTGGAGCGCCCGCTCTTGAACGAAGCGGCTCACTCGCCCCTTGAGAGCGAGCACCGGGCGGCGGCCACCGGGAACGGGCACCGGCCACCGGGAACGGGCACCGGGCGCCAGCCACTGGGAGCGGGCACCGGGCGGCGGCCACGGCAGCGGCGTGGCCATGATTCATGGGCTGCCAGCGCTGGGCGAGCAGCGAGTCTGCCGGCCGTGGCTTGCCCACGCTGTGCTCGATTGTGCCTCCGGGAGAATCCGGCCGATCAGGCAGCGGGACTTGCGCCACCGCCGACCACTTCCGGCGGGGGTCAGCGAGCGGTCCCCAGTCGGACGATCGTGGCACCGAAGAGCAGGACGAGCAGCCCATACAGGCCGAGTGGTCCGGTGGCGGCGGGACCGAAAGCCGCATCGGCTATGCCCGCTGCTATAGCGAAGTCCCGCATGGCGACGGGGAGAAGCACGCCTGGGCGTGCCGGCTTGGGGAGTTGGCTGGCGAGGAGCCACCCCAGGCCGGCCGACCCGGCCAAGAGAACACAGAGTGCGATAGCTACCGTCGCGTAGGCGGAGCGGAGTTGAACCTGGCTGGCCACCTCCCAAAGCAACACGAGCAGCGCCGTCGTGCCGACCAGGCGGCCGAGGTCGAGGCCCCTCCGTCCCGGGCGGGCGATCCGGCGGAGCGCGCTGCCGGCGGCGAGAGGTAGGGCGACAACCAGGGCGAGATTGGCGAGCAGTCCCAGTGGGTGCAGCGTCGGCGCGTGGACCAGCAGCCCCAGCACTGGCCCGGCGTCGATGACAGTGACCACGCCGGAGGCGGCGAGGAGTGCCGCAGCGACGGCGGTCTCACCACCGGCAACGCCGACGAATGCTACCGAGGCGACCTCGCTCGGCGCGACGCCGAGCGTCAGGATCCCGTAGCGTGCCGGTCCCGATACCAGGCGGCTGACCGCCCACGCCAGCCCGGGCAAGGCGACGGTGCTGACCGCGAGGACGACGAGAAGGCGCGCCCAGCGGGCTCGTACCGCCCACAGGGAGGCTGCGTCCACGGATAGGCCGGTCGCGAACACGAGCAGGGCGAGGGTAGGTTCGATCCCTCCGGCGCGGTCGAGGACCCGGGCCGGGTGGGGCGCCACCACCCCGACAGCTCCGACGACGACCACCAAGGGGAGGAGCATCGCCTCCAGTCGATCAGCGAAGTTCCTCACTCACTCTCCATTTCGATCCAGCATGACCGACGACGGGAAGCGGCGCTCCGGGTGGTGGTCGACGACCGGACCGTCGTGGGCGAAGAGCTGGTCACGATCGCGGGCGTCCTCGACGACGTGGTGATCCTCGGCGCTGGCGCTGACGGCGAGCAGGCCGTCGCCTGGGTGAAGGACCACCGCCCTGACGTGGTGCCCGCGCCAACCCCGCCGACAAGGACAGTCCTGCCGCCTCGGCGGCCTGTTGAGCGGGCGTGTGCACCTCACCCGGGAAGGACACCGCGAACTTCCGAGTGGTCAGACCGGCAGGATACCAGCCGTCGCTGCAACGGCACCGTCAAGCGGGACGTCTACTCCTCGAGGAGGCTCGGCCTGTCCAGACTGTCGGCGATCATGTTACAGCGGCCGGTGGTGGGGAGGCATATCATGCGGCGACGGACCCGATCACCAGGACACTGCCGACGAGTGTCGTGGACCGTAGCGGGTCGCCCAGCAGCAAGGTCGCGAGGCCGGCAGCGACTACCGGCTCCAACTGGATGAGCACCCCGGCAATGCCCGGAGTGGTGCGCAGGCCGCGGTAGAACAACACGAAGGGGCCGCCGATCCGGCGAGCACGAGCTCGTCGTCGCCAACCGCCTCGCGTGCAACGGCCATCTCCGTGACGCGGTGCAGCAGTGGGCGTTCTGCAGCCAGCGAGGCTCGGCCTGGGCCCGGGAGTTCTACGACGGTCACCGGTCCAAGGGGAACGGACACCACGCCGCTGTGCGAGCGCTCGGGAACCGCTGGCTCGAGGTCCTCTGGCACTGCCTCACCCGCAACTTCGCCTACGACGAAGCCGTCCACGTCGCCAACCGGAACCGGCCATCGGGCCTGACAACCAAGGCCCCCTTACAGTCGAACCGATGTTCGGGGTTGACAAAGGGTGTCAGATCCGCCATCCGCACCGACCCTGAACGCCCAGACAGGTCTCCGTGGTCGTCAATGAGTGCTTTGCGCTAGACCGTACCGGAGCGAAGTTCGAAAAGGGGGTGATGGTCGAGCGCACCAGCGAGCAGGACAAGGAGGTCGCCGCGTAACCCCCGAAGTTACCCCCCCTTGGGTAGGAGATTCTGCTCCCACCAGGGGAAACGTGAAGTCGATGCCGGTTGTTCTGGCTACCTCAGCGTGATCGGCACGGCAGTGCCCAGCAACTCGAACACCCGGCGCTG
>JAJYPS010000025.1 GCA_021795215.1 Actinomycetes bacterium
TGCAGGTGTCCACCATAGCGAACATTCTCCTACATCGAGGGGGACATCGCGAATCGAGATCGCTCGAGCCGACGTCACCGGCCGCCGACGCTGATACCGGCGAGATCGGGCGGGGCGGGTTCTGACCCACGCTCCTAGGGGTGGCGCGGGCGGAATCTAGTTGGCGTGCGTGGGTGGGGACGGACAGCAGCCGTGGCGGAACTCGCGATCGTGGCGGAAGTCGCAGCCGTGGCGGAAGTCGGGGAATGGCTAGCCTTGGTCGGCATGTCACAAGGGATCTACGCCGCCGAACAGGATGGCCCCGGTCGAGCCGAGACACGCTTGTCGGCGGCAGGCGAGGAAGGACAGCGTTCGCCCGGTACGGACCTGCCCGGTACGGACCTGCCCGGTACGGACCTGATGGAGAAAGTGGTCAGTCTGTGCAAGAGGCGGGGCTTCGTCTTTCCCTCCGCAGGTATCTACGGCGGCTTCCGGTCGACGTACGACTACGGGCCGCTCGGCACGCAGATGCTGCGCAACGTCAAGGACGCCTGGTGGCGCTCGGTCGTGCAGACGAGGGACGACGTCGTAGGCCTGGACGCGGCAGTGCTGTCGTCGCCTCGGATCTGGGAGGCGTCGGGGCACCTGCAGAACTTCAGCGATCCGATGGTGGACTGCCGGAACTGCAAGGAGCGCTGGAGGGCCGACCAGATCTCCGGGCGCTGCCCGCGGTGCGGCTCGGCCGACCTCACGGACGCCAGGGCGTTCAATCTGATGTTCCAGACCCACGTCGGTCCGGTGGCCGAGGAGGGCTCCGTGGCCTACCTGCGACCGGAGACGGCACAGGGGATGTTCGTCAACTTCGCCAATGTCGTGCAGACCACCCGGAAGCGGCCGCCATTCGGCATCGCCCAGGTAGGCAAGTCGTTCCGGAACGAGATCACGCCCGGCAACTTCGTGTTCCGGACCAGGGAGTTCGAGCAGATGGAACTGGAGTTCTTCGTGCCCCCCGAGGACGCCGACCACTGGCACCGGCACTGGATCGATCAGCGCCGCGAGTGGTACGTCCGACTGGGTATGCAGGAGGCGCATCTTCGTCTCCGGCCTCACGACGCCGACGAGCTGTCCCACTACTCCACGGCCACGACGGACATCGAGTACAGCTTTCCGTGGGGCTGGGGAGAGCTGGAGGGCATCGCGAACCGGACCGATTTCGACCTGAAGGCACACGGGACGGCGAGCGGCGAGCGGCTGGAGTACTTCGACCAGGCGTCAGGCCGGCGCTACGTTCCCTATGTGATCGAGCCGGCGGCGGGCGCCACCCGCGCCATGATGGCCTTCCTGATCGACGCCTACGCAGAGGACGAGGTGGCCGGCGAGAAGAGGACCGTATTGCGCCTGTCGCACCGCCTGGCCCCCTACACCGTCGCCGTGCTGCCGCTGTCGAGGAAGGAGCCTCTGGTGGACTTCGCAAAGGGAGTGCTCCGTACCCTGCAGGAGCACTACGTCTGCGACTACGACGACACCCAGTCGATCGGGAAGCGCTATCGACGCCAGGACGAGATCGGTACGCCCGTCGCGATCACGGTGGACTTCGAAAGCCTCGACGACGCGGCAGTGACCGTACGTGACCGCGATACCACCGGTCAGGTCAGAGTTCCGGTGGACCGCTTGTTGGAGGAGCTGCGCAGCCGCTTCGTCTGACGACCCGGCCCCCCGAGCGGACCATATCGCCGCGTTCCTCGCCGCCCGACTGCCCCGGGCCGACCTGGCGCCGGCTCGACACGCCCGCTCCGTCATCCCGGGGGTCGAGGCAGACTTCTGCGGGCGGTCAACAAGCAGCGTGTCGATCGGGATGTTTCGAGAGCGCCGTGTCCATCAAGCCGAGCGGGGGCGCCCCGAGGTCGAGCAAGCTGCAGTGGAACGCTATGTCGCTGTAGCGGCCCCCCCACGCCTCCCGTGCCCGGTCCCGCAGCTTCCGGATCTCGTCCTTTCCCCAGGTGTACCGGCCGTAAGTGGGGTCGTAGGTGGAGCGGGTCGCTTCGGACATCGCTGCAGGACCTTGGAGCATCGCCATCTCGGTGAAGCGGTGGGCGGCCTGGCTCAGGTTCATATCCCCGCGGTGCACTTTGATGGACACTTCCAGGCGAGTCGCCCTGGTAAGCGCTTCGATCGCCACACCTATGGCGAAGCGGGGATCGAAGTCCCTGAAGCCGTGCTCCAGCATGACTTCCTCGCCGAAGTGGGCCCATCCTTCGATGAAGCCGCTCGAGTGGAGGCTGCGGCGCACGTCACTGGTGAGTCGCCGCAGGTAGCGGCCGTGCGAGAAGTGGCCAGGGGTCACCTCGTGCACCGTGATGGCAGGCAGTGTCGACGCGCTGAACACGCTCATCCACTCCTGCTTCTCCTGCTCGGTCCAGTCCTCGGACGGCGGGTTGATCCAGTACCATGCCGCCGTCTCGGACTCGAACGGAGCGTTCCACGCCATCATCGCCATCGCCCAGCCCATCGACGGTGGCGCAGGCCCGACGCGACAGGTGCCTCCCAGATCGGGCAGGATGCCGGATTCCACCGTGAACCGAGCCGCCTCCTCCATGAGAGCCTCCGCCTGGCGGTACAGCAGGTTCATGTTCCCCGCAGGGGGATGGTCCGCCAGCAGCGCCGTCACCGTCTCTCTCGTCTCCCTGCCCTGCGCCAGCCGAGCGCAGCCCTGGGACAGAACCTCCAGCCACCGGTGCTGCTCGGCATCCGCCAGCGTCTCGAGCGAGCTCAAGTCGACGTCGGTCGCCTCGGTTGCGCCCAGCAGCTCGGCAAGCGCCGCCGCTCCCATCGACGGGTTGGGGTCACCCGACGCCGCCATTTCTGCCATCCGCTTCAGGAGCTGCCGGTGCGCGGAGAGCGCGCCTGTCACCACGGAGTCGTCACCTTGGCAGCGGAGCGAGTCGAGGCCGGCCGCCAGGCCTGCGACGGATGCCGAAAGGGCGGATGCGACCACGGCCGGAACCGAGTCGAGCGACTCCAACGTGGCGGAGATGGCGTCGGGCCACGCGGCCAAGTGCCGTAACTTGGCCTGCATCCGCTGCTCGGCGGGTCCGTACGGTCGGTCGTATCCCGACAGGTCCAGGTTGCCGATGTGGGGCAGGGGATTGGTGCGATGGATCTCCATCTGGCCCCACATCAGCCTCGTGGCATGCTCCGCCGCCGCCAGGACCGCTTCGTCGTGGTCGTCGTCCAGCTTCGGGCCACGGCCAAGCGCGTGGAGGGCCGACCGCACCCCCGTGGGGGACAGGTCGGCAGCGACTCCGTCGAAGCCGTGCAGCCCGGCGCCGTTGCGAGCGGCCGAGGGCTCCAGTGCATGCAGTGCCGCGAGCCTCGCTCCCACCCTCGGAGGCTAGCGTCATACCGCCCTGCGATGATGGCGCTGTTGCTGCCGTGAGGGCGGCATTACGGCGACGATCGCCCGAGGTGCCCCTGGGCGCGGTCGCACGAGCAGACGGAGGTGGAGGCCATGGTATCGGCGCACGCGTTTGGTGGCAGGGCGGTTTCGGCCCGAGCGAAGGACAGCACGACAGGCTGGGCTGGTGCCACAGCGGGAGATGTTGGACCCTGTCGTGATGAGAGTGGCCAGGCGATCGAGGTGGACTGTGACCGCTGTGTGCTGGCCGACTCGGAAGCCTGCGACGACTGTGTGGTCAGCTTCGTCGTCGGCCGGCCTGAGCGTCGGGCCGTCGTGGTGAACGCCCAGGAGGCCCGGGCGGTGAGGCTGCTCAGCATCTCGGGGCTGGTGCCTGCGCTGCGCCACCTTCCCAAGACCGGCTGAGACGCGCATGTCGGTCCGGCACGTGCTGGTGACCAACGACTTCCCCCCCAAGACGGGGGGGATCCAGTCGTATCTCTGGGAGCTGTGGAGGAGGCTGCCGCCGGCTTCGTTCTCGGTGATGACCCTGGACCATCCCCGAGCCTTCGAGTTCGATCGGGGGCACCGGTTGGACGTCGAACGACTGGCAGGACCGATGCTCCTCCCGACGCCGGGCCTGGTGCGGAAGATCAGGGCGCACGCGAGAGACCGGGGGGCGTCCCTGGTGCTGCTCGACCCGGTGTTCCCTCTGGGATTGGTCGGTCCCAGCCTCGGGGTGCCTTACGGGATAGTGGCGCACGGGGCGGAGCTGACCGTTCCGGGAAGGCTGCCCGTGACCATGCGATCGATCGCCCGAGTGCTCGCCGGGGCGGAGCTCGTCGTGACGAGCGGGCAGTGGGCGGCCGACCAGGTGGCTCGGGTGTCGGGCCATCGGGCGACGAACGTGGTGTCGATCCCTCCAGGTGTGGACAACGGCAGGTTCCGACCGTTGGACGCTGTCGAGAAGAGGGCGGCGAGGCGGCAGCTGGGTCTTCCCGAGGAGGGGCGCCTGATCGTGTCGGTCAGCCGGCTCGTCCCCCGAAAGGGCATCGACGTGGTGATCGAGGCCGCCGACGCCCTGCACCGCCAGAGGCGGGATCTTGCAGTGGCGATCGGAGGCGAAGGAAGGCTCCGCAAGCGGTTGGAGCGCCTGGCTTCTGGGAGCTCGGTTCCGGTGGAGATGCTGGGGCCGGTGCACGAGGAACTGCTGCCCCGACTCTACGGAGCAGCGGATGTGTTCGCCATTCCGTGTAGGCGCAGGTGGGGCGGTCTCGAGCAGGAGGGGTACGGAATCGTGTTCCTCGAGGCGGCGGCAGCGGGAGTCGCGGCCGTGGCAGGGGACAGCGGCGGGGCGTCCGAGGCGGTGCAGGACGGCGTGACGGGAGCGGTCGTGGAGCGGCCAGGCAGCCCGGTGCACGTCGCTGCCGCCCTGGCGGCGCTGCTGGACGACGAGCAGCTTCGTTCGGAGATGGGCCGCCGGGCCCGCGCCAGGGCAGTGGAGTGCTCCGACCACGGTGTGCTGGTGGACCGGTTGGCCCGCCTGGTCGGGTTGGACGGCATCTTGGGCTGAGACCTCTCCGCCGCCGGGCCGGCCGCCCCACTAGGCTCTCCGCCCGGAGCCACTGATCTGACCGGGACCCCGGATGGGACCGGACCTGCTTGGGAAGGAGGGGAGTGGAGGAGCGCGCGACCGAGCGGATGGTCATCAGGGCGAGCCCGGAACGCTGTTTCGACGCAGTCACGGACGTCGAGCACTATGCGGAGTGGGCGGCGGATGTAAAAGAAGTCACGGTGCTGAGCCGGGACGAGCAGATGCGTCCCACCAGCGTGTCGTTCCGAGCCGGCGCATTCGGTCGCAGTGTGATGTACACCCTGGCCTACGACTACTCGAGAGCACCACACGAATTGTCCTGGGTGCAGACCGAGGGCGACCTCACCTCCCGTCTCGACGGGCTCTACCTCTTCGATCGGACCGACGAGGGCGATGCCGACGTCAGCTACGACCTGCTGGTCGAGCTGAGGGTGCCTATCCCGGGCTTTGTCAAGCGACGTGCGGAGGGCCGGATCACCCACACCGCCCTCAGGGAGCTGAAGGCCTGGGTGGAGCGCTGACCTTTTCGTCCCACTCCTGAACGGACTAGCCTTGGGGCATGGAGCTCCGGAGGATCAACGGCCTTCCGCCCTACGTGTTCAAAGTCATCGACGACCTGAAGGTAGCGGCGCGGCGGGCAGGCGAAGACGTGATCGACCTCGGGTTCGGAAATCCGGATATTCCGTCACCCGAGGCGGCGGTAGAGAAGCTGGTCGAGGCGGCTCGCAACTCCCGCAATCACCGCTATTCGGCGAGCCGCGGCATACCGAAGCTGCGTGCAGCGGCAGCCGACCTTTACCTGAGGCGGTTCGGTGTGGAGCTGGACCCCGAAACGGAGATCGTGACCACGATAGGTGCGAAGGAGGGGCTGTCGCATCTCATGTGGGTCCTTCTCGGTCCCGGCGACACCGCCCTGGTGCCTTCCCCTTCGTATCCGATCCACATCTACGCCCCCCTGTTCGCAGGCGCCGACGTGCGGCAAGTGAGGATGAGCGCTCCCAACTCCGAGCACGAGGATGCACCCGGAGAGGCGTTCTTCGCCGGCCTGATGGAGAGTTGGGAGGCGACGTGGCCCAAGCCGCGGGTGATAGTTCTGTCGTTCCCTCACAACCCCACCACCACCTGCGTCGATCTCGCGTGGATGGAGCGGTTGGTGCGCTTCGCCAAGGAACGGGAAGTGGTGCTGGTCCACGACTTTGCCTACGCCGACCTGGCATTCGACGGCTACAGCCCGCCCTCGATACTGCAGGTGCCGGGAGCGAAGGAAGTGGCGGTCGAACTTTACTCGCTGACCAAGTCGTTCTCGATGGCCGGGTGGCGGGTGGCTTTCATGGCGGGCAACGCCCAGCTGGTAGCCGGTCTTTCCAAGCTGAAGAGCTACCTCGACTACGGCACTTTCCAGCCGATCCAGATCGCCGCCACGGTCGCCATGAACGATGCCCCCGACTACCCGAAAGTGGTGAACGAGATATACCAGGGTCGCCGGGATGCTTTGTGCGAAGGATTGAGCCGGATCGGGTGGGAGGTTCCCAAGCCGAAGGCGACCATGTTCGTATGGGCCCGCATCCCGGAGCCCTATCGGAATATGAGCTCGGTGGACTTCGCCAAGCACCTGGTCTCGGAGGCGCACGTCGCGTGCTCTCCCGGAGAGGGGTTCGGCCCCGGCGGCGACGGCTACGTCCGGTTCGCCCTGATCGAGAACGAGCAGCGGATTGCTCAGGGCGCCCGCAGTTTGCGGCGGGTGTTGTCGAAGCTGGAGTAGGTGCTCTGGCGGCCTTGGGCCGCCGGGCACCGTCTCATCGTGCAGGGTGCGCCTTCGTCGCTCGCTGGTCCTGTCGTCCGGCCAGCACCGATCCCGCGATGACCAGCACGAAGCCCGCCGCTATGGCTGCCGTGAAGGGCTCGCCGAGGAAGACGACGCCCAGCAGCACGGCGACGGCGGGATTGACGTAGGCGACCACCGTCGCCCTAACCGGGCCCACTTCGTCGATGAGCTCGAAGAAGAGCAGGAAACCCAGCGCCGTGCAGATCAGTCCGAGCGTGAGGATCGCAGCAGTGACCGACGGGGGCGGCAGTTTGGCTGGCTGGGTTGCGATCGCCACCGGCAGGTACGCAACGGCCGTCAAGCCGAGCGACAGGGACAGCACTCCAAGTGACGGCAGGTCGGACAGCGATCTGGACAGCACCAGCGGACCGGTGGAGTAGCCGAGCACGACAACACCGATGGCCAGCACGGACAGCAGGTCGCTGCGTCGGACGTCCAGCCCCACCAGCGTCGCGACTCCGGCCAGCCCCACCACCAGGCCGAGTGCCCGAAGACGGCTCAACCTCTCCGACGAGCCGCTCAGCCGATCGAGAAGCACGGCGGCGAGAGGCACCGCTGCCACCAGGAGACCGGACAACGAGCTCGCCAAGCGCTCCTCCGCATATGAGAGCAGGACCCATGGCACTGCCAGCTCGGCGACGGTGAACAGCAAGAGGGGCCGCCACCGCTGCAGCACCGGTCGCACGTGGCCTCTCACCACGGCGATTGGCATCAGCACCGCCGCACCTATCGCCGTACGGGCGAACACCAGCGAGGCAGGACCGACAGCATCAACCGAGACCTTGATCAGCAGGTACGGGATACCCCAGATGATGCCCATTGCGCCGAACAGCAGCCACCCTCGGCTGCTCATTCCGAGTCTCTCTCGGCCGGGTTGGTCCCGGCGGCGGCCACCGGCCCGAGCTTGCACACGGATGGCGAGCGTAACGTCGGTCTCGGGCGGCAGCGCAAGGTGCCGAAACCGAGGGTTACAGAGGTCGCAACGTTTGGTTCACATTGATTGGGCTACTGTTGTCGGGTGCCCGTGTTCGTGCTACGCGTATGGCTGCCTGATCGCCCCGGTGCGCTCGGTGCCGTGGCGAGCAGGATAGGTGCCGTCAAGGGCGACCTGATCGGGATCGACATCCTGGAGCGGGGGGGCGGTAGGGCGATAGACGAGCTGACCGTTGCCCTGGCCGACGACAGGCTGCTGAGCCTCCTGGTGGAGGAGGTGTCGGAAGTCGACGGCGTGGATGTGGAAGACGTCCGGCCTGCCAGCCGGGAACCGAAGGATGCGGCGTTGGAGGCACTGGAGACGGCCCGGCGGCTGATGCTGTCTCCGTCCCCTGGGGAACTGTTGACCGTCCTGGTGGACCGCACCAGGACCGGTTTCGGTGCCGACTGGGCTTCGGTGGTGAGAACGGACCCGGACGCCAACTTGCAGCCGGTGTCGTCCGGTCAGGCGCCCCCCGTCCAGTGGCTGTCTGCGTTCGTCGCCGGCAGCAGGTCGGCAGACGCTTCTCTGCAACGGTGGCACAACGGCCCGCCCGACGTGGCGTGGGCCATGCTGGAGCCGGCCCGGGCGGCGCTGGTGGTGGGCCGCGGCGGTCAGCCCTTCCGGGTCCGGGAGCGTCATCAGCTCGCCGCCATCACGGATCTTGCGTCGGTGCGGTGGTCGGAGATCCGCAGCTCGGGGTCTCGCCGCCTCCATCCCAGCGTCTGCTGAAACCGCACCCTCTGGGTGCTGCGCCTCCGGAGGTCTGCTGGGACGCGCTTGACCATCCGGCAAAGGTCTACCTAGCGTCTTGCCGCTCTGCTGCAGCGCCCGAGCCTGCTCGACGAATCGTAGGGCTGTCCGTTCGTCGCTGACGGTGCCGCAGGCGAGTATCCGGCACATGATGATCACACTCCCCGACCTGCAGGCCACCATCAACCATGTTTCCAGCGAGCGCTGTTGAAAACTTTGGCAGGGGACGCCAGGCGCTGAGGAGGCGGTGGACTACGCCGCCTCCTACTGCGTCGAGCACGCGGTTGCGGCTATGGGCGATGCCGCAGAGGTCTAGCATTCAATGGCCGCAGACGAGGTTCCCACGATGGCCTCTCGAGCAAGCACAGGGGCCGCCCCCGCCGCACTCGCCGTCGCAGCCGGATGGCCGGGCGCGACGGTCAAGAGCCTTCCTCCGAAGTGGAGCTTGGCTTCGGCGCGACGTATGAGCGCGAGACGGGGGCGTTCAGCTTGAACCGCACTCCCACCATGCGGATGGAGAAGCAGACCGCTGCCGCTACGGCGGCTAGGACACCGCCGTAGAAGTGGAGGTCGAGTGCCAGCGCTGTGAGCGTGGCGCCGCAGGCGGCGGGGATGGCGTACAGGCCGCTGGAGAGCACCGTGGGCACCTTCCTGATCACCACGTCGCGGACGGTGCCTCCGCCGACGCCGGTGACGGTCCCCAGGACGACCGACTGGAACGGCCCGAGGTGGGCGGCGAACGCCGTGGTGGTCCCCGTCACGCAGAACAGCGCGAGGCCGGCGGCGTCGAAGACGGTGATCGACCGCTGCACTCGTACCCAGAGCCGGCGGGCCAAGAAGGCGGCGATCCCGGCTCCGCAGCCAACGGCGAGGTACCGCCAGTCCCGGAAGGCGGCGGGCGGCAGCGAGCCGATGAGCACGTCGCGGATGATCCCGCCGCCCAGGGCTGTGATCACGGCGAGGACCACGACACCGATGATGTCGAGGTCTTCCGCTTCCATGGCCGTGAGCGCGCCGTTCAGGCCGAACACGAAGGTCCCCGAGAGGTCGAGTGCGAGCTGGAGGGTGGAGCCCGCGCTCAACCGTATTCCTCCCGCCGAACCAACTTCATTCGACTCCCATCCCCATCCCCATGCCCTTCGCCTCCTCGATGCCCATGCCCTTCGCCTCCTCGATACGACTGGGCGCCGCCGGCAGGCCGCCCTCGGCCTCCCGGGCGATCAGGAGAGCAAGCTCCGAACCGATGGTGACAGGAATAAGGCCGCTGATCCACCGCGGGTCACTTCGGCCGATCGCCCTGCGCTGCGCGTCGTGCCAACGTCCGGACCGCAGGGACCCCCAACCCTTCCGGTGCTCCGGGTGGCGCTCTGTCGCCGGATCGGAGGGCCGTGAGCCGACACCGCTCTTGGTCGCAACGGAGCTCGAGATGCCGGGACTGTGCAGTCTGCACTTTTTGTCCTCTCTGCGGTCGAGTGGTTGACAGCGGAGAACTACGGTGCTGTAATTGCTCATCATGTGGTGGCCGAAAGCTCTCCGGGCACTACATGTTGGGTCACCAGGAGGGCTGGTCCGTCGTTCCTGGTCACGCCGGGGCGTCCCTGCAGGTTTCGACAGGTTCACAGCCCTCGGTCCGGGTCGACTTTGGTCCGGGTCCACTTCGGCAGGGTCCCACATGGCACCCGCCGCCGCACCACTATCCCTAGGAGGCTAACCAAATGGCGATCGCACCTCACCGCCTCGGACTCGGCATCAAGCGCCACTTCACCGAGGCGGGACGCCATCCCTACGACCTGATCGCCTGGGAGCGCAGGGACGCCCGGATAACGAACTACCGGGACGGTTCGGTGGCCTTCGAGCAGCGTGCCGTGGAGGTGCCCGCCTCGTGGAGCCTCAACGCGACGAACATCCTGGCCCAGAAGTACTTCAGAGGGAACCCGGGAACGGACGAGCGGGAATCGTCGCTGCGCCAGGTGGCCGACCGGGTTGTCGACACGATCACGGCATGGGGCGAGCGGGACGGTTACTTTGCCGATGCCGAGGAGGCGAGGGCGTTCTCGGACGAGTTGAAGTACCTGGTCGTGAACCAGCGTGCAGCGTTCAACTCTCCGGTGTGGTTCAACATCGGGGTCAAGGGTGTCCCCCAACAGGCCAGTGCCTGCTTCATACTGGCCGTCGAGGACTCGATGGCGTCCATCCTGAACTGGTACGTGGAAGAGGGCACCATCTTCAAGGGTGGCTCTGGCGCCGGTGTCAACCTGTCCCGCATCAGATCGTCGAAGGAGCTGCTCAACGGGGGAGGGACGGCGTCCGGCCCCGTCAGCTTCATGCGTGGTGCCGACGCCTCGGCAGGCACGATCAAGAGCGGCGGCAAGACGCGCAGGGCAGCGAAGATGGCCATCCTGGACGTGTCCCATCCGGACATCGAGGACTTCGTGTGGTGCAAGGCGATCGAGGAGCGCAAGGCCAGGGCACTGCGGGACGCGGGCTTCGACATGGACTTGGATGGCAAGGACAACTACTCCCTTCAGTACCAGAACGCCAACAACTCCGTCCGTGTGACCGACGAGTTCATGGAGGCCGTCGAGGCGGACGGGGACTGGGAGCTGCGAGCGGTGACTACCGGCGAGGTGATACAGACCGTCAAGGCCAGGTCGCTGTTCCGTCAGATCGCCAAGGCCGCCTGGGAGTGCGCCGATCCGGGCATGCAGTTCGACACGACGATCAATCGGTGGCACACCGCTCCCGTGACCGGACGGATCAACGGCAGCAATCCCTGTTCGGAGTACATGCACCTGGACAACTCGGCGTGCAATCTGGCAAGTCTCAACCTGCTCACGTTCATGAACGACGACGGTGAGTTCGACGCCGCTGGTTTTTCACAGGCGGTGGAGGTGGTCTTCACGGCTCAGGAGATCCTGGTCGGCAACGCGGACTACCCGACCGAGAAGATCGCCGAGCGCTCCCGCCGGTTCCGCCAGCTGGGTCTGGGATACGCGAACCTCGGTGCGGCGCTCATGGCGCTCGGCCTTCCCTACGACTCCGACGCCGGCCGAGCCTGGGCGGGCGCCGTGACGGCGCTCATGACCGGCCGCGCCTACGCCACGTCGGCCCGGGTGGCTTCCAGGATGGGTCCCTTCGCCGGTTTCCACGAGAACTCGAAGGCGATGACCGAGGTGTTGGCGATGCACAGGGACCGGGTGGCCCGTATCGAGGAGCGAGAGGTGCCGTCCAACCTGCTCGCCGCGGCCAAGGCTGCCTGGGACGAGGCGGTGGAGCTGAGCTCGGTGAACGGGGTACGCAACTCCCAGGCGTCTGTGCTGGCGCCGACGGGGACGATAGGGCTGCTGATGGACTGTGACACCACCGGCGTGGAGCCGGACCTGGGCCTGGTGAAGACCAAGAAGCTGGTCGGCGGCGGGACTATGTCGATCGTCAACCAGACCGTGCCGAGAGCACTACGCCGCCTGGGCTACGACAAGGCGCAGAGCGAAGCGATCCAGGCGTGGGTGGCGGAGCACCACTCCGTCTTGGGCGCGCCTGGGTTGCGGGCGGAGCATCTGCCGGTGTTCGCATGCTCCATGGGAGACAACCCGATCCACTACATGGGCCACGTCAAGATGATGGCTGCCGTGCAGCCGTTCATCAGCGGTGCCATCAGCAAGACAGTCAACCTGCCGAGCGACGCCACGGTCGAGGATGTGGAGCAGCTCCACATGGAGGCGTGGAAGATGGGGATCAAGGCGATCGCCATCTACCGGGACAACTGCAAGGTCGCGCAGCCGCTGTCCACCGGCAAGGCTTCCGGACCGGAGGGCCTGTCGGAGGCTGAGGTGCACGACGCCGAACTGGCGCTCAAGGTGCAGAAGCTGGAGCAGGCACTCGCCAACCAGACCACGGTGGTGGTCAAGCAGCCAATCCGTGAGCGGCTACCGAGGCGCAGGCGGTCCGCCACGTTCAAGTTCCGCGTGTCGGACTGCGAAGGGTACGTGACGGTGGGCGAGTACGACGACGGTCGGCCCGGCGAAGTGTTCATGAAGGTGTCCAAGCAGGGCTCGACTCTGGCCGGCATCATGGACGCTTTCTCGGTGGCGGTTTCGATCTCGCTCCAGTACGGCGTGCCGCTCTCCACGTTCGTCCGCAAGTTCACCAATATGCGGTTCGACCCGGCGGGGATGACCGACGACCCCGACCTGCGGATCGCCTCCAGCCTCGTCGACTACATCTTCCGCCGCCTGGCGGTCGACTACCTCGATCCGGCGGAGCGGGCAGAACTGGGCGTTCAGACCACCCACGAGCGCACCCAGCCCACCTTGCCGGGTGTCGACGAGGTCACCACCGCCAACTCCCGCTCGGATCCGGCCAGTTCCCCGACTGCTGCGCCGGCTCAGCCACAACTGGTGGATGCTCCTTACTGCTACCAGTGCGGAAACGTGATGCAGAGGGCAGGCGCCTGCTACGTCTGCGCCAGCTGCGGCTCCACCAGCGGGTGCTCGTAGCCGGGGTTCCTGGAACGCGTGTGGTGATCGAGGATCCTTCGCCACCGAGGGCGCGCGGTGGCGCTCGGGACCACCTCAAGGGAGCGTCAAAAGTTGGGGAGCCGAAGTCAACGTTTCGTCAACTCCGGGAGCTCCGCCGCATCCCACGGTAAGACTGGGTTGGTGAGGACACTTGAGATACAGCTCTTCCCGGGTTTGCGCAGCTGGGCTTCGGCTCCATGAGTCCGATACTTGCCGAGGTGCTCGTACTGACCGCAGTACTGGCACTGCTTTGGCCGACACTCGGCTCCTATATTGCCGACGTCTACGATGGGCGAGCAGCGTGGTGCTCCTTTATAGAGAGACCGCTTTACCGACTGCTTGGCGTAAGGTCTGACCACGAACAGGGATGGCGACAGTACTCGACATCGCTGCTGATTTTCTCCGGTGCTTCACTTCTCTCGGCTTACGCCGTCATGCGGCTGCAGGGGCTGCTGCCTCTCAATCCGCAGGGTCTGCCTTCGGTATCGCCTGCTCTCGCTTGGAACACAGCTGCCTCCTTCCTGACGACCGCCGACTGGCAGGCGTACGTTGGAGAGCAGACGATGTCCTATCTATCGCAGATGGCCGCACTGACGACCGAGAACTTCACCGGACCTGCCATTGCGCTGGCGGTCGCTGCAGCGCTGGCTCGGGGGTTCAGACGATCGGGACGATCGACCGTGGGCAATTTCTGGATCGACCTGGTGCGAGGCATGCTCTACCTCCTCCTTCCGGCCTCGCTGATTATTACGGTGGTCCTGGTCTCCCAAGGCGCGGTGCAGACTCTGGGCGGCCCGGTCACTATTCACAATGGCATGACCGGGTTCGTTCAGAAGCTCGCGAGCGGTCCTGCCGCTTCCATGACGGCGATCGAGCACTTGGGAGACAACGGTGGGGGGTACTTCGGAGCCAATGCAGCGCATCCGTTCGCAAATCCGTCGGGCCTGACGAACTTTGTCCTGATCCTGTCGACCCTCGCCATACCGTTCGCCATGACTTACGCGTTCGGCAAGATGGTAGGGAGTGTCCGGCAGGGAGCAGTACTGGCCGTGGTCATGGTGCTGCTGTTCGCGGCCAGTGCCGCAGTGACGATCGTCGGCGAGACGGGCGCCAACCCGGCGGTCGCCGCAGCCGGTGTCCATCAAGTTGGCGGCAACATGGTGGGCAAGGAGGCACGGTTCGGTCCGGCCCCCTCTGCGCTCTACGGAGCTGCCGCCACGTCGTCTGGCCTCGGCGCCTCGTCCAGCGCATACGACTCTTATACGCCCCTCGGCGCCATCGGCCTCCTCAGCGGCATGGTTCTCGGAGACGTCAGCCCGGGCGGGCTCGGAAGCGGTCTGTTCGGGCTGGTCGTCTTCGCCATCGTGGCGGTGTTCCTCGGCGGCCTCATGGTTGGCCGGACGCCGAGCTACATGGGAAAGTTGATCCAGGGACGGGAGATCAAGCTGGCCTCTGTCGCAATACTCGTGATGCCCCTACTCGCCATGGTGCTCACTGCCGTAGCCGTCTCCCTCCCGGGGCCCAGGTCCGCAGCACTCAACTCCGGGCCACAGGGTTTCACCGAGATCCTCTACGGGTTCGTGTCGATGGCGGTGGACAACGGCTCCTCGTTCGCGGGCTTGTCGGCGAACACCGCCTTTTACAACGTCCTCGGTGGAGTGGCGATGCTCTTGGGGAGGTACGTCCCGATCGTCGCCGTACTGGGCATAGCAGGTTCGCTGGCAGGCAAGGCGCGGCTGCCACGGGATGCGGGCACGATACGAACCGACACGCTGACCTTCGCGGCGATCCTCGTCAGCGTGGTCGTGGTAGTCGGTGGGCTGGCCTTCTTCGGAGCGTTGGCGCTGGGTCCGGTGGCGGAGGCCCTTCGTCATGGCCGACTTCTCGCCTCGAACGCCTGACGACCCGCCTGCAGGGTTGTCTCACGCCGCCGGGGCATCCTGGGGCGGGGTACCCCCGGTGCTGCCACCTTCCATCTGGGCCTGTCGCTCGACCTCGGCGTTGATCTGGCCGCCGAGCAGTATCGCCAGTGCGGTCAGGTAGAACCAGAACAGCAGAAGGGCCACGCCGGCGAAGGCGCCGTAAGTGCGCCCGTAGGAGCCGGACGCGTTGACGTAGGTGGACAGGGCGAACGAAGCCGCCAGCCATATGACTGCTCCGGCGATGCTGCCGATGCTGATCCACTGCCACTTGGGGGACTTGCGGTTTGGCGCAAAGTAGTAGACGAGAGCCAGAAGAAGCGACACCACCACCAGCACTGCGACAACTCTGACGACGTCCCACAGGATGCTGAACAGCACACCCGGGATCGGCACCGCTCCCCGGAAAGCCGAGCCCAGAGGTCCGCCGAACACGGCCAGAGCGGCGGCTACACCGCCGAGCACCAGCATCAGGATCATCATCACGAAAGCCATGAGCCGCTTGGGCACGAACTTCCGCTCCTGGGGCACTTCGTAAGCCACGTCCAGTCCCGACTCCACCACCGTCATGCCGGACGAAGCGCTCCATATCGAGACGGCCACTGCGATGACGGTCGCCACGACGGCACCGCTCGTCCTGCCGTGAGCCGCCTTGAGCGCTCCGGCGATTACGCCTGAAGCGCCCGGCGGCACCGCCGTGTCGACTCCTCTTATCAGCGTGTGCAGGAGCGACGAGCTGATCCCCAGCAGCTGGGTGAGGCCCACGAGGGCGATCATCGAGGGGAACAGGGCCAGGAACCAGTGGTAGGCGATGCTTCCGGCCATCATCGGCACCCGGTCCTTGTTCGCCTCCACCAGCGAACGCCGGATCGTCTGGCGCCATCCCTTGCCGTTGATCTCCAGCGGCGAGTCCGGGCTCCCTCCTCCGGCTGCCTCGCTCTCGTGGCGTTTCTCGGCTGCCGTACCTGCTCGCAATCGGGCCTCCCGGTAGCTCTCGTCAAGATGCCAAGTTCTTGGCGCTCTATGCCGACCTACCCGCTATGGAACCCGAGGAAAACGCTTGTAGTGCTCGTCGCTCCGGTCGTATGGCGCCGACGTGTGTGCAGTCCGCCGCGGTCGACCCAGTCCGCCGGTCGACCAGTCGGCCCGCCCGGTAAGTCGGCCGGTCGGCCCTTCGCCAGCGCGGGTAGCGCGCCACCACGACCGAACCTGTCGGTGCCCGACGGCCTGACCCCGACGGCCTGATGGGCGGCCCGTCAGGGGTGAGACCCCGAGGAGGCGGTCAACACCCCGGCCCGCTCGCTCTCGCTCTCGGGACGGGGCACTCTTTCCTGGTCCCTGTGTGCAGTCCACCCGACCAGCATCACAGCGGCTCCGGCGACGTATGCCAGAGCCACGACTGACAGGGCCGCGGGCATACCTGCCGCGGGCGACACCGCGATCAGGCCACCCAGCAGAGCGACTCCGAGCGTGCCGCCCACCTGCCTGGACGTATTGTTCAGTCCCGAAGCCAAGCCCGCCCTGGGGCCCGACACCGCACCTACGGCGGCCGAAACGACCGCAGGAAGGCTGAGGCCGACTCCTGTCCCCGCCAGCACCAGCACCACCACGACGCCGACGCCGGCCGATCCGAGAGAGTGGGAGCCGGTGGCGGCCGAAAACTGCAGCGCCGTCGCAGCCAGGGCCGCAAGGGAGAGTCCTGCCACCGAAGGCCAGCGGGAGCCCAGCTTGGCGGACAGGACTCCAGATGCGGCGCTCGCCGCCATGTAGGCCAGGAACATCGGAGCAAGCCTCTCGCCGCTCTGCAGGGGCCCCAGATGACCGACTTCCTCGAAATAGGCGCTGAGCAGGAAAATGAGCCCCAGAGTGGCGAAGTTGACCAGCGACGCAGCGGTGTTGGCCGCCAGCAGACCTCGGTGTGCGAGCAGCCCGAGAGGGATCAGCGGGGCGGAGCTGCGGCGTTCGACCGCAGCCAGCGCCACCAGGGAGACCACGGTCGCTCCCAGTCCGGTGATCACCACCCCGCTGGTCCAGCCCCTCTGCGGGCCGAGCGACAGCGACACCGACAGCGTGCCGAGCACAGCCACGAGGGCCGTCGCTCCCTTGAGGTCCGCCCGGCGTGCCGTGACATCCCGCGACTCCGGGAGCTTCCTCTTGGCCGCAACTGCGCCGGCGAGCGCGATCGGCACGTTTATCAGGAACACTGTCCGCCACCCGAACCACATCACCACCGCGCCGCCGATCAACGGACCGGTGACAAGGGCCACACCCGACACCGAGGTCCACCAGCCGATGGCGGCCGCGCGCTGGGACCGATCCGGGAAGGTGGCCGACAGCAGCGACAGCGACGACACCAGCACTGCGGCCCCGGCCACACCCTGCGCTGCCCTGGCGGCGATCAGCACGTCCACTCCCGGCGCGAGACCGCACGCTGCAGACGCTGCGGAGAACGCTACCAGGCCCGTGGAGAACACCCGGCGTCGCCCGCGCCGGTCGCCGAGGTCGCCGAAGACCAGCATCAGCGCCGCGAAGGTCAGGAAGTAGGCGTCCACCACCCAGCTCACCAGGGCGACGGACGTATGCAGCCCGGAGCGGATGGCGTGAATGGCGACGTTGACCACCGTCAGGTCCATCTGCGTCAGGAACTGCCCGAGGCACACGATCAGCAGAGCGGTCCTTGCCTCTTTGGACCAGCCCCGGCCCGAGGTCGGACCAGCCGCCTTGTTTCCGCGTGACCAGGACGATCCCATGCCACCAATCTGCGCCCAGGATGTTTCGGGCATCGCCACTTTCCTGTTACGGCTCGGAGAAGTCGACTCGTCCTGGAGTGTCGCAGCGCGGTGCCATTATTGAGACGATGAAGCTGTTGCTGTTCTCGGATCTCCATCTGGACACCGCGTTCAATTGGGCGGGGTCGAGGGCGGGACAGGCGAGGCGCAGGGGGATAAGGGAGGTCCTTCGGCGGATCTGCGCCCTCGCCGCAGATAGCGGCGTGGATGCGCTCTGCTGCGGCGGTGACCTGTTCGAGCATGACCGGCTCTCGCCCGACACCGGGGAGTTCCTGCGGGACTGCTTTGCGTCTCTCGACCCCCTGCCGGTGCTGCTCGCTCCCGGCAACCACGACTGGTACGGAGGCGCCAGCCCGTACCACCTGACGGAGTGGAGCCCGAACGTGACCGTGTTCGCTTCGGCGTCTCTGTCGCCGGTAGCGCTTGCCGACGGGTTCACCGTATGGGGGGGAGCGCACCTGGCGCCTGCGGGAACGGGGAACTTTCTGGAACGGTTCGCGGTCGACCGCGCAGGCGTGAACGTGGCGCTGTTCCACGGCTCCGAAAGAGGTGGGCTGGCTTGGCAGGGCTCGGACAAGTTTCCCCACGCACCGTTCGACGCCGACGAAGTCGCCCGTTGCGGACTGGCCCACGCATTGGTCGGCCACTATCACAAGCCGCAGGCGGCACCGTTCCACACCTACCCGGGGAACCCCGATCCGCTGGCGTTCGGAGAAGAGGGAAGCCGCGGTCCGGTGCTGGCATCCTTCGACGGCGATGGGAGCGTTTGCCGGGAGTGGTTCGACGTGTCGGCGTCGTCAATGACCGACGTCGAGGTCGACGTGAACGGCGCGACCCACTCCGGCCAGGTGAGGGCCGCGCTGGAAGCGGCACTGGCACCGTTGAAGGGCATGGTGCGCGCCACGTTGCGGGGCGAACTGCGTCCAGAGGTGCCAGTCGTGCCGGCCGATCTGGAGACCGTGGCACCCTGGCTGGAGGCCTTGGTGGTGAGAGCCGACAAGGTGGCTCCGACGTACGAGATCGACCGGATCGCCGAGGAGCAGACCGCCCGCGGCCAGTTCGTGCGGGACGTGTCGAGGGCGGCTGCGCTCGATCCGGACGAACGGCGCAGGGTGCTTCTGACGGGGCTTCGGGCGTTCGACGGCTCGGCCGACTTGTGGGTCGAGTGATGCGGGTGAGCTCGTTGACCGTGCACCAGTTCGGGCCGTTGGAGGGCTGCACCATGCAGTTCGCTCCCGGCATGACCGTCGTCTACGGGCCGAACGAGTCGGCAAAGTCGACTTGGCATGCGGCGCTGTACGCGGCGATCTGCGGAAGACGGCGTACCAGGGGACCGGGCGGAAGGGAGGATCAGCGCTTCTCCGACCGTCACCGGCCCTGGGACGGAGGCGGCTGGGCCGTCTCCGCCGTCGTCCAGCTCCCCGACGGGCGGGAGGTGGAGCTTCATCAGGATCTGGCGGCGAAGGTCGGCTCTTACGCGAGGGACGTGGCGACCGGAAGGGACTGCACGTCGGAGGTGCTGGCCGACGGGGCGGTGGACGGCACGCGCTGGCTGGGCCTCGAACGTCGGTCGTTCGCAGGTCTTGCCTGGACTCCCCAGGCGCAGGTGATGGCTCTGGCTTCCAACGTCGAACCGGTGACCTCCCTGATCCAGCGCTCGATGGGCGGGGGTGAGGGCGACCGAAGCGCCGCCGAGGCGCTGAGCCGTATAGCCGCGTTCCGCTCCGAGTCCGTGGGATCGGACCGGCGAGGATCGACGAAGCCTCTCCGCCGGGCGGTGGAGCAGGTGGATTCGGCGCGCGCCCGGCTTGCGGAGCTTCGGGACGAAGCGAGCACGTTGGACGGCGCCGCGGCGGAGCTGGAGCTGCTGCGGAGCAGGGCCTCGACGGCGGCCAGGCGTCTACAGGAGCACCAGTCGGCCCGGGAGGCGGACATGAGGGCAGCCTCGGCCGAGCTGGATGCCGCCAGGGCTGCTCTGACGCTGCATCGGGAGATGCCGGCGGCCGCTGCGCCTGACGGAGGGGGAGACGACCGGCCGCCCCCGGCGCAGCGGTCCGGTGCGGTCCCCGCACTTGTCGTCGTGCTGGTGCTCGCAGTGGTGCTCGTGGTAGCGGGCGCGCTCGCCGCACGCTTCGTCGGACCGGCCGGGCCGTGGATCGCAGGTTCCCTGCTGCTTCTGACGATGGCTGGCGTAGCGTACGTCTCGGTCGTGGCCGCAGTCCGGAAGAGGTCCCGGCGTCCGGCTTCTCCCGCGGAGTCGGATGACCTGCTGGCGGAGCGGGAGGCGGCGCGCCGGGCCGTCGAGGAGGAGTTGGCGCGTCGCGTCGACCAGGCGAGCCTGATGCTCGCCGAGGCGACCGGGAAGGCTCCCCTGGAGGAGGAGCCGCTGCAGGGCCGGCCGCCGGTAGTGGAGCGGCTGCGCACCGAGGCGGCCGCCGCGGCCGAGCAGGCAGCCAGGGCGGAGGGCGCTTACCGGCTGCGCAGGTCCAGGCTGGGCAGCATCGCCGAAGCCGAGGAGGACCTACACCAGGCGGAGGAGCGCCTGACCGCTCTGCGCCGCGTGGACGCCACCTTGGCCCTCACGTCGGACTTCGTTCGGCGTGCGGCGGACCACGCGCACCGCCAGGTCGCCCCGCTGCTGGGCAGCACGCTGCGACAGTGGATCGGTCCACTCACCCAGGACCGCTACACCGACGCGACGGTGGACCCGGCCTCCCTCGAGGTACGCCTCCTCGGCTCGTCCGGCAAGTGGCGGCCGGCCGACAGGCTGTCGGTCGGAACTGCGGAGCAGGTCTACCTGTTGCTTCGCCTCGCTCTCCTGGACCACTTGAGCAGCGGCGCCCAGGTGCCGCTCTTCCTGGACGAAGTGACGGTTCACGCCGACGCCCGGCGGACCGGCCAGTTGCTGGAACTGCTGGCCGAAAGCTCCGCCGAGCGTCAAGTGGTTCTTTTCACCCAGGAGGCAGCGGTGCTGGACTGGGCCGTAGCCTCCCTCAGCGACCCGCGGCACTCCGTGGTACGGCTTGCTCCGTTGGGGCGAGCGTGAACGAAGTGGCATGTGCGGATCCGGTGGATCGGGTCACGGCAGTCAGTGCGAGGCCTGCGGCGCCGAGGGCGGCCACCACTACGAAGCCGTGGGCACCGGCGTGGCCCCCGCCGATCGAGGCGCCGATCGTGGCCATGGCGAGCGGTATGACGAAGCCGCCGAGCGCTCCGAGCCCCCCGACCCAACCGGCTGCGCCACCGACCGCGTCGGGAACCGCCAGCGGCACCAACTTGAAGACGATCGCGTTCTGCATGCCCATGCCCATCCCGATCGCCAGCGTGGCGAGCAGCGACAGGACGAAGGAGCGCGACTCGACGACCACCAAGGCTGCGGCTGCGATCAGGGCGAAGTTGACCGCCAGCGGGGCCCGGAGCTTGATCCTGTCGGCGAACATGCCGGCGGGTACGCGGATCAGGGCGGTCAGGAGCGAGAACGCCGCAGTCAGGAGTCCGCCTTCCCTGAGGGGCGTGCTGTAGCTGCTGTGCCAGTAGGACGGCAGCCAAGCCGTCAGTGCAAGGAAGCCTCCGAAGGACACGAAGTAGTAGAAGGTCAGTTCCCAAGTCGCTGGGCGGCGGGCCGCAGTGGACAGTCCCTTGCGGGCCGAGCCGGAGGGGAGCGGACCCCGCTCCGCACCGGAGCTGCGTGCCAGATGGTGGTGGTGATCGGCGTCCAGCCCCTTGCGGGTCAGCTGGAACCACGGAGCGTCCTTCGCCAGGAGCGCGTACGCGAGGGTGACGGCGACCAGAACCGCCAACCAGACGCCGTAGGCGGGCGTGATCCCGATACCGATCACGCCCACCGGAAGAAGAATCGCCGAGAGCCCAGGGCTGGAGTTGCCCAATCCCGCATAAGTCGCCAGGGCCGCACCCTGGCGACGGTGCGGGAACCAATAGGACACCTGAGCGATGCCGACGGAGAACGTGGCGATCCCGCAGCCCAGGAGCGCGCCGAGCAGGAGCAGCAGCGGGAACGTCCCAGCCATGTGCTTGGGGTAGTCCGTGGCGAGCAGGGCGATCAGCCCCACCATGCCCGCCATGGTGACTCCCAGCAGGGCGAGGAACGGCTTGCGTCCGCCGTGGCGCTCGACCGCCGCGCCGAACGGTATTCGGAGCAGCGCGCCGGTCAGGTTGGGCACCGCGGCGAGCAGCCCTGCGTCCAGCGGACCCAGGGACAGCTCTTTGACGAGCTTCGGCACGAGCGGGCCGAACGCCGACACGCCGGCGAACCCGCCGAAGAACGCAAGGGTGGCCATCGCCAAAGTCAGCCCGGCCGATCCCTGGTGCGACGCCTGCGACGCCTGCCCAGCAGCCGCGTCGTGCCGGTCGCCGGGCTGTTTGCCGGGCTGTTTGCCGGGCCGGGCGCCCGGGGGTGCCGCACGCATCGTCGCCTGAGGCGTCGTGCTGTCGGAAAGCGGGGGCGGCTTGCTCATCGGGTCTCTCCATCTGTACGGTTCGGCATCTGTAAGGTTCGGCCTGTGCGGTCCGACAGGGCTGCCGGAGCGGTCTCCGAACCGTACGCAGCAGTCGTTGCGGTTCTGTGACCGCCGTGCTGCGGTGACGAGACGCAGTTCTCACACTGCCGCAACTGCGTGGTGAGCCGCTGGTAGGCGTGGCGTAACCGTGCCGAACCACTCCCGAAAAAGTGGCTGCGTAGCTTCGCTTCGTGCAGGCCACCCCGACCCGATGCCCCTACTGCTCGCTGCAGTGCAGCATGGAGCTGGTGCCGTCGAGTGCCGGGCACTCTCCGACCCGTGCGGCGACCCCTCCGGTCCTCCCCGGGGCGCCCGGTCTGCCGCTGAGCCCGGCTACCGGTTCTACCTGCTCAACCGGGTCTACGACGTTCGGAGTACGCCCTGGCAGCGGTTCGCCCGGTGCGCTGTGCAAGAAGGGCTGGACGGCGGCGGAGCTGCTGTCGTCGGAGCGCCGCCTGCGCCACCCGATGGTCAGGGAGTCGCGTGACCAGCCGCTGCGTCCCGCTTCGTGGGACGAGGCACTGGGGAGGGTCGCGGCGGCCATATCGGCGTCCAAGGAGCGTTTCGGGGCCGATTCGGTAGGCATCTTCGGCGGCGGCGGCCTGACGAACGAGAAGGCATACCTGCTGGGCAAGCTCGCGCGTGTCGCCATCGGCACGCGGAGCATCGACTACAACGGCCGGTGGTGCATGTCGGCCGCAGCGGGCGCGGCGGTGAGGGCGTTCGGCGTCGACCGGGGCCTGCCCTTCCCGCTCGCCGACATCTCCGGAGCGGAGGTCGTGTTGCTGGTGGGCAGCAACATGGTCGAGACAATGCCCCCGGTGCTGGCGGTCATGGACGCTCAGCGGGAGGCGGGCGGCCAGCTGATCGTGGTGGACCCCCGGGCGACGCCCACCGCCCAGCAGGCGGCGCTGCACCTCCAGATCGTCCCCGGCACCGACCTGGCGCTGGCCAACGGCCTTCTGCACCTGCTGATCGAGGACGGCAGGATCGACAAGTCCTACGTGGAGGACCGCACGACCGGCTTCGCCGACGTCGCATCCGTGGTGGCCGGATGGTGGCCGGAACGGGTGGAGCGGGTGACCGGCGTGCCGGCTTCGGCGCTGCGCCGGGCGGCAACCATGCTGGGCATGGCGGGTAGCGCCATGGTGCTCACCGCGAGAGGGCCGGAACAGCAGGCACAGGGCACCGAGACGGTCATGGCCTTTATCAACCTCGCCCTGGCGCTGGGCCAGGTCGGTGCGCCACACGGTGGCTTCGGCACGCTGACCGGTCAGGGCAACGGTCAAGGGGGCAGGGAGCACGGCCAGAAGGCAGATCAGCTGCCCGGCTACCGCAGCCTCTCGGACCCGGCTGCCCGCCGCCACGTCGCCTCCGTGTGGGGCGTCCCCCCCGAATCGCTGCCGGGACCGGGTCCCTCCGCGTTCGAGATGCTGTCCGAGCTGGGTACCCCGGCGGGCGTCAAGTGCCTGTTGGTGGCCGGGTCGAACCCCGTCGTCTCCGCGCCGGCGGCAGCCGGTGTCGAGCAGGCTCTCGGGAGGCTCGACTTCCTGGCGGTGGCGGACGTGGTCATGTCCGAGACGGCAGCCGTGGCGGACGTGGTGCTGCCAGTGGCTCAGTGGGCGGAGGAGACCGGGACGCTGACCAATCTCGAGGGGCGGCTGGTGATGCGCCAGGCGGCCTGCATGCCGCCCGACGGAGTGCGCACGGAGCTCCATGTGATCGCCGAGCTGGCCCGGATGCTCGGCCGGGACAGCGGGTTCGGCCCCGATCCGGAGAAGGTCTTCGACGAGCTGGCCGCCGCGTCGGCGGGCGGCATCGCCGACTACTCCGGGATCGACTACGAGAGGATCCGCAGCGACGAGGGCGTCACCTGGCCCTGCCCGTCGCCCGGACATCCGGGGACGCCGCGGCTCTTCGCCGACAGCTTCCCGACGTCGGACGGCCGAGCACGGTTCTTCGCGGTCGACCACAGCCCCGCCTTCGAGGACGTCGACGCGGAGTTCCCCTTCGTTCTGACCACCGGGCGGGTGGTCGCCCATTACCAGAGCGGGGCGCAGACGAGGCGAGTGCCGGCTCTCGTCGGTGCATCGCCGGAGCCGTTCGTCGAGATCCACCCGTTCGCCGCCCGCCGCCTGGGAATCGTGGAGGGACACCCGGTTCGGCTGACCACCCGCCGCTCGTCGGCGATCGCCGTCGCCCGGGTGACGGAGGCGATCCGACCTGACACCGTGTTCGTCCCGTTCCACTGGGGCGGCTCCGGGAGGGCCAACTCGCTCACCGACACGGCCCTGGACCCCTTGGCCAAGATGCCGTCGTTCAAACGTTGCGCAGTCCGATTGGAGCCCGCATGAAGCAGTCCCTGGTGGTCGTCGGATCGGGGTCGTCGCCGTACCACCTCGTCTCCGCCCTGGTCGGCAGGGGAGCGACCGATCAGCTGTCCGTCACCGTGGTCAGTCCCGAGCCCGTCGGACCCTACGAGCGAGCCCTCTTCCCGAGTGTCGTGGCGGGTCGTCGGCGAGCGGCGGAGCTGGTGTCGAGGCCGGCCGAGTGGTACGCCGAGCACGGCGTCTCGCTCCGGCTGGGCCTGCGGATGACCGAACTGGATCGGGCACGAAGGGAGGTCCGCCTGTCGGACGGCACCGTCCTGCATTACGACCGGCTGGTGCTGGCTGTCGGGTCGAAGCCGCTCTCGGTGCCTTCCTGGGTCGGGCCCGGGTCGGCAGGTGCCGGCCGGCCGCCCGTCTTCACGCTCTCCGACCTGGCCGGTCTCGCTTCGCTTTCCGCCCGAGCCGCCACTGCTCGCAGCGCGGTGGTGGTCGGCGGGGGGCCGTCCGGGGTGGAGATCGCCTGGGCACTGGCGGCTCGGGGGCTCGCGGTCGACCTCGTCGAAGCTGCGTCACGCCTGATGCCGTCCCTTCTCGACGCGGAGGCGGCCCAGGTGATGGCTGCCCGGCTCTCCGAGGCGGGGATCGTCGTGCATCCCGACAGTGTCGCCACCGGCGCATCCCGGGTTGGAGACGGAGATGGAGACGGAGACGAGGTGGGTGGCGTCGCGATCGTACGCCGGACGGCGTCGCCGGACGGCGTCGACGCTCCAGCACGGGAGCGACAGGAGTGGGTTGCTGGTGACATGGTCGTGTTGGCCTGCGGCACCGTGGCGGACGCCGCCGCCGCCGCCGCGGCCGGGCTGGAGGTGACCTCCGCCGGGATCGTGGTGGACGGCAGCCTCCGGACGTCGGACCCGTGCATCTACGCGGTCGGCGACTGCACGGACCGTTCCCGGCAAGCGGGCTGCTCGCCTGAGGTGGACCTGCAGCAGGCGGAGGCGCTTGCTGCGGTCCTCACCGGGAAGCAGGCCCCGTACTCCGAGCCCGGCCTGGACGTGCAGCTGGCCACTCCCGGCCTCGACGTGGTGGTGATGGGGGAGCAGGGCGCTTTTGTTGCGCCGCCGGCCCCGGCAGCGACGGCGACCCCGGCAGCGACCCCGGCAGCGACGGCTTACATGCGCAATCCTCTCCGCGGTATCTACAGGGCGGTCACCGTGGAGGACGGCGTCCTTCGCCGGGCCGTTCTGGTGGGGGACGCGACCGCCGCCCCTCAGCTCCGGGCCGTGAGGCGGTCGGTCATGCCGCTCGCCTGCCAGCCGGTGGACCTCATCGGCGCAGCCATCGGTCCCAACGGCGTCGCCGCCCCGGAGTGCGATAGGAGTAGCGCAGCGGACACAGTCACGAAACAAACTGCTAACACTGCCGCCTTACGGTTGGTGCCGTCACTCGAGGAGGCATCGACGTAATGGAGCATCCCCTGCGTATCGTGGTGATCGGCAACGGGATGGTCGGTCACCGCTTCGTCGAGCTGCTGGCCGAGCGCGACCTGGCCACCCGTTGCCAGGTGGAGGTCTTCGGTGCGGAGAGTCGCCCGGCCTACGACCGTGTCGCCCTCTCGTCGTACTTCGACGGGTTCGACGCCGAGAAGCTGTCGCTGCTGCCCGATCGGGGCTATCCCGGCGTCGTGCTGCACGTAGGCGATCCCGTGGTGGAGCTGGACCGCGGCTCCCGCACGGTGACGTCGGCGTCGGGGCTGACCACCAGCTACGACGTGGCGGTGCTGGCGACCGGCTCCCGCCCGTTCGTGCCGCCCGTCCCGGGTGCCACTGCGCCGGGTTGCCACGTCTACAGGACCGTCGAGGACCTGGAGCGCATACGCGACTGGTCGGCCCGGGCGACTCACGGCGTCGTCGTCGGTGGTGGCCTGTTAGGCCTGGAGGCGGCCGGAGCCCTCGGTGCGCTCGGCGTGGAGACGCACGTGGTCGAGATGGCGCCGCGGCTGCTGCCGCTGCAGGTGGACGAAGGCGGTGGAGCGGTGCTTCGCAGGCGCATCGAGGCGCTCGGCATCGACGTCCGCACCGACTGCCGCATCGAGGAGGTGTTGGCGGACGACCACGGACATGCGCGCGGAGTGCGACTGGCTGGAGGCGAGACGCTGACCGCGGAGATCGTGATCTTCGCGGCTGGCGTCAGGCCGGAGGACTCCCTGGCGAGGAGCAGCGGGCTCGCGGTGGGCGTCCGGGGCGGCGTCGAGGTAGGTGGCGACTGCAGGACCGCCGATCCCTACGTTTACGCGATAGGGGAGTGCGCGTGCGTCGACGGCACCGTGTTCGGACTGGTCGCTCCCGGCTACCAGATGGCCGAGGTGGTCGCCGACCAGATCGAGGCCGTCGTGAGCGGCGGCGCGGTGGAGGACGCGGCGCGCTTTCCCGAACCGGACACGTCGACCAAGCTGAAGCTTCTCGGCGTAGACGTCGCCAGCTTCGGCGACGCGTTCGGGACGTCGGACGGAGCGCTGGAGCTGGTCTACGCCGACCACGTGTCGAGCGTGTACCGCAAGCTGGTGGTGTCGGACGACGGCAGGAGGCTGCTGGGCGGGGTGCTGGTGGGCGACACGGCCGCCTACCCCCTGCTGCGCTCCCTGGCAGCCAGCGGCTCGCTCCTGGCGGAGGACCCCGAGAGGCTGCTGTTCCCCGCCTCGGGAGCCGGCGGCGGCCAGTCCGCAGGAGTGGCCGCGCTGCCGGGCGAGGCGATCGTGTGCAGCTGCAGGAACGTCTCCAAGAGCACCATCGTGGCCGCGGTGTGCGAGGGTGGCTGCGAGGACGTGGGGAGCGTGAAGGCGTGCACCGGGGCCGGCACGGGCTGTGGGAGCTGCCTGCCGATGGTCAAGGAGCTGGTGAGCCTGGAGCTGGCCAAGGCAGGCAAGGAGGTGAGCCGGGCGCTCTGCGAGCACTTCGACATGTCCCGCCAGGAGCTGTTCGAACTGGTGAGGGTCCAGGGCTGGGACACTTTCACAGAAGTCGTGTCGGCGGCCGGCCGCGGACGCGGCTGCGACGTCTGCAAACCGGTCGTGGCGTCGGTGCTCGCGTCCCAGCCGGGGCACCATCCCCTCGACGGCGAGGCGGCAGCCCTGCAGGACACCAACGACCACTTCCTGGCGAACATCCAGAAGGACGGCACGTACTCCGTCGTGCCCCGGGTGCCGGGCGGCGAGATCAGCCCCGACGGTCTGATAGCCATCGCTTCGGTGGCACGGGAGTTCGGGCTGTACACGAAGATCACCGGCGCCCAGAGGATCGACATGTTCGGGGCCCGGGCGGAGCAGCTGCCGGCTATCTGGTCCAAGCTGGTGGCGGCCGGGTTCGAGTCCGGTCACGCCTACGGCAAGGCGCTGCGGACGGTGAAGTCCTGTGTCGGCTCGACGTGGTGCCGGTACGGGGTGCAGGACTCGGTCGCCCTCGCGATCCAGCTGGAGCTTCGCTACCGTGGCCTGCGGTCGCCGCACAAGATCAAGGCGGGCGTGTCCGGCTGTGCCCGGGAGTGTGCCGAGGCGAGGGGCAAGGACTTCGGGATCATCGCCACCGAGGCCGGGTGGAACCTGTACGTCGGTGGCAATGGGGGCTTCCGGCCTCGCCACGCGGACCTGCTGGCATCGGACCTCACCACGGACGAGCTGATCCGCTACGTGGACCGGTTCCTCATGTTCTACGTGCGTGCCGCCGACAAGCTCCAGCGGACTGCGGCCTGGCTGGAGTCGATGGAGGGCGGCCTGGACCATCTCCGCTCGGTGATCGTCGAGGACTCGCTCGGTATCTGCGCCGAGCTGGACAGGCAGATGGCCGAGCACGTGGCCTCGTACTCCGACGAGTGGAAGGCGGTGCTCGACGACCCCGCCAAGCTCGCCCGGTTCTCGTCGTTCGTGAACGCCCCCGGCGTAGCGGACCCGGACATCGTGTTCGTTTCCGAGCGCGGCCAGATCCGTCCGGCAGGCACGCACGAACGCACCCTGACACCGGCCTCATCGGCCAGTAACTGACGGAGGAAAGACAATGAACGCAATGGCACTGCAAGTCGCCCGCCCCCGAGGCTCCCTGTCGCAGCTGGAGCGCCAGGCCGGGCTCGGACGGAGTGACAGGGGCGAGCGTGAGACGACGCCGGAGTGGGTCCGGATATGCCGGACGGACCAGCTGCCGGTCGAGCGGGGCGTGGCGGCGCTGGTGAACGGGCACCAGGTGGCGCTGTTCCGACTGTTCGACGGGACGGTCGCAGCCGTCGGCAACAGGGACCCCTTCAGCGGGGCGAACGTGATGTCACGGGGGCTGGTCGGCAGCAAGGGCGACGTGCCGGTGGTGTTCTCGCCGATGTACAAGCACGTCTTCTCGTTGGCGGACGGCGCCTGCATGACCGAAGCGGGGGCGAGCCTGGGTCGCTACCCGGTGCGCCAGTCGGACGGTTGGGTGGAGATCGGCTTGCAGCCGGGCTCGGCGCCGGGCTCGGCTTGAGCGCTCTCGGCGCGGCAGCGCACGAGGACGACATCTCCGGTCTCGGCGTCCTGTCCGAGGTGCCGACCGAGCCTTCTCCGCTGGCGGGCTACACCGTCGCCGTCACGGCTGACCGGCGCCACGCCCAGCTCACTACGTCGCTGGAGCGCAGGGGAGCGCGGGTGCTGTCTGCACCGGCTCTGCGTATCGTGCCGCTGGCGGACGACCACGAGGCGCTGTCCGCCACGCTGGCCTGCCTGGAGCAGTCGGTCGCGATAACCGTCGTCACCACCGGAGTCGGTTTCCGGCACTGGCTCGACGCGGCCGACGGGTGGGGAGTGGGGGAGTCGCTGAGGGAGTCGCTCGGGTCGAGCCGGATCATCGTCCGGGGGCCGAAGGCCAGGGGAGCGGTACGGGCCGCAGGACTGGCGGAGGAGTGGTGCCCTGCTTCGGAGTCGATCTACGAGGTGCTCGAACGGCTGCTGGAGGAGGACCTCTCCGGCGTGCGGGTCGCCGTCCAGCTCCACGGAGAGCCCATCCACGACGTCGTGGCGGCACTGCGGGCTTCGGGAGCCGTCGTCATCCCCGTGCCGCTCTACCGCTGGGTGCTGCCCGACGACACCGGACCGCTGCGGCGGATGATCGAGACGGCGACTGCCCGACAGCTGGACGCGATCACGTTCACCAGCGCTCCGGCGGTCGCGGGGATGCTCAGCTTCGCGGACGGTCTGGGCGTCGGCGAAGCCCTCCGCGGGGCACTTGCCGAGGACGTGATCGCCTTCTGCGTGGGCCCCGTCACGGCCGGGCCGTTGCGGGCGTGCGGCATACCGACCGTCCAGCCGGACCGGTCCCGACTGGGGAGCCTGCTGCACTGCGTCGCAGAGCAGCTGCCCGAGCGAAGGCGCCGGACCGTCCACGTGGGGCCTCACACCCTGGAGCTGCGCGGGCATGCGGTCGTGCTCGACGGCCGGCTCGTGGAGCTGCCTCCCTCTCCGATGGGCGTCCTACGGGCACTGGCCCGGCAGCCGGGACGGGTCTACCGTCCCGAGGAGCTGCTCGGGGGCCTGAAGGCCCCCGGCGCAGCCAGCCCTCACGCGGTGGAGATGGCGGTCACCAGGCTTCGTGCCCTTCTAGGTGACGCCGTCGTCGTCCAGACGGTGGTGAAGAGGGGCTACCGGCTCGCCTGTTGAGAGCGGCTTCGCTCGGCGACCGGTGGCGGTGGTTTCGACGACCGCCCCGACAGGCGCCCGGGCGGCGCTTCTCCACCGGTCTGAAGGCCGGCGCGCCGCGCCGCTTGCAAGTAGCCTTCTCCGATGGCCACGAGCGATTCCTGGCAGACGGCCGTCCCCGCGGACGTGGCACTGTTCCCGTCCTGCGTCGTGGAGATGGGCGATCCCGGCGCGATCTCGTCGGCGACAGAGGTGCTGTCGGCCCTGGGGGCCGAGGCGGCGCTGCCCCCGAACCGCAGCTGCAGTTCATCTCTCGTTCGGAGTTCATCACCCAGTGGGTACTGCCCCATGCGTGGAAGACACCCGCCAATATCGAGCCGGCGGCCCTGGTGTGCTTCAACCAACCG
>JAJYPS010000116.1 GCA_021795215.1 Actinomycetes bacterium
CTCGTGTCGATCTCGCTCGTGTCGATCTCGCTCATCGCAGATCGGGCGCCGCGGCGGCTCCGGCCAGCAAGGGGGCCAGGAACCTTCCGGTGTGACTGGAAGCGCACGACGCCACCTGCTCGGGAGTCCCTTCCACCACCAGCGACCCGCCTCCGTCGCCGCCCTCCGGACCGAGGTCCACTATCCAGTCGGCGCACTTGATCACGTCCAGGTTGTGCTCGATCACGATCACCGTGTTGCCCGCGTCGACGAGCCGGGAGAGCACGCCGAGCAGTTTTCGGACGTCCTCGAAGTGCAGTCCGGTGGTCGGCTCGTCGAGCACGTACAGAGTCCGTCCGGTTGCCCGCTTGGTCAGCTCGGAAGCCAGTTTCACCCTCTGCGCCTCTCCCCCCGAAAGGGTCGGTGCGGGCTGGCCCAGGCGGACGTAGCCGAGGCCCACGTCGACCAGCGTGCCCAGGTGGCGTGCGATGGCCGGCTGGTTGGAGAACAGCCCGGCCGCCTGCTCGCAGGAGAGGTCCAGCACCTCGGAGATGCTGTGCCCCTTGAACGTCACTTCCAGCGTGTCCCGGTTGTACCGGGCGCCCTTGCAGACCTCGCACGGCACGTACACGTCCGGCAGGAAGTTCATCTCGATCCGGATGGTGCCCTCACCCGAGCAGGACTCGCAGCGGCCGCCGCGGACGTTGAAGGAGAACCGCCCCGGCAGGTAGCCCCGCACCTTGGCCTCCGTGGTCTCGCTGAACAGCCGCCTGATGTGGTCGAACACCCCGCTGTAGGTGGCCGGGTTGGAGCGGGGCGTCCGCCCTATGGGCGACTGGTCGATGTCGACAACCTTGTCGATCGCCTCGGCCCCGTCGACGCCCTTGTGGCGGCCCGGCACGACCTTGGACCGGTAGACCTTCACCTGCAGCGCACGCAGCAGTATGTCGTTCACCAGGGTCGACTTGCCGGAACCGGACACGCCGGTCACGGCCACGAAGCAGCCCAGCGGGAAGGCCACGTCGATCCCGGCCAGGTTGTGCTCGGACGCCCCCCGCAGCACCAGGCTGCCCTTGTCCGGAACCCGGCGTGCCCCTGGCACCGATATCGACCGGCGGCCGGACAGGTAGCCGCCCGTGACCGACTCGTCGCAGCGGAGCATGTCCTCCACCGTGCCCGACACCACCACCCTGCCCCCGTGGGTGCCCGCTCCGGGCCCGATGTCGACCACGTGGTCCGCCACCCGGATGGTGTCCTCGTCGTGCTCTACCACAATCACCGTGTTGCCGATGTCCCGCAGCCGCTGCAACGTCTCTATCAGGCGGTGATTGTCCCGCTGGTGCAGCCCTATCGACGGCTCGTCCAGCACGTACAGCACACCCACCAGGCCGCTGCCGATCTGACTCGCCAGCCTGATCCGCTGCGCCTCGCCTCCCGCCAGCGTCGCCGCCGAGCGGTCGAGGCTCAGGTAGTCGAGGCCCACGTCCAGCAGGAAGCGGAGCCTGGCGGTGACTTCCCGCAGCACCCGGTCCGCGATCAGGTGGTCCCGGTCGCTCAGCTCCAGGCGGTCCAGCTCCGCCGCCGAGTCCCGCACCGACAGGCTGCACAGCTGGGCGATGTTCATCCCCCCCACCGTCACCGCCAGCGACTCCGGCCGCAGCCTCGCACCACCGCAGTCGGCGCAGGGCACCTGGCGCATGTAGCCCTCCGCCTGCTCCCGGGCGTGGTCCGACTCTGCCTCCGCGTGACGACGTGCCACCCAGGGCAGCACTCCTTCGAACGTCGTCTCCCACTGCCGGTGCCTTCCGTAGCGGTTGCGGTAGGAGACCTCGATCTTCTTCTTGCCCGACCCGTTCAGCACCACGCGCCGCTGCGCCGCGGTCAGCTCCCCGAACGGCGTGCTGACCGAGAAGCCGTGAGCGTCCGCCACCGCCTCCAGGATCTTCTCGAACATCCCCGATCGGATGCCGGCCGACCAGGGAGCGATCGCTCCTCGTGCGAGAGACAGCGAGGGGTCCGGCACTACCAGCTCCGGGTCCACCTCGAACCGGGTCCCCAGCCCTCCGCAGGCGTCGCACGCCCCGTAGGGAGAGTTGAACGAGAAGTTCCTCGGGGCTATCTCGCTGAAGCTGAGCCCGCAGTTGATGCACGCCAGGTTCTGGCTGAACATCAGCGGCTCACCCGGCGGGTCCACGACGTCGATCTCCGCCACGCCGTCCGCCAGGCGCAGTGCGGTCTCCAGCGAGTCGCTCAGGCGGCGCTCTATCCCGTCCTTGCGGACCAGGCGGTCCACCACCACTTCGATGGTGTGCTGCTCGTAGCGCGCCAGGCGCTCCGTCCGCTTCGCCGCCAGCTCCACCATCTCGCCGTCCACCCGGGCGCGGGAGTAGCCTTGGCGGGCCAAATCCTCCAGCAGCGTCTCGTGCTCGCCCTTGCGCCCTCTCACCACCGGCGCCAGCACCTGGAACCTGGTCCTCTCCGGCAGCTCCATCACCCGGTCCACGATCTGGCTCGGGGTCTGCCTGCTGACCGGGCGGTCGCAGCCGGGACAGTGCGGCTGGCCGATCCTGGCGTACAGCAGACGCAGATAGTCGTAGATCTCCGTGACCGTGCCCACCGTCGAGCGGGGGTTGCGGGACGACGACTTCTGGTCGATGGAGATAGCCGGCGAAAGGCCTTCGATGAAGTCCACGTCCGGCTTGTCCACCTGTCCCAGGAACTGGCGGGCGTAGGAGGACAGGGACTCGACGTACCGCCGCTGACCCTCGGCGTAGATGGTGTCGAACGCCAACGACGACTTGCCCGACCCCGACAGGCCGGTGAAGACGATCAGGCGATCACGCGGGAGCTCGAGCGACACGTCCTGGAGGTTGTGCTCCCGAGCGCCCCTGATCACCAGCCTGTCGGGCACAGGCAGAGAATAGCCGTGACTGGCCGGGCCGACCCGTTAGGGTGCCGGGCTCACCGTCAGCTCGACGACTGAGTGCGCTTGGCCAGTTGGTCCGCCCTCTTCTTCGCCTCTCCTGCCAGCTCGGTCGCCTTCGACGAGGCGGTCCCCATCACGTGCCGTACCTTGCCCACCGCCTCCTGGCGCTTTCCCGCCGCCAGGATCCCGTTGTCGCCGGTCAGCGTGCCCGCGGCCTGCATCACCTTTCCCTTCAGCTGCATCGCACTGCCCTTGACCTGTTCCGCCTTGATCATGTTGCCCTCCTTCTCGTCCTCCCGGTCGGCACCCAGGAGGCCTCCTGCACCAGTAAACACCTCTGGTGCGACGTTTACCCAGTACCTCTGGCGTTCACGCCAGAGCCTCTCGGGCGTCCCGAGCGCCCGAGTGCCCGAGTGCCGAGTGCCGAGCCTGCCGGCGTCCCGAGTGCCCGAGTGCCGAGTGCCGAGTGCCCGAGTGCCCGAGTGCCCGAGTGCCGAGTGCCGAGTGCCGAGTACCGAGTGCCGGTTAGGTAGACTGCCCTACCTAGTACGTGGAGGTGGCGACTGTGGCGACGAACACAGAACGGAAGTGCGGAGGACCTGATCGCCTGACTGCTCGCGACCGCTTGCTGGCCGCCGCCGGCCGCCGCTTCTACCAAGACGGCATCGCTTCCACCGGCGTCGACAAGATCACTGCTGAAGCTGGCGTGGCCAAGATGAGCCTCTACAACAACTTCTCGTCCAAAGCCGATCTCGTCCGGGCGTACCTGGAGGCTCGCCACGACGAGTGGCTATCCCTCTACAGGTCTCGCCTGCAACGAGCACAGGCTCCTGCGGACCGCGTGCTTGCCGTGTTCGACGCGTACCTCGACCACGCAGCTGTGACGGCGAGAGAGGGGTTCCGAGGCTGCGGACTACTGAACGCGTCGGGCGAGCTGGCTTCCGGTGACCCCGGACGAGCAGCGGTGCAGCGCCACAAGCAGGAAGTGGAGGACATCCTCTTCGGTCATCTCGTGGAGGACGTGCTTCCCGGCCAGACGGAAAGGGCGCGCGCGGTGTCGGAGCACCTGTCGTTCGTGTTGGAGGGTGCAGTGGCCCGCGCAGGGTTGGACGAAGACGCGAACCTCTTGAACCATGCCAGGCGGATCGCCGTCGAGATCTTGGAGAACCTTTGAGCTCGCGATCGGTCTCCTTGCCCGGTGCTCGCGGCGGAACCGCATCCGTCCTCCTGGCGGCGATGTTGTGGGGCACGACCGGTACTGCGGCGACGTTCGCTCGGACCGCCGGTCCATTTGCGATTGGTGCTGCCGCGATGGGGGTGGGCGGACTGCTGCAGGCGGCCGTTGCCAGCGGGCCGATCGCAAGGGAGCGCCAAGCGTTGCTCGGTCAGCGTAACGTGCTGCTGCTCGGAGCGTCGGCCGTGGCGGTCTACCCGCTCATGTTCTACGGCTCGATGCGCCTGGTAGGCGTGGCAGTGGGAACGGTCGTGTCGATCGGGTCAGCTCCCATTGCAGCCGCCTTGGTGGAGATGGTGGTCGACGGTCGCCGCCTGTCGCGTCGACTGTCGGCGGCAGCGACGATCGGATTGGCCGGCGTGGCCCTGCTCTCCGTGGCTCAGAGCGGCAGTGCCTCCTCGTATCGAAGAGCAGAGTCGGGCCAGCCGGCTCTTTTCGGCGGATGGTCGCACCATCAGACCCTCATCGGCATCGGATTCGGTCTGGTCGCGGGCCTTACCTATGCGCTGTACTCCTGGACCGCGCACCGCTTGATGCGAGGCGGAGTGAGCACCCGCCCCGCGATGGGCGCCATCTTCGGCCTGGGTGGCCTGATGCTGATGCCCGTCCTGCTCGTCACCGGATCGCCCTTCGTGCAGTCGGGGACAGATGCAGCTGTGGCCGCGTACATGGCACTCGTTCCGATGTTCGTCGGGTACACCTTGTTCGGGTGGGGGCTTGCCCACGTCGCGGCGAGCACTGCCACCATCCTGACGCTGCTCGAGCCGGCCGTCGCTGCTGCACTGGCAGTGGCCGTGGTCGGCGAGCACGTCTCGGCCGCCGGCTGGGTAGGTGTGGTGCTGGTGCTGGCCGGCCTCACCGTGCTTGCGTCGCCCCAGAAGGAGGCCCAATAGCCCGGCGTCGCTCGGCGAGCCTGCCGCCGTCCAGAGCGGCGAGCCTGCCGCCGCATCCCTCGGCGTCGACCTAACGCCCCAGGGGTGCAGAGCGCATCTCCTCCAGGTCGCGCCTGAGCACCGCGATCTCGTCCCGCAGGCGGCCAGCGTCCTCGAAGCGCAGTTCGGCGGCAGCCTGGTGCATGTCGTCCGTCAGACCCTGCACGACCGCCGCGAGCTGCTTCTCGGGGAGCGAGGCGAGCTGTGCCAGCTTCGCCTTGTCCACACGGGTGCGGCGGGAGGCGTCGGCCCGCGACTGGGTCGCCCGTCCGGGGCGCAACTGGTCCAGGATGTCACTGATCGACTTCCGCACCGTCGTCGGGTCGATCCCGTTCCGGGCGTTGTACGCGGCCTGCAGGCCTCTTCGCCGCTCGGTCTCCGATATGGCGTTGCGCATGGAGTCGGTCACGCGGTCGGCGTACATGACAACTTGACCGTCGACGTTGCGGGCAGCGCGTCCCATCGTCTGCATCAACGACGTCTCGCTGCGCAGGAAGCCCTCCTTGTCGGCGTCCAGGATCGCCACCAGGGAAACCTCGGGCAGGTCAAGGCCTTCCCGCAGCAGGTTGATGCCGACCAGCACGTCGAACTCGCCAAGCCTCAGGTCCCGCAGGATCTCGATGCGGGCCAGCGTCTCCACGTTGGAGTGGAGGTAGCGCACGCGGATTCCCAGCTCCTCCAGGTACTCCGTCAGGTCCTCTGCCATCTTCTTCGTCAGCGTGGTGACGAGCACCCGACCGCCCTGCTCCGTCCGGCGGCCGATCTCCGACACGAGGTCGTCGATCTGGCCCTTGGTCGGCCTGACCGTCACCGGCGGATCGATCAGGCCCGTCGGCCTCACGATCTGCTCGACCACCTGCACCGACTGCGAGATCTCGTAGGGGGCGGGCGTGGCGGACATGAAGATGCACTGGTTGACCCGGTCGTACAGCTCGTCGAAGCGGAGCGGGCGGTTGTCCAGGGCGGACGGCAGCCTGAACCCGTGGTCCACCAACGTCTCCTTGCGCGACCTGTCACCCTCGTACTGCCCGTGCAGCTGGGGGATGGAGACGTGGCTCTCGTCGATCACGAGCAGGTAGTCGCCGGGGAAGAAGTCCAGCAGCGTGTGCGGCGTGTCACCCGGTCCCCGGCCGTCGATGTGGCGGGAGTAGTTCTCGATCCCGTTGCAGCTCCCCATCTCGCCCAGCATCTCCAGGTCGTACTGCGTCCGCATCCGCAGCCGTTGCGCCTCGAGCAGCTTGCCCTCGCTCTCGAAGAACTTCAGCCGCTCAGCCAGTTCCTCCTCGATGCCGGCGATGGCGCGCTTGATCCTCTCGTCACCGGCCACGTAGTGGCTGGCGGGGAACACCACCAGGTCCCCCATCTCGCCCAGCTGCTCTCCGGTCACCGGGTCGACCGTGACGATCCGCTCCACCTCGTCGCCGAACAGCTCGATCCGCACAGCGTGCTCCTCGTAGGCCGGCATCACCTCGATCGTGTCGCCCCGCACCCGGAACTTTCCCCGAGTCAGGCTGTAGTCGTTCCGCTCGTAGTGGATGTCCACCAGCCTCCGCAGGATGGAGCGCTGGTCGTGGGACTCCCCCGGTTTCAGGGCCAGTATCCGCTTGGCGTACTCCTCGGGCGACCCCAGGCCGTAGATGCAGGATACGGATGCCACCACGATCACGTCCCTGCGCGTCAGCAATGCGGAAGTCGCCGAGTGGCGCAACCGGTCGATCTCGTCGTTGATCGTGGCGTCCTTCTCGATGTACGTATCGGACGACGGCACGTAAGCTTCGGGCTGGTAGTAGTCGTAGTAGGATACGAAGTACTCCACCCTGTTGTCCGGGAACAGGTCCCTCAGCTCACTCGCCAGCTGCGCAGCCAGGCTCTTGTTGTGAGCGATCACCAACGTCGGTCGCTGCACCGCTTCGATCGTCCAGGCGATCGTCGCCGACTTCCCGCTGCCTGTGATCCCCAGCAGTGTCTGGAACCTGTCACCCCGTTCAACCCCTGCGGTCAGGGCCGCTATTGCACCGGGTTGGTCGCCGGCAGGCTGAAAAGGCGACGCTACCCGCAGCGGAGGCATTGGAAGCCATCGTATGCGGGGCACGTGCCCCGCGTCCTCGGGAAGCGCCGGGCAATCTCCGCCGCAGGGGCTGCTGGGCCGGCAGCGGCGCCGGTGCCGGGAGGGGGACGCCGGGCCTGGGGG
>JAJYPS010000026.1 GCA_021795215.1 Actinomycetes bacterium
CATGTACTACGCGGGCCAGGTCGGCAAGAGGCTCCCGGTGCCGCTGTTCCAATCGGCCGAGTCGTTCGGAGTCTTCCTGTGCCTGCTGGTGGTCGAAAGGTGGCAGGTCCGCCGGGGCGGTCCGACGGGTCTGGTGCTCGCCTCGATGGCGGTTCTATGGGACATTCCCCGATTCACCGACGAGTACTTCTGGTTGGCGACTCCCAAGCTGTGGAACCCCGTGGAGGTCGCCACCATCCCGATCATCGCCGCAGGCCTGGTGGCGGTGGCACTGCTTCTCCACTCGGACCGGAAGCGCAGAAGGGCGGCGGTCGGCGGACCGGTTCCGACCAACGAAGCGGTGCCTGGATCGTCGCCACCGGCTCCGGCCGGCCGGCAGGCGTGAGTCGCTGCGGACACCGCAGGCGCTCCCTTCGGTGAGACAGTTCCGGCGTTGACGTTCGTCCCCCGGGACGTGGCCCTGCACACGGACCACTACGAGATCTCGATGCTGGATGCGGCCCTCGCTTCCGGAGTGGCGCAGCGCCGCGCCGTGTTCGAGGTGTTCGCCAGGGCACTCCCCCCTGGCCGCCGGTACGGGGCCGTGGCAGGTGTGGGGCGCCTGATCGCCGCCATGGCCGCGTTCCGGTTCGACGCTTCGCAACTGTCCTTCCTTGAGGCAAAGGGCCTGTTGACTCCGGCGAGCTCCCGCTACCTGGCCGACTACCGCTTCGGTGGGACGGTGCACGCCTACGAAGAGGGGGAGCTGTACTTTCCCGGCTCGCCGTTGCTCACCGTCGAAGGCGCCTTCGGGGAGGCGCTGCTCATGGAGACTCTGGTCCTTTCGGTGCTGAACCACGATTCGGCAGTTGCCTCCGCCGCTTCCCGGATGGTCACGGCGGCCGGCGGACGCCCGCTGATCGAGATGGGCAGCCGCAGGACGCACGAACAGGCCGCAGTGGCGGCCGCACGGGCCGCCTACGGCGTAGGCTTCGCCAGCACCTCCAATCTCGAAGCCGGCCGCCTCTTCGGGATCCCGACGGCCGGCACCGCCGCTCACGCCCTGGTACTGGCTCACGCCGACGAACGGACGGCGTTCGAAGCCCAAGTCGAGGCACTTGGCACCGGGACGACGCTGTTGGTCGACACGTTCGACACGGAGCAGGGAATCCGGACGGCAGTCGACGTGGCGGGCACCGGCCTCGGCGCCGTGCGCATCGACTCGGGCGACCTCGCCAGCGAGGCGCGCAGGGCTCGCAAGTTGCTGGACTCGTTGGGAGCCACCGGCACGCGGATAGTGGTTTCGGGAGACCTGGACGAGCATGGCATACAGGCGCTCCGCTCTGCACCGGTCGACGCTTACGGCGTGGGGACGAAGGTGGTCGGCGGTTCCGGGCACCCGACAGCGAATATGGTGTACAAGCTGGTGGCTATGGAGGATTCGACAGGGGCGGTGCAGCCGGTGGCGAAGCGATCGCCGGGCAAGCAGGGCTATGGAGGGCGCAAATGGGCTTTCCGCTTGCTGGGACCGAGCGGGACCGTCGTGGCTGAGTGCCTGAAGTGGAAGCCCCCGGAGCAGGCTCCTGCCGGACGCTCCGGACGCTCCGGGGACGACGACCCACGACGAAGGCCTCTCCAGCGGACCTACATGAAGGGCGGAGAGATCTGTTTGTCCCTTCCGCTCGACCACGTGAGGCGCCGGCACGCCGAATCGGTGGGCGAACTTCCTCCCGAGGGCCGAGACCTCTCCCCCGGACCGCCGTGGGTGGAAGCGGAGATGGACCTGCACGCGGCGGACCTGTGGCGTAGCCACGGCAGTCGGCTGAAAGTGGAACACGAGCGCGGTACATGCGAGGCTACGGCCCCGAGGAGGAACTGAACATGGTGGCCGAACCGATCGACATCGTCATAGAGATTCCCCAGGGGAGCCGGAACAAGTACGAGTTCGACCACGAGCTCAACGCGTTCCGGCTCGACCGCCGGCTCTTCTCGGCCACGGTCTACCCCGCCGACTACGGCTTCCTTCCGGGGACGCTCGCCGAGGACGGCGATCCCCTCGACGCGCTCGTCCTTCTGGCGGACCCGACGTTTCCCGGTTGTGTGGTGCGAGCCCGTCCGGTGGGGATCTTCTGGATGACGGACGAGAAGGGCCCCGACGCCAAGCTCATCTGCGTGCCGGACGGCGATCCGACGTGGGACGGGGTGAACGATCTGGAGGAGCTGCCGGCGCATCTTCTCGACGAGATCCGTCACTTCTTCGACGTGTACAAGGACCTGGAACCGGACAAATCCTCTTCGACGGCAGGGTACGAAGGAGCCGAGGCCGCCGCCCGGCAGATTGAAGTCGCCCGCAAGCGCGCCGGTTCGGCGTCCTAGCTGGCCAGAGGTGGCCGAAGAGAGTCGACCGGCAGCTCGAAGGGCGATGACGGGTGCCGCCTCCCAGCGGAGCTGCCGAAGAATCTGTTCCGTCACTGCCGCAACGGTCCTTGCCGGGCTTTCCGTGCTGCTCTCGAGCGCAGGTACCGCGTACGCCTCGCCGGGTGGCTCCGACGGCTACTACCTGCTGACGACCAAAGGCCACGTTTTCAACTACGGCACCACCTGGTTCGGGTCTCCAGCGGTGGCCAAGCCCGCCACCGCACTGATGGGCATCGCCACCACCCCGGACGGGCAGGGTTACTGGACTGTCACCGCAGCGGGCAACGTCTACAACTTTGGGGACGCGAAGTGGTACGGGTCTCCCGCCCAACAGGCGGCGGGCTCCGCTTCCATGGGCATCGCTGCCGACGTCGCGACCGGTGGCTACTGGATCGTTCTCGCCAACGGAGCAGTGAAGAACTTCGGCGCCCCCTGGTTCGGCTCGGCCGCGCAGCTGAATCTGACGAGCCCTGTAATGGGCATCGCCTCCATGCCGGACGGCATGGGCTACGACCTCGTCACAGCCAGCGGCAACGTCTACAACTTCGGCAGCGCCAAGTGGGCGGGGTCGAACGCCGGCCTCCATTCCTCCGTCGCCACCACCGGCATCGCAATAGACCCCGTCACAGGTGGGTACTGGGTCTGCTCGGCCAACGGCTCAGTGAGCGCCTTCGGCGCCCCCTGGTTCGGGGACGCGGCAGCCGCCCATGCGACCACCCCCGTCATGGGTATCGCCGCTACCGGAGACGGCCAGGGGTACTGGCTGACGACCGGTCTCGGGAACGTCTACAACTTCGGAGACACTCGCTGGTACGGATCGCTTGCCGGGGCGGCCCTGCCTGATCCGGTCCTCGCAATCGCTTCCGGCTCCTGACCCTGCCCGGGACCGCACAGAAACCGGCTCCCCGTTAGCTGCGCGGGCGGTACCTACCGGACGACGGGGAAGTGACCGGCCCCTTTCCCGAGGTCCACCTGAAGGACGCACTGATCCTCGGCCCACTTCCGGCCACTTTCGGCACGGCGTGCTCCCACGACGACTGGCAAGAGCCTCCCATGACCAGCAGGTCTCCGGAGCCCGGCAGCAGTTTGCGCCAGGAGCCGCCGCCGAGCGGCCGCAGGACGAACGGGCGAGCAGCTCCCAGAGTGACGATGCACACGAGGGTGTCGTCCAGATAGCGAAGCTCCCTGTCCCGATGGAACGCGACGCTGTCGCGACCGTCCCGGTAGTAGTTGAGTCCGACCGAAGCAAAACCCTTTCCGTACCTGCGACCCAGCTCCCTGCGCAGTTCGTCCAGCATCGGGTGCGGCAGCCGGCTCCCCGCCCTGTACCAGCGGGAGAGCCTCGGCTCATCGACCATCCGCTCGTACATCCATCTACGTCCCTGCCGCCAAGGGACGTCCGATGCCAGGCTCCCGAAAAGCATGTCGGCACCCGTCAGCCAGCCCTCCGCAAGCTCTGCCCAGGCACCGTCACCTAGCACGATCCGCTCGGACACGACCGAACGATCCACCGCAAGCTCGCCCGCAGAAAGCAGGCTCCCCTGTAGAGCCACCATACGAGTGAGTCTAGCCGAACGTACGTTCGGTCGCAGCCTCCGCTTCCGGTCCGGAGGGGTCGGCGGGGTCGGCGGCCGGCAGCTGAACCCTCTCGAGTCCCAACGCCGCGGAGTTTATGCACCATCTCTGTCCCCGGGGAGCCGGACCGTCGTCGAAAACATGCCCCAGGTGGCCTCCGCAGCGGCTGCAGAGAACCTCCGTCCTGACCATGCCGTGGGTGACGTCGCTCTCCAGAGCCACGTTCTCCCGCCCGACCGGCTGTGTGAAGCTGGGCCAGCCGGACCCCGACTCGAACTTGTCGGCAGAAGAGAACAGAGCGTTGCCGCATGCGGCACAAACGAACGTTCCTTCGGAGTGGTCCGCACAGTAGCGGCCCGAGAAGGGAGCCTCCGTGCCCTTCTGCCGCAACACCCGGTACTGCTCCGGGCTCAGCGCGGCTCGCCACTCCCCGTCGGTCTTCCTCGGATCATCCTTCATATCTCCAGTATCGTGGCAATCCGACGGCTGGATGCCGAAACGGGACGGATGGACGCCGAAACGGGTGGCCGGGAGAGAACACGGGTGCCCGGGGCGGGACTCGAACCCGCACGGCCTTGCGGCCAGGAGGGTTTAAGCCCCCTGCGGCTACCGGTTTCGCCACCCGGGCGAGCCAGTGCAAGACACTACCCGCAAGCTGAGGGAGCACGGGGAGCCCGAACCGACGGAGCGGGCGCGAGTGCCGGACCGCGGGCGAGTACGGAGCAACCAGTCAATACCCGACGTGCCCGCTGGGCAGGTCTCGAGCGTGAGGCACCGTGGAAGGACTGGAAGCGTCGCACGAATCGTGGTAACGCTTTCTATCGGCACGCAAGAGCAAAAGCTTTAGCGGTTTCGAAACACTTCCAGGAGGTCCCCGGTGTCGCTGCGCAAGAGAGTGGTCGTCCCTGCTTCGATCGTGACACTGGTGGGCGCGTCGCTCCCTGTCGTGCTGGGGGTGGACGGGGTCGCCCAGGCGGCACCGGCTCCCTCGGCCGCCGCCGGGTCGAAGGCCTCCCCTGCTTCCCTCCCCAAGGGCCCTGCTTCCCTCCCCAAGGGCCCTGCTTCCCTCCCCAAGGGCCCTGCTTCGCCAGTGAAGCTGGTCGGCCGGGTGAACCTGGCGGCGGTGTCGGGTACGGCCACCCCGACCGTGGGGGGCGCTCCTGCGGTTGCGCCCGCCACCGACCACTTAGGCCCCGGTCCCTCGCCCCTGGCCCCGTCCCAGGTGCAGGGCTCCTCGCCCCATCCCTCGAGCGCTCCGTCGGTCCAGGCGGGCACCCCGACGTACAACTACGCACTGGGCACCGGTGCCACGTGGTCGTCCTCCAACAAGGCCTCGGGGTCGACCTACGACAACGTCACCCCTCCGGACACCTACGTGGGCGTCGGGCCGACTCAGGTGGTGGAGCAGGTCAACAGTGAGCTGCGGGTGATCGACAAGTCGACCGGGGCGGTCCTGGCGACGACCACCTACGCCAAGCTGTTCCCCAACTTCCCCTCCAACTTCACAGCGGTCGACGGCCGGGTCTACTACGACGCCGTAACGGGTCGCTGGTTCGTGTCCGCGCTGGCGTTCTCCTCCCCGCAGTCCTACGTCGACATAGCGGTGTCGGCCACCTCCGACGCCACGGGCACCTGGTCCGTCTACCAGATGGCCTACGGGCCCAACACCATGTACGACCAGCCCAAGATGGGCGTCTACGGGACCAAGCTGGTGATGGCCACGAACAACTTCACCAACTGGGCTCCCACCAACCCCGGCACCTACCTCGGCAGCGAGCTGTGGGTCATCAACAAGGCCGACCTGCTCTCGGGGGCCACCTCTCCGCACACCCAGACCTTCGGCCCGAGCACGAACTGGAACGCCGGGGCGTTCCCCGTGCAGCCCACACCCACCCAGGCGCTCTCCATGGGCAGCACGGACCAGGCAGTGCCGATCGTCGCCAACGCCACCGACAACGCCTTGGTGGCGACCGTCAGCGGGACGCCCGGCGTGGGAAGCGGCGCAACGCTGTCCCAGACCCAGTACCCCGTGCTCCCGACCCCCTACAACTCCGCTCCCGCCACAGTGCCCGAGCCGGGGGGCGCTTCCATAGACGCCCAGGACGCCCGCTACGCCAACGCCTCGTGGCAGGGCAACACCATCTGGACCGGCACCGACACCACCTGCACCCCTCCGGCAGGCTCCTCCGCGGTCTCCTGCCTGTGGATGCTCCAGCTCACCAACTCCTCGGGCACCTGGACGGTCTCCCAGGAGGGCACCTTGGGCCAGCCCAACCAGAACCTGATCTACCCGGCCTTCTCCATCGGCTCGGGCGGCTCGCTCGGCATCGTCGCCACCGAGACCTCCTCGACCACGTACCCCTCCGTCGTCTACACCGACCTGCCCACCGGCCAGCTCTCCTCCGCCGGCAGCCTGTCCACCATCCAAAGCGGCACCGCCTCCTACACCGGCCCCCGCTGGGGCGACTACTCCGGAGCGGCAACCGATCCCTCCAACGCCTCCCAGATATGGGTCGCCGGCACCAACGACACCGCCTCCAGCGGGGGGGTCAACTCCGCCTGGTCCACCGCGCTGGGAGCAATCAGCTCCTCCGGCTCCACCACGACACCCATCCCTGCGCCGGCCGTGACCGGCGTCTCGCCCTCCAGCGGTCCTGAGTCCGGGGGCAACACCGTCACCATCACCGGATCGGGCTTCACCGGTGCCACCGCAGTCGACTTCGGAACCGGCAGGGCAGCGACCAGCTTCACCGTCGTTTCCTCCACCAAGATCACGGCGGCCGCACCTGCGGAGTCCGCAGGAAACGTGGACGTGACCGTCACCACGCCTGGCGGGACCTCGGGGACGAGCTCCTCGGACCAGTACACCTACACGGCGCCGGCACCGACCGTGACCGGCGTCTCGCCCTCCAGCGGTCCTGAGTCCGGGGGAAGCACCGTCACCATCACCGGATCGGGCTTCACCGGTGCCACCACCGTCGACTTCGGCACCAAGCCCGCGACCAACGTCAAGGTCGTATCGTCGACCGAGATCACCGCGGCCGCACCTGCGGAGTCCGCAGGAACCGTGGACGTGACCGTCACCACGCCTGGCGGGACCTCGGGGACGAGCTCCTCGGACCAGTACACCTACACGGCGCCGAGCCCCAGCCCCGCGCCGGCCCCGACTCCGTCACCGAGCCCGAGCCCGACGCCGAGCCCGAGCCCCAGCCCGACGCCTACTCCCACGCCCACGCCCACGCCCACACCGAACCCCAGCCCCACTCCGGCGCCCAAGACTGCTGGCACCTACCAGTTCCTGTCGTCGGACGGAGCGGTCTTCGGCTACGGGGGCGCCTCGAGCGCTCCGGCGGGCGGTGCAGGTGCACCTCTGTTCACGTCCCTGGCTTCCACCGGCGGGGGAAGCGGGTGGAAGCTGAGCTCGAGCGGAAACATCGACCCGCTGGGCACCAGTGGATGGTACGGCAGCCCGGCGTCGCAGGGCCTCGGCAGCTTACGCTGGGTGTCGCTGGCGTCCACGCCGGACGGCCAGGGCTACTGGGCGCTCTCCGCCACCGGCAACGTGGTCGGCTTCGGAGACGCGGTGTGGTCGGGAAGCCCTGCTGCCCTCGGTGCGGCTGGACTTCGGTTCGTGAGCATCGTTGCCGCCCCGGGCGGCGGGTACTGGGTCATGTCCTCCGCCGGGAACGTGTACAACTTCGGCGGCGCAGCGTGGACGGGAAGTCCTGCAGCGGCCCACGCAGCCGGCGCTCCGTTCACTTCGATGGCTGCGGAAGGCCAGGGCTACCTGATCGTGAGCCAGCGGGGCAACGTGTACAACTACGGAGGGGCACGATGGGAGGGCAGCCCGACGGCAGCCGGCCAGGGTGTCCCGCCGGTGATCGGCATCGTTGCGGACGCCACCGGCAAGGGCTACTTCCTCGCCACGTCGCAGGGAAACGTGCTTCCCTACGGTGATGCGAACTGGAGCGGTGCTCCTGCTGCCGACGGGACGAGCGGTGCTCCATTCGTCGGCTTCGCCTCCTGATCCGGCGCTTCGCCTCCTGGTCCGGCGCCTCCCGACGTACCCGGGGGAGAACCTGACGGGCAGGTCCGCTTCGACGTTCGGACGGCGCGGCGGCTCCGTGGAACTGCGTGCCTTCAGCGGTGGCGCAGCCAATCGAGAGCCGCCGCGCGATCGGCCCTGCTGAAGCCGGTGACTGCAAATACGGCCAGGTACACCACGCCGAGAGCCGTGCCCGCGGCGGCCAGGCCGGCAAGCCCCGGCCACGTGCGGCTCACCGCGTAGCCGCAGAAGCCGGCGACGACCGAAGCAGGCACGGTACGGAGCATGCTTGCCGCCGCGTGGACGACGACCCGCCGGCCCAACACCTTCCAGACGAACGGCAGGAAGACAGTGCCGTAGGCGACCGCGGCGGCAAGCAGCGCAGCCATCGCGATACCGTCCAAGCCGTAAAGCGTGCCGAGAAGGACGCTCAATCCGAGATTGAGGAGCGCTTCCGCCACTGTGGCCGCGACGGGAACCCGGATCTTGCCCGAACCGATCAGGCTGGGGTGGGCAGCCGACAGGGGCGCCTTGACGACCATCGCTCCGGCCAGGAGCATCACGACGAAGGCGGCCCCCGGGGCCGAAGTCCCCACCCATGCGTGGACTGCGGGGCGAGCCAGCACGATCAGCAGCAGAGACAGGGGGACGGTCAGGCCCACCATGACACGAGTAGCTCGGAGTGTCACGCGGCGTAGTCCCTCGATGTCTCCGGCTCCGGACAGCTGCGCCGCTCTGGGCAGGATCAGCTGAGCAGCGGGCTGCGCAAGGCGCTCCACACCCGTCGCCAGGCGCTTGCCCACCGAGTATGCGCCGGCGGCTGGCACTCCCACGACGATCCCGGTGAGGAACACGTCGATCCGGGACACCATCACCGTGCTCGTCTGGCCCAGGACGAACCATCGGGAGATCTTGGTCGCATCCCTGACCAGTTGCCGGTCGAACAGCCTGGGCGAGATCTGGAGGATGGGCACCGCGCGCTTCGCGAGGACGAACCGGGAGAGCTGGCCCAGAAGGGACGTGACAGCCGTGGCAAGGCCGAGGTAGACCAGTCCGCCACCGTCGACGACCACGGCCACCCATACCACGGTCTGGACGATCGCGGTCGCGGTGAGCGTGCCGTTCAGCAGGTCGAACCGCTGGTGGGCGATGAGGGTCGACCCGAACATGTCACCTGGTATGGACACTGCCATCGCGGCCATCAGCAGCAGAACCGTATATCGCGCGTGCAGCAGAAGGGCCCCCTTGACATGCAGGAGGTACGGGAGCAGCAGTGCCATTACTCCACCAATCAGCATGGCGACGGCACCCAGGGCGAGCAGGACGAAGAAGTACGAGGCGGCGGCCCGCCGATGGCGGTCCCAATCGCCCGCTCCCCGAAGCTGGGCGAGCTGTGTCGTGACGGTGTTCCCGAAGCCGACCTCGAACAGCTCCAGGTAGCTGACCAGCGCGTTGCATATGACCCACACCCCGTACCGCCTGGCACCGAGCCCGTGCAGCAGAACAGGTGTGGCACCGACTGTGGACATGACCTGCACTGCAGCGAACACGTAACCCGTTCCCAGGTTCCGGCGCATCCTCCTCAACAGCGGGCGCTGATCTTGGCGGCCCTCGGCGCGGCCCTCTCGTCGGGAACCGGACCCCACCTACCGGGCGCGGTACTTCCCGAAGGCCGTCCCTGGCCGAGGACGCCTCCCACGCGCCGCCCGATCATCCGGAGGAGACCTCGGGGACCGGCGACCTCTGCACGGCGACTCTGCGGTAGAGGTCGGCGAAGTTGGCGGCGTTCCCCTCCGGAGAGAAGAACTGGATCGCCCGTCGGCGCCCTGCCCGCCCCATCTTCTGCCGCAGCTCGGGATCACCCGCCAGGATGCCGACAGCCCGAGCCAGTCCCACGGCGTCGCCAGGATCCACGAGGAAGGCGGTGGTGCCTTCGTCCACCACTTCGGGCAGTCCGCCCACCCGAGTCGCCACAACGGGGATGCCGGCCATCATCGCCTCCGCCACCGCCAGTCCGAAGCCCTCCCTGCGGGAAGGTGCCACCACGATGTCCATTTCGGCCATCGCGCCCCAGACGTTCTCGACCCACCCCTCGAACGTGACCCGTTCGGTCATGCCGTAACGCGAGACAAGCGCCCCCAGGTTCCCGCGCTCCGGGCCGTCGCCGACGATGCTCAGGCGGACGTCCGGCAGGTCTCCCAGAGCCGTCAGAAGAACGTCGAAGCCCTTCTCGAACGACAGCCGCCCGACGGCGCCGACCCTCACGGGCCTGTGACTGCTGGCCGAGTACGGGACGTACCGGGGCGGCGATTCGACAGCGTTGTAGATCGTCCCGATGGTGCCGGGCGGCAGGCCCACCTGGCGCTCGGTGATCCTCGCGAGCTGATTCGACACCGCCACCACCGCCGAGGCCCTTCTGTAGAACCAACGGCTGATCAGCCGGGTCCGGGCGGTGGACGCTTCGAGATCGGCATGGACCGCTATGACGGTGGGCACCCGACAGGCCCGAGCCGCCAGGAGCCCGTAGTGGCCGGCCCAGGGGTGCCAGAGATTGGCGTGGAGGACGTCCAAGCGGAGGTCGTGGATCGTAGAGATGTGGCGTGCCACTTCGACCACGTCCCATTTCGAGCGGACCGGTGAGAGAAGCACGGACCGGCCCCTGTCGATGCCGGCCGAAACCCACCGGACGACTTCGGCACTGGTTCCGACCACCGTCACGTCGACCCACTCGGGAAGCGACCCGAGTGTCCGGGCCAGGCTGATCTCGGAGCCACCGACGGCGGGTGAATCGAGATAGGCACCCAGCCGCAGGCGAGTGGGGGCCGGGTCAATCGGCGTGCCGCCGACTTCGGCCGCGTCGGCGTCACGGCTCGCCCCTGACACACCCGCATGGTTCCCGGGCGCTGATACAGGCCTCCGATCCGCACCCTGCTCCGGTCGGGGGCTGCGGACCGCCTCACCGTCCATCGTCAGGCCGGACCGGGGTGAGACGGACGCCTGCCCGAAAGATCCTCGACCACGGACACCAGGGGGGCAAGGGAACGGTCCCAGCCGTGCCTCTCCCTCACGGCGGTGTTGCCGGCTCGGCCCAGGTCGCCGGCCAGGTCGCCGCTCCGGTCGCTCGGACGCAGCAGGGCCACGGTCTCCGAGGCGAAGGACTCCGCCTCGTCGGCGAGCACGACACCACTGCCCACCAGGTCCGAAAGTCCCTCTGCCGCAACGGTCGTGGCGACTATCGGCCTGCCGGCGTCCAGAGCCTCGAGGATCTTCAGTCTCGTGCCTCCACCAGCCAGGAGGGGCGCCAAGGCGACACGTGCACTGGCCAGGTAGGGACGGACGTCGGGGACCGCGCCCACGACCTCTACGCCCGGCAGGGACCGGCCGGCCAGATCCGGCGGAGGATTCTTGCCGACCAGCATCAGTCGGGCGTCGGGAAGCACGCCGAGCACCTTGGGCCAGACGGAGTCCAGCAGCCACCGCGCCGCGTCGGAGTTGGGCGGCCACCCGAGCACCGCCACGAACACCGCCACCGGTGCGGCCGGCAGGGGCAACGGCTCGGTCGGCTCCCATCCGTTCGGACAGACCAGAGCGTCCCTGCCGGATCGTCCCAAGCGGTCGCGTTCGACATCGCTCACCACGAGCACCTTGTCGAACCTCTTCAAGGCTCTCTTCTCGAGGCGCTCGAGAGCCAGAGCCTCGGCCCGGTAGGGGGTACCGGCGACGATCCCTCGTGAACGGGCGTAGCTCCGGGCAAGTGCCGACTCCACGTTGTGCAGGTCGAGCACTCGAACGTCCGCCCGTACACCGTCCACCAGCGGGGCGAGCTGGATGTACTCGGTCTGCAGCAGGTCGAGAGGCCCCTCTGCCGCCACCTGCCTGACCGTTCGCCTCATGGCCGGGCTCCAGAACCGACCCGCGGACACGCTCCTGCCATGCAGGAGTCCGGCGGCCACCGAACGAGGAGCGGGCTTCCACGGAAGCGACCGGACCCGTACGCCCATCGCCTCGAGACCCGCCTTGTCCGCACGCCCGTCGTCGTATGCGCACAGCGTCACCTCGGCACGCTCCGCGATCCGGCGCAGGATCGCCAGCGACCTCTGCCTACCTCCCGCGTCGGCCGGAAGCGGGAGGAACTTGGTCACCACGAGCGCCCTCATCGGTCGATCGTGGGCCACTTGCTGTACCGGTCGCCCCGCAAGAAGCGCACCATCCCTCCGAGAGCCACCGCCTGCAGGTAGAGCACGTGAGAGACCGAACGCAGTTTCTTCGGAGCGGGAAGCTGCTGCGGCGTGGTCAGCACCAGCGCCGCGGCAGCCACGTGGGCGGCCAGGATGGCCGCAGCGGCGGGGCTCCTCGGCGCCCGTCGGGCGAGGACACCCACCAATGCGACGTGCGCCAGCGGACCGACGGTGTAGCGAGCGAGACGATGGCCCCATACCTGAGCTCTCACATAGGGGTCCACCGACCGCAGCAGATCTCTGTACCTCCACAGGACGTAGAGTGCTCCGGCCGCTATCCTCGTCCGCCTCTCCCAGCTCTCCGACAGCGAAGACACGGGGGGCTCGTAGGAGCGGGCCGCCGGCTCGTAGGCGATCCGCCAGTGCCGGGCGGAGACATCCAGCGCCAACCACAGGTCGTCCGCCGCCACCTCTTCCGCTATAGGCTGCCACGCCTCCCGACGGACGGCGAACAGCTCGCCGACCACGCCGATGGTGGTGCCCTGGCGGAACTCCCGCTGCTTCAACCACGACTCGAACCGCCAGTAGAGGCCTTCGCCGCCGGCATTCACCTCCGTCTTCTCTCCCGCCACAGCGCCGACGCGGGAGTCGGAGAACCAACGGACCAGAGCCGCCAGAGCGCCGTCGGACAGCGAATTGTTGGCGTCGGTCAGGACGCAGATATCGTGGCTCGCCTCGGCGACGCCCAGGTTCATCGCCGCCGGCTTGCCAAGCCGCTGGCGAGGACGGATCACCCGTGCACCGGACCGGGCCGCCGCCTCGGCCGTTTCGGCGTCCCCATCCGCCACGACCACCACTTCGACCGCACCGGGATAACCGTTGGCGCCCAAGGACTCGACCTTCCGACCGATGACGCCGGCCTCCCGGTAGGCCGGCACGACCACGGTCACCGGCGGCCACTCCGGCGGTTCGGGCGGAACGGGGGGGGTCGACAGCTTGCGCGTGGGGCCTGTCAGCAACCATGCGGGATACAGCACATGCCCCGTACCGGCCAACAGCGCCAGTGCGCTCGGCAGAATCCAACTGGAGAACCGGCGTGGCACGTCTTCCTCTTTCGGCAGCAACGAAACAAGGCTTGACGACAGTACCCCGAATGGCGCTGCCCCGAATGGCGCTGCCTCGAATGGCGCTGCCCCGAATGGCGCTGCCTCGAATGGCGCTCGGGGCAAGATCGAGCGGACCCAGGCCGGAATGCTAGCGCTCCCCCACAGCCGGCGAGCACGAGGACCGGGGGGCGGGGGCCCCGCGCCGGCACGCATCTACCACGTCGAGGCACCCGGTTCAGCTGCTGCTTCCAACCGGTCCCTGCACCCGACGAGAGATCACCGTCTCGTAGAGGTCCAGAGTTGCGCCCACCATCGCGCTCTCGTCGCGAAGCTGCGGCCGTGGCAGGCCCTCGGACAACGCCGACGAGACGGCCCCTGCCCAGGCCGGCCCGTCGAGGGGCACGAACGCTCCCGCGCCCATGCGGTGTATCTCCTCGGCCAACGGCGGGGAGCCGACGACCGGAGTTCCCATCGCCACGGCCCTGTGGAGGACGCCCGAGTGGGCACCGTGGTGGTAGGGCAGCAACACGACGTCCGCCGCCGCCGCCCACAGGTCCACGTCCTCCTCCGGAATGAACCCCTGGCGGAAGTCCACTCCTTCCAGCGACGTGAGCTTGTCGAGGGCCTCGAAACGCCCGTATGCCTGTCCCACGACCGCCAGCCTGGCTTCGGGGACGGCACGCTGTACGTCGGGCCACGCCTCGGCCAGGATGCCCAGGCCCTTGTAGGGCCGCAGGGTCCCGAGCAGCAGCGCAAGGGGACCCTCCCGGAGACCCAGCTTGGACCGGGCGGCGCCGGCGGGTACGGGTTCGCCTCCCAGGTGCAGGTCGGACGGGATCACCCGGACCAGCGTCCGGGGAGCGCTGGACTCCACCATGCGCAGCGGCTCCCTGCCGTGGATCACCACCGCGTCGGCAGCTCGCCACCTCCTTGCCGATCGAGCCAGCGCCGCCGCGCCGCCTTCGAGGGGCATCGCGTCGTGAGCCGTGATCACGACCGGCCACCGTCGACCCACCCAGGACAGGACGAACGGGTCGACCCTCGGCACCACCTCGGTCTGGAAGTGCACCAGATCCGGCTCCACGACCGTCACGGCTCTCCGGAGAGCGGCGGACGAAGAGGCGACCTCTCCGGCGAGGATGGACTTGCGCCGGAGCGGCGACAGAGCTTCGAACTCGGGGCCCCACCGGTGCCTTCCCAGCGCAGGCGAACCCACTTGGAGGCCTGGCGGCGCTGCCAGCCTCGCGTCCACCCCCGCCTCTGAAAGGACGAGCCGCAGGCGGGCCGAGTACGTCGCGATGCCGCCCCGGTCCGACGCGTCGACGAGCAGCACCCTCAACGCCGCGCTCCGAGCCGACGGTGTCGGGCTCCGGCACGGACGCCCCGGACCGCCCGGAGCGCCCTCAGCCGAACAGCTGGACGAACGTCTTCTTCGCAGCCGGGAAAGCGGAGAGCCTGAAGCTGCCCTGTTGTGCCGAGGGGGCGGCATCGAAGTACGACGCGAACGCCACGGAGCCGGGGCCGGTCGGTCTGGATGCGGAGAGCCAAGCGTATATTCCTCGCACGAACAGGGGATTGTCGCCGCCGTGACTATAGGCCAGCTGCGAGCCCCCTTGGGAGAGACCCCATTCCGGAAGGCTCATGGGCACCCCGTGGCGGACGGCGAAGCGGTCCGCCTGCGTCAGGTGAGCGCGTGCCCTCGACCAGGCCAGTGAAGGGCTGAGCCAGCCTCCCGTGAACGGATTGTAAGGAACCTTGAACCCCTGGTCGTAAATGTCCAGGCCGACCATGTCCACATAGGACCTTCCCGGCCAGTAGCGGGACCAGCGGTTCTGAAATGCGGTGGTGCCCGACCAGTCGAACTTGAAGGACGGGGACACCTTCCGGAACACCGTGACCACGTGACGGTACGCCTGGACGTACCCCTTCGGGTCGTACCGCGCGGACCAGGGATACCAGTAGGCGTCGAACTCCCAACCGATGCGCACGACGGCGTCCGGATACCCCGCCTTGACCAGGAGGCCGGCGACGTACTTGTAGTAGGAGTCGTACGATCCGGACGACACCGCGGCGAAGTTGGAGCTTGCGGCGCCTGGGCTCGGGTCGATCCCGCCGAACCCGAGGGGCACGGAGAGCACCAGCATGGGCTTGGGGCTCAACGTCTGCAGTCCTCCTGGCTTGGCCAGCAGTCCCCAGGCGGAGCCGGCGAAGAGGCTGGGCGAGCGCATGTCGGTGAACTCGCTCAGATAGCCGACCGGACGGTGGAGCGTCCCCTGCAGCTGGCGGAACTTGGCCATCGCACCCCGAGCGTTGCCCTGACCGGGATAAAACCCGAGCGAGTGCTGCGCCCTCCAGCTCGAGGCACACGACGAGGCGGTCGGCCCACTGCCTGCGCTTTGGCGTGCGCCGCCGAAGCTGTAGGCCCTTCCGGTCGTGGTCACCAGGACGTACCCCGTCCGTCCCTGCGCTGCGACCCCGGTGACCGCCGTGCCCGAGAGCCGGCAGGTGGCGGAGCCCAGCACCGGCGCCCGGTGCCCCAGCACCTGCCCGTCCTCCAGCGCGATCCAGAGACCGCCCGTCGAGGGGTCCACCGCCATGCCTACGACGGGAGCCGAAGGACGATGCAGTGAAAGCACCGGGCGGCCCTTCTCGCCGGGGCCGAAGGCGAACACCGAGCCGCCGGCAGTGGCGACGTAGTAGCCGCTGCTGCCCCTGGGCCGCTCCACTATGGCCACCGCGGGCCCATTCCCCTTGCCCGGGGCCAGCGATCCGTAGAACGGTGCGGAGTAGCTGTGAACAGTGCCGTCAGCGGAGAGGACGTAGTAGCCACGTCCGTCTGGCGTGGAGGCGATCGACACGACCGGAGAAGCTCCCGCACGAGACGAGGCTGCATGAGGCGAGCCGGTCCACCGCGCCGTTCCGAACGCGAACACCCGGCCGAACGAAGTGGCCGCGTACGCTCCGCTGCCTCCGTTCACCACGGCGAGCGCGGTCGCCCCCGCCGCCCAGGACGGTGCTCGCCAGACGCTCCTCCCGGGACCGCCTGCCCCGCCACCCCTGGTACCCAGCACCGCTCCGCCGGACGTGAGAACGGCAACGCCGCGCCCCCAGTCGGACGAGATCGACGTCGCCCGAGCCGGCCCCAGGGGCAGGACCGGGCCCAACGGACGATTGGAGCGGTAGGCGGGCGTCCGCGTGGGGAGGCGAGCGCCGCCGAAGATCGAGCGGGAGAAGAGCCGACTCAAGGGATTGGCACCCACGGCGCCCGCCGAGGACCACACACTCGTGACGGTCGGTCCGACTGCCAGGAGGCCGACGGCGACCAGGGCCGCAGTCACCGCCCGCCTGTGGCGGCGACCGGCCCTCGAATCGTTCGCCTCTCGACCGGCACTACTCAATATGACCCTCTTCGAAACGTCCGCCGAACGGATGGGGTAAAAAGCGTAAAACCCGACATGAATGCAGGGAATTGGCCCTCGGAGGAGCCTTTCTTCCTGCCCGCATCCGGAACTGGGGATGGCGGTTGTACTGTAGCGGGGTGCGCTACTTAGAGGTATGTCACCTTCCCGGGCCGAGGGGGCACCGCCTGTGCCGCACGGACTGACGGTCACCGATCTCTGGCTGGCCGGCGTAGGGGGCCTAGCCATGCTTGCCCTGTTCGTGTGGCTGGAGATGACCGGGCGACGAAGCACCATCGTGTGGCTGGTCGTCGGGGAAGCGGTGCTGGAGGCTCTGCTGTACCCGAACCAGGCGTCGATCCCGAGCCCGCTCTTCTACCTGCCCTTGGCGGGGCGCCACCTAAGGCCGTCGGAAGTTCTGATAGGGGTGGCGCTGGTGGCTCGGGCGCTGGCACCCACGGCCAGGCGCCAGTGGACGACGGCCGGCGCCGGTTGGGCGGCCTTCTTCGCCTGGTACAGCGCTGCCTTCGTGGTCGGCATCCTGAACGGCAACCCGAAGATAACCGCCCTGTTCGACATAAAAGAGGCACTGCTGTTCTTCGGGGGCACTTATCTGCTGACCGCGGGACTTCCCCTGTCGCAGATAGTGGGTAGGCGCCCGGTGGCTCGCTGGGTCTTCTGGCTTGGTCTGGCGGTGGTGCTGTTCGTGCCGCTCTCGCGGGGCAACCACTCCCTGAACCTTCCTCTGATGCCGCTTCCCGTGCTCGGCTTCGGCTCGGACGTGAGCGACTGCATCGTCGCCCTGGGTGGCCTCCTGCTGGGAATCGAGATCTGCCGCCCGAGACCTCGGCCCTGGGCGGTGGGGACGTCGATGCTGCTGGTGCTGAGCTCCCTGATGGGCACCCAACGCGCCGCGATGATGGTCTCCGGCGGCGTGCTCGGCGTGTTCGCCCTGGCTTCGTTCAGCAGGAACTGGCGGCACCGCACGGCGTTCGGCTCCCGCACGCTGCGGCGGTTGGCGGTCGCCGTAGCGGGACTGGCGGTAGTGGCAATGGCTTTCCTGGCCGAGATCGGAGCACCGAACCCTGCGGTGGTGCGGATCCACGCCGCGCTGTTCAGCACCGCCAAAGCGGAGTCCGCCAATGCGCGCCTGCAGATCTGGCGGGAAGCGGTGGCGCTCATAGTGCACCAGCCGGTGTTCGGCAACGGACTCGGCATCCAGGTACCCCTCCGAGAGGTCTGGCCTCTCCCCGTGATCTACGTGCCTACCCACGACATCGCTCTGGACCTGCTGATGCGCTCCGGAGTGGTCGGCCTGGCGCTGTTCGTCATGGCGGTGGGCCTGTCGCTCCGGGAGGGCTGGCGCCTGTGGCACCGCACCACCGATCCGCTGGTGGCAGGTGTGGCGCTGGGAGCCAGCGCCGGGATCACCGGCCTGCTGGCGCTGGGCGCAGTGGAGTCGCTGTTCGACCAGGTGAGGGTGGTGATCGTGTTCGGCTTCCTGCTCGGGTGCCTGACGGTGGCGCACCGCCACGAGAAGGCCCGCCTGGCGGCAGAAGCGGAACGGACCCAAGTGGGGTCGAGTCCCGAGGCCCCGGTGCCGGCGCAAGCCGCCGATGCCTCGGGTCAGTTGACCACCGTGGCGTAAAGCGCAGCCATCCTGTCGGCCGCGGCAGGCAGGCTGAAGCGCTGCACGGCGTTGCGCCGGCCTTCCTGCGCCAGCTTCCGTCCCAACGCCGGGTCGGAGAGCACTCGCTCCAAGGCGACGGCCAGCGCAGCGGCATCGCCCGGCGGCACCAGGAGCCCGTCGACACCGTCGGTGACGATGTCGGCGATGCCGCCCGAAGCAGTGGCAACTACAGGCACACCACAGGACTGAGCTTCCAGCACCGTCATGCCGAACGGCTCCGCCGCGGAAGCGTTCACGAGCACGTCCAGCGAGCGGATCACCGTAGCCACGTCGGTCCGCTGGCCGACGAAACGGACTGCACCGTCCGCCAGACGTCGCGCCTTGGACTTCATCAGGTCCAAATAGTCGGGGTCCCGCATGGGGTCTCCTACGACGGCGAGACGAACCAGGTCGCCTTCCCGACGACTGTTCAGGGCGGCGACCGCGTCGATGACGGTCCCGACTCCCTTCTCCAGGTCGATCCTGCCGAGGATGCCCACCACAGGCCCGGGACCGGGCGCCAACTCGGCACGCACAGCCGGGTCGGCCTCGCCCGGCCGAAACGCATCCACGTCGACGCCGTTGGGCAGCACCGTGATCCGTCCTGCGACGACACCGGGGATACCGTCCGCCACCGCGGTCGAGATCGCCGCCGTAGCGCTCCCCAGAGTGACGGCAGCGCCGAGCACGGCCCTGCCGAGTCCCGGCCGCACGAGGTCGTGGACGTGCAGGACCGTCGCCTTCCGGGACAACCGTCCTGCAAGTGCCACCTCGAAGTGCGACCACAGGCTGTTCGAGTGGAGTATCCGGAAATCTCTGGCCAGCCGGGAGATCTGACGGGCTCCCGCCGCCATCCGGCGCGCCTCGAGCGCGAGAGCCGCCGGCGACGGCCGCCCGTCACCGCCCTTCGTACGGAGACCGCCGTAGGGAGGCGCCGGCCGGTCGAAGTGCCGGGCACCCGATTCGCGCCATCTGCGCGCAAATTCGCAATTCGGAGGGGAAGCGAGAGCGAGGTCGAAGCCCCTTTCACGTAGCAGCGGGGCGAGGGAGATCAGCACCCGCTCCGCGCCCCATGCCACCTCGGAGTGGCTCACGACGAGAACCGGAACCGCCCTCCCACCAGATATTCCACTGCCGGTCACCGTCGACCGCACCTGCCTCCGCCGGGAAGGTGACGGGGCCCGATCGACATCCGACTTCGCTTCCCGCGCCCCACCCCCACGGCGGGCAACGCTACACTGGGTGGTGGCGGGCACGCGCTGCTGAACGAGCCCCGCCCTGGACCAGCCGGACTCGGATAGCCAAGGGGTACGAACACTTCATGGAGAAGCGCGAAATCAGAACTGCCCTCCAACGGTTTTGGAGCGCCGCCTTGGCTGCGTTTGTCCTGGCCCTGCTGCTCGGGGTCGCTGTGGACCTAATTCCTAACACTACCTACTCGGCAACTGCAACGGTTTCCGTGCAACCGACTCCGGCCGCCGGTACCGGAGGGGTGACCACGGCAACGTTCCTCATCCCCTCCTACGTGCAGACCGTCTCCACGCAGCCGTTCTACCGCGAGGTGCAGGCGGCGGTGCCGCCGTCGGTCAAGAACGCACCGGTCAAGCTGTCCGCGAAGAACCAGACGGCCACGGGGATCATCCTGGTGTCCGCCACGGGCCCCACCGCGACGTCGGTGTCCGACTGGGCGACCCAGGCGGCGCGTCTGCTGGTGAGCAGGAGCAACCCGTCCCAGAACTTCCTGTCTTTCTCGCTGCTGCAGGGGGCGACGGTTCCGTCCAGCCCGTCGTTCCCCAAGCCGCTGCCGATAGCGGTGGGTGCAGTCGTGCTGGGGCTTCTGGCGGCTCCGATCACTGCGGTGGTCCTGCTGCGCATGAGCACTTCGGCCGGAGAGGACGACACGCAACGCCGCTTCGCCGCCCCTCTCCTGGGCCAGTTGCCGGCGGCCCGGTCGATGTCCCGCAGCGACGAGCGGCTCGTCGACTGGCTGGCCAACGGTTCGGACGAGCACTACGGAGAGGCGCTGCGACGGCTTCGCACCAATGTGGAGCTGCTGGCGGGCGGCCGGATCGACTCCATCGCGGTCACCTCGGCGTCTCCCGGCGAGGGCAAGTCGACCGTGGCCCTGGCGCTGGCGTGGTCCCTCGCCACCGTCGGGACCAGGACGTCCCTCGTCGACGCCGATCTTCGGAACCCGAGTATCGGGCCGTCCCTGGGTGAAGACCCCAAGCCCGGCCTGTCCGACCTGCTGAGCGGTGAGAAGCTCGCGGTGCGCCCCACCAGGGTGCCCAACTTGGACTTCGTCGGTCCGGGAACGCCGGCAGGACATCCGGCTGACGTGCTGACGATGGCGCTGCCGCCCGCCCTGGACACCCTCGCTCTCCGACAGGAGACAGTGGTCGTAGATGCTCCCCCGCTGAACGTGAGCGCCGAGTCGGCTCTGGTGCTGAGCTCGGTACGGCACGTCATCATGGTGGTGAACCGCCGGTCGCTGCGGCGCTCCACGCCGGACCGTGCGATGAGGGCACTGCGGGCTTCGGGAGTGAACGTGATCGGGATCGTCGTAAACCGGGCGTCGTCACAACGTCAGTTGGTGGACGCCGACCAGTACGGTTCCTCGGCGCTGCCGCACCGTGAGGGCGACCAGCCGCTCGCCCGACCGGTACCGGGCTCGTCCGGCCCAGATGGAGCCGACGGCAACCAGGCACTGCCGTCGGAGCTGAGGGTCACAGCTCGAAGGAGAGTGGCCGGCTCGACGGAGCCGGCCGGCCAGCCCGTGGTCCAGGCGACCTCCTCTACGGACGAAGAAGAGACCGCCATGCTGGGCAGCTTCCGGCTGCCTCCGGCCCGGGACTGATCCTTCGACCGCTGCAGAGCTGCACCGGCGTCCTCAGGGGGATTTCCCTCGACGTCCTCAGGGGAGTCGCTCCGGCCAGGTCAGCCCCGGCGGCCCGGATCGGTTCGCTCCGGGCCGGGTCAGCCCCGGCGGCGCTTCGCCTGGGCGATGACCCGGTACAGCGTCTGCGCGTTCACCGGTGACATCTGGCTCCGGACCCGGCGGTCCAGGTCGTATGGATCGCCCGGCGGGACGCCTCCATGAGTGAGGACGTCGAGCACGGCCGAGGCCATCGCAGGGGTGTCGAGGTGGTCCACCACCATCGAGGAGCCGGTTCCCATGAGCTCCGAGACTCCGCTGGACCGGAAGGCGACGACCGGAGTGCCCAGTGCCGCAGCTTCCAGCGCGACGAATCCGAGCGGCTCCTCGTGCGACGTGAGCAGGAAGGCATCCGCCGCGCGGTAGTAGTCGAACGGTGGGTAGGCGCCGGGGACGATGTCGACCGAGTCCTCCAGTCCGCACCGGCGAACGTCGGCTCGCATCTCCTGGCACCGTTCCTCCTGCCCGGGCCCGACCCAGAGGAACTTGACGTCCCGGACCCGGTTCACCATCGCTGCCACCTGCACGAACAGCTCCGGCCCCTTGCGCCAATCGATCGAGCCGGACCCCACCACCAGAGGCCGGTCGGTGTCGATCCCCAGCAGGCGGCGGGCGTCCTGCCGTGACCGCCCCAGAGCCGGAGCAAGCTCGTCCGCCGATATCAGCCCGCCTACGATCTCGGCCCTCCTTGCGGCAGGCTCGTCCCACAGGCCGAGATCGCGTGCTGTCGCCGCCGAGGGCACGGCGATCACGTCGGCCCGATCGAGTGCCCTACGCAGCAGCCGCTCGGGGTCCATCCTCGCCTCCCGGGCCAGCTGCCTGGCGTGGAAACCGATGCCGACACCCATCTCGTGCACGTGCAGGACCACGGGCACGGCGACGTTCTCCAGCGCCAGGACCGCAGTCGAAGCGGCGACAGTGTTCACCACCACCACGTCGGCGTGGCGGACCAGGCTACGGATGCGGGCCTGCTGAGCGGCGAAGACGGCACGCAGCGCCGTCGTATCCCCGTCCCACGGCGGCGCAAGCATCCGTGCCTTTCTCACCCACTCCCCCATCGCCGGCATCTTGACGACCTTCGTGTCGCAGAGCTGCGAGTAAGCCGTCTCGAGCGGGCCACCCCGGAGGAGGATCAGCGACGGGCACGCAGAGGTGTCGGAGCGGATCCACTGCAGCAGGCGCAGCAGGGAGACCGGCGCTCCCGTCCTGGAGGCGTCGTGACCGACGAACACGATCCGAGGGCCGTCGCTCACCCGGTCGGCGTCGGGCGGCCTGCCGATGTCGCTGTCCGCTCGGCTCATCTCCGCGCCCGAGCGTCGGCGGCTGCCGAGTGGACGGGGAAGAAGATCTCGTACCCCGACGTGAGGCGGTCGAAGAGCACCGGCGGCAGTCCCTTCCCGGGTGGGAGCTCGCCCCCTTGGTCGACGTCCAACTGGCTGGAGTAAGCCATCAGTGCCTCGCTCTTTCGCTGCCGGTGCTCCTTCGTCCGCACGATCTCGGGCCGGTGCGCATCCCGCAGCATCCGAGGCCACGCCAGGATCGACTCCCACTGCCAGATCGGGTACTCGAGGAGCCTCGGGCCGCCGGGTCGCACCGCGCTGCGCACGGCCCTGCCGAGAGCGGCATGATCGGGATGGGGGTCCCACGGCGACGTGGTCAGCACGTCGTCCGGCTGCACGTCCGACAGGACCCGTTCCAGAGCCGCGCCCAGCGCTCCGGATCGCTCCGCGCTCTCCAGCAGGCCGTCCGGGAAGGCCAGCTGCACGACGTCCGACTTGTCCAGGCCCAGGGCTGCAGCCGCACTGTCGGTCTCCGCGAGGCGCTTGGCGACGTTGTCCACCGGATCCAGCCAGTCGGGGAACGCCCCGCCGTCCGTCACGTATGCCACCACCACCCTGGCGCCTGCGCTGCGACGAGCCAGGATCGTCGCCCCACAACCCAGCACCTCGTCGTCGCCGTGCGGAGCGAGCACCAAGCACGACCTGCGCCGGGCGTCCGCCGGCACCCGGGCACCGGCAATCCTGAGGACCAGGGGCAGGACTGCCTGCACCGTGGGGAGGACACGGCCTCTCAATCGTTCCAAGAGCCCGTCCGGGGCACTCACTCGGACATGCTCCTCGGACCGGACCGAGTCACGACAGGTCCCCGGCCGCTTGCATCCGGCCGGCCGTGGAGTCGTCCAGCAAGCGCTCCAGTATCGGCACGGCCACCGGGACGGAGCGGTCGGCGTTGGCAACCTGGTAGTGGTAGTGGAAGCCGGGCGTGCCGTTCACCTCGAGCACCACGCCACCTGAAGACCGCAGCGGGACCGAGATGTCCGGCGTGACGACGTCCACCCCGGCCAGGCGCAGGCGCATCGCACGTGCGGCCGAGGCACACTGCGCCACCAGCTCCGGCGACACTTCCGCTACGGTCTCGTTGTCGGAGGTGGCGTTCTGGCTGACGGTGCCCTTGACTGCCACCCTGCTGCCCCGGGCGGGCACGGACCCCAGCGTCAACCCTTGACGCGAGAGCGCCAGAGCGCAGTCCAGGTCCACTCGGATCAACCTTGCCACTTCTGCGCTCGCCAGCGAGAGCCGTCGCCTGTTCTCCGCGTCGATCAGCTGCCCCACGCTCGACGTGCCGTCCCCTCGGACGCTCGCCGGCCTTCGCCTGACCACGTCGAGCAGCTCACCGTCCAGGAACAGCAGCCTGTACTCCTCGCCGGGTGCCTGCCGCTCGACAAGTATCCGTCCTTCCCACCGGCCCGCCCCCAACCACGCCCGGATCAGGTCCTCCGCCGTTCGGACGTTGCAGGTGACCCCTGCACCACCACTCGTACCGGCTGCGGGCTTGACGACGTGGCCCGGAACCGCGGACGAGGCCTGCTGGATGAACTCCAAGGCGGTGCCTCGTTGACGACGGTCGAGCTCCATGTGCTCGGGGACAGGGATGTCCAACCGGGTCAGCAGCTGGTGGACGACCGTCTTGTTGAGAGCGAAGGCAGTGGTGGAAGGGTGGTCCATCATCACCAAGTGGCGCCAGACCAACGTCTCCCGCGCCGCCGAACGGATGACCATGAAGCCGTCCTGCAGGTGCTCGATGTCCGCTCCGACCCGATCCGCTGCGTGCCTCCAGATCCGGCAGTAGGTCTCGGTGTGGTTCGCCGCCAACCGCTGCGACTCGTCTCGGCCGCCCGTCTTGCGTTCTCGGAGGAGGGTGGACAACCCGCCCGTGCGGAAGCGGTCGATCTGGGGGCTCAGCACCCGGCCCGGCTGGCCCCCCTTGGACACTGCCGCGAGCAGCATGGAGGCCGGTCTCAGACCGGTCGAACGCCGACTCGCTGCACGAGCGCTCACAGCAGTCCTGCGACCGCGTCTGCGAGGGCGTTGGTGCCCACCACCCGTTGACCGCGGTCCACCGGCAGGTCGTAGGTCACTTGGTCACCTTCCTCGAGGAGAGCCCCCACGGCCCTGTGGATCGACAGCGCCGCCTCGGGCTCGCCGATGTGGGACAGCAGCATCGCTGCGCTCAGGATCATCGCCAGGGGGTTCACCCGGTCTGCTCCGGCATGTCTCGGGACCGTCCCGTGGGCCGGCTCGAACACCGCCACTTCGTCGCCGTAGCTCGCGCCGGCGGCGAGACCCAGCCCACCCGTCAAGGCGGCTGCCAGGTCGGAGAGAATGTCCCCGTAGAGGGCGGGCGCCACTACCACGTCGTAGTCCGCTGCCCTCCTCACCAGCTCCGCTGCGAGCGCGTCCACCAGTTTGCCGTCGAAGGCCATGTCGGGGTGCTCGGAAGCAACTTGCGTGCCGACCTCCAGGAACAGACCGTCCGTGCGTCGCTGGACGGTTGCCTTGTGGGCGGCGGTCACTCGGCGGCGCCCGTAGCGCTCGGCGTGGCGGAAGGCGAACTCCCACGTCCGACGAGAAGCCCTACGCGAGATCGGCTTTATGCCGACACCCGACGACGGGTCCAGCCTGCCTCCTCCGTGGCGAGCCACCAGATCGATCAGCTCCTGCGCGCCGACCGAACCTTCCTCGTACTCGATCCCAGCCGAGAGATCCTCCGTGATGCTCCGGATCATCACCAGGTCTGCGTGCTGGACGGCACTCCGGACACCTTTCCAGCTCCGGACCGGCCTCACTTGGACGAACAGGTCCAGTGGTGCCCGCATCGCGACGTTGACCGAACGGTAGGCCTCGGAACGCAGAGGAGTCTCGAGAGGGCCTTTCAAGGCCACCCCACACTCACGGATCGCCTCGACCACGTCTCCCGGCAGCGCCGAACCGGTCTGCCGGTAGGAGGCGGCGCCCACCTGCCGTACGTCCCACTCGATCTCCACGCCGGTAGCTTTCACCACCCGCAGAGCCGCTGCCGCCACTTCGGGCCCGATCCCCTCCCCCGGCAGGAGGACCACTCGCTTCGTCACAGGGCCGCCCGGCTCGATGCGCTCCGACGCAACAGGTACCGTCGTGCGTTCCGCCGCAGGCTCCGCGCCGACGACGGCTCGGGGCCCGGACGTGGCAGCGGGGTCACGTCCGAGGTCACAGGTGGGTCGGGACCGGCTCTGCGCGCTCCCCCTCGGAGCGGAGCTCCTGCGCCATGTCCTGCACACGTCGACGCAGGGTCCGGTATGCGCCCACGACCGCCGGTCCGACGTCGTCGAGGTCCATCACCGGGAAATGCTGCTTGTGCAGGATGCTCTTCGCGTACTCCCACACCGACATCTCGCCTTCTCTGCGGTAGGCCCCGAACGCTTTCAGATCGTCGGCAGGCAGCCACTGCCACAGGCCGTCGGCAAAGCCGTCGGGCGCTTCGACGGGATATCCCGCAGCGGCGCAGTAAGCAATATACGGAATGTCGACCCCCGCGGCTCGTATCAGGTTGTCCGAAGCGGTCAAGCGAGGGTTGCACTCGATCAACTTCAGCTGCCCGTCCCGGCTGTCTCGCTTGAACTCCACGTTGCCGATGCCGCGCAGGCCGATACCCTGGAAGAACGCGAGGCCCATCTCGGCGACGTCAGGCTGCCACTCGGTCTTGTGGTACGTGCCGCCTCCGAAATGTATCGGATATTGGCGCAACTTCCGCTTGGTGAAGTGGAACAGCGGCTCGCCATGGTGGTCCAGGTAGCTGTAGTAGGAGCAGTAGTTGGCATCCGGTCCTTCCACGACCTCGGTGAGAAGCATCGGGACGCCCATCTCGGCGACCGGTGACAGCGCCGAGATCGCCTCCTCCGCATTGCGAAGATCTTTTCCCTTGACGATCTCCTTCACCGGCAACTCCATGTCGGCAGCGTGCAGAGCCTGCCGGAGAGCGTTGGGCTGGACCGGCTTCGTGGCGCAGGGATAACGCATCCGGCGCGCCTCGATACCGAGGCTCTCGAGATCGTGGACGGTGGCGGTTCGCGGAGCAGGAACCCCCACTGTTCGCGCCAGCTCGTAAGTCCTGTCCTTGTCCAGCATCGCCAGCAGCACGTCCGGATCGGCTTCGACCGGTCGGTGCCCGGACGACAGCAGCTCCGATCGATGCCTGGCAATCAGCTCCACTCCGTCGTCGCAGCACGGGATCACCACCGCCGGCTCGGGGCTCGCGAGCAGCCACGACAGCCACTCGTGCTGCACGTCCTGCGGTCCGAAGTCGACGAACCGGCGACAGAAGCGGGAGTAGGAGACCAGACCGTTGGACACGCCGTCGTGGAGAACATCCACGGCGATACCGCGGCTGCCCAGCGCCCTGGCGGCCGAGATGGTGTTGAGGCTGCCACCCAGCAGGACTGCCGGCAGCGCGGGGGCGTCCGCCGTCAATCTTCTTCACCCAGCGTGCCGACGGAGCCGAGCCCCCTGTCCCGAAGCACCCTGTCCACCCAGGCGTTCGAGAAGCGTCCGTCGCGGACCGCCGCGAGGTACTCCGTCTCGCCCTCCCGCTGCCGTTGGAGCCGGTCCAGCAGGTCCGTCGCGCTCGCCTCGGGAACCACCACGACACCGTTGGCGTCCCCTATGACGAAGTCCCCGGGCTGGACCACGATGCCGCCGATCGAGACCGGGTAGTTGATCTCCCCCGGGCCTCTGTGCAGCGGCCCGATAGGTGTCACGCCCCGAGCGAACACCGGCATGTCTCCCAGGTCGACTATCCCTGCAATGTCCCGCACGAGACCGTCGATCACGAACCCGACGATCCCCCGGTGACGGGCCTTGGTGGCTATTATGTCTCCCACCACCGCGTTCAACCCGGTGGAGCTGGCGTCGATCACCAGGACGTCACCCGGCCTGGCAACGTCGAGCGCCTTGTGCACCATGAGGTTGTCGCCCGGGAAGACCTTGACGGTGCACGCCGGACCGGCGACCCGGGCGGCGGTGGGGGCGGTCAGACAGCGAATCTCGGTCTCCACCGTGTACAGCCTGTTCATGAGGTCCGAGATGGCGGGCGTCTCGAAGCGACCCAACGCCGCCACCAGCTCCAGGTCGGACTGGTGAAGGTTCAGCATCACCCGGAAGCCCGGTCCTGCATGCAGTTCGGCCGACGCAGGCTTGCTCGTGGCCGGCCCGGCCGTCTCCCCCTTCGACGAACTATCGAGAGACGAACTATCGAGAGTGGTCATGTTGACACCTTTCCTGGCCGTCCTGACAGCCCGGCAAGCAGCAGTTCGAGTAGCTGCCAACCGAGTTCCGCCGGCTCCACGTAACGACTCTGAGTGATCTTCGCAGCCAACTATGCCACAGTCCGCGGTGGCGATGCCAGGGCGGGAAAGCAGGAATGCCGACAAAACGAAGGGCATATTCGGCTCAATCGGTCCGTTGGCCGCCCTGTGCAGTTGCTGGCTCACGCTCTCCGCGTGCGCCAACTTCGGGAGCCGTGACCGGGTGCCAACTGTCGACGGATGGCCAGACATCCTTCGGGCCCCGCCTGGTGGCCGCTATAGCCAGAGCGATGGCCGGGCTGACGGGCGAGAAGCCGATCGCCCTCGCCAGATGAAGGGCGGTCTCGCGAGCCGGGCCGTCGGCCTGCCAGACCCGCTTCGCTCTCGCCAGCGCATTGCGGGAGTAACCATGCCTGATCGTGGCAGTTCCCCGGCAGGCAGCCAGCCAGTGAGACCATCTGTGCTCCAAGAAGGCGAGCTTCCGGTGCTCGGCCAGCGACCGGAGCGCTTCGTGACCCTGGTACCAGTAGCCGTGCGAGAGGTTGCCCGAGTGGAAGCGGTACCGGGCCAGACGTTCTTCTATGTAGAGGGCCTCGGTGAAGTAGAGCAGTCTCAAACCGAGATCGAAATCCTGGGCGTACCGGAACGTGGGGTCGTAACACCCCACTCCGAGCAGCAGAGATCGCGTGACCATCAGGGCACTCGTCTGGAGGATGCCCCGGTCGCCGAGCATGTCGGAATAGCCGACGGGTCGAAGCTCCCGCTCGATCATCACGTTGTCGGACGCGTCGATGCCGTCCAGGCCAGTGTGGCAGACCTCCGCTCCCGGATGAGCCTCCAGGGCGGCCACCTGCTTCTCCAGCTTGCTTGGATGCCAGAGGTCGTCCTCGTCCAGAAAGGCCACGTATTTTCCTCGGGAAGCCTCGACACCCGCATTGCGGGCCCAGCCGATCCCCTGGCGCGGCTCGCGAACGATCCGGATGCGCTCGTCCACTCTCAGTGGCTCGAGATCTTCCGCGGCGTTGTTGTCGACCAGGACCAGCTCCCAGTCCGGCAGAGTCTGGCTGCGCACCGAATCGATGGCGTCGCGCAGGTACCTACCGGCTCTGAAGCACGGAAGGACCACGGATACCAGCGGCATGAGAACGGCCTTTCGGTTGTCGGGGACCAGATCCGATCGGAGCGACTGCAAGGGCATGTCCGGAGCTCCGACCGGAAAGACTCGCACGGCGAGGAACCGGGATCAAATTGCCGGTTTCACTCGACTTGCCTCGCCCATCCTCGGCGTCAGCCTCGCCCGTGTGACTCTTGAGTGCTGCTGAGCAGGATAGCGGATGCAACCTGAGAATCTTCTCAACTTCTCCACTCTGCGTGACGAATTCCTCTCTATGCGCTACTCCGGGTACAAAAGTGCCTCCAGTACTCAATTCGATCACTCCACTCCCTCAGCCCGCCCGAGCGAACCGCCTGCCGGATCCGCCTTCCGACATCCCTCCGACACCCTGTTCCGCCGGCTTCGTGACGGTATGGCCAAGCGCATCGTCAAGGTCTCCCTGGCCGCCGCGGCGGCCACCGGGCTGGTGGGGGCGGGACTGCTGCCCGGTGCTCCGGCGGTGGCCGGTGCGACGACCCAGC
>JAJYPS010000027.1 GCA_021795215.1 Actinomycetes bacterium
CAGTCCCCAGGCCACCGTGCCGGCGTCAGAGGGCACCTCGCCGGCCAGCATCCGCAACAGGGTCGTCTTGCCTGCGCCGTTCAATCCGAGGACCAGCAGTCGCTCGCCGCGGCCGAGGCTGAACCCGACGTCCCGGAACAGCACCGTGGAACCGAACGCCTTGGTCAGACCCTGCACCTGCACAACCGTCCTTCCCGAGCGGGGCGGGTCCGGCAGCCTGAGGCGCACTCTCCGGGCCGCCACGGCCGTCGGAGCCTCGGTGGTGGCCCGCAGCCGCTCGACCCGCCGGTCGATCGACTTGGCAGTCCGGGCCCGCTGGGAGCTCTGGTGGCGCATCTTGTCCGCCAGACCGGACAGGCGCTCCACTTCCGCCGCCTGCCTGGCGGCGACCTTCTCCGCTCTCGTCTCGTCGGCCGCCCTGGCTGCCAGGTATGCCGAGTAGGTCCCTCGGTACTCGACCAGGCGGCCTTCGCCGTCGCCCCGCTCCAGGTGCATCACCCGCGTTATCGACTGGTCCAGCAGAGCCAGGTCGTGACTGACCACCACCAACGCTCCCCGGTAGGCGCGGAGGAACCCGAGCAACCACTCCTTGGCGTCGGCGTCGAGGTGGTTGGTCGGCTCGTCCAGCAGCAGCAGGTCTGCACCGCCGAAAAGGATCCTCGCCAGCTCGACTCGCCGCCGCTCGCCGCCCGACAGCACCGCCACCGGCGCCTCCACCCGCTCCGGCCGCAGCCCCAGGCCGGCACACAGCTTCTTGACGTCCGCCTCCGCCTCGTAACCGCCGGCCGCCTGGAACTCCTCCTCTGCCCGTGCGTAGCGGGACAGCGCTCTCTCGGAGTAGTCGGCCTCCAGCTTCTCCCTCAGACGTTCCAGCCGGACTGCCGACTTGTCGAGTCCTCGACCGGACAGGACGTGTCCCAGGGCAGTCACCTCCACCGCGTCCGGATCGTCGGCGACGGTGCCCACGCCCGACGATCGACCGCCCGACGATCGACCGCCCGCGATGCGGGGCTCCTGCGACAGGTAGCCCATCGCCCCCTTGCGCACCAGCTTCCCGGCCGAAGGCTGGGCGTCGCCCGCCAGCACCTTCAGGAAGCTCGTCTTGCCCGCCCCGTTCCTACCCACAAGGCCTACCTTGTCGCCGGCCGTCACGGTGAACGTAGCGCCGGAGACAACCATGCGGCCCCCTACTTCCACCCCGAGGGCGCGTCCTTCCAACACCTCAGCGACTCCCTTTCGGCGACTCGACTCGTCGGACTTCGCTCGTCAGTCTCGGCGGTTCACGACTCCGTCAGTCACCCAGACTACCCAGCTCGATCACCACCTTCACGTCGTCCTCCTCCCTCTGCAGCGCCTGGGACCAGTCGTCGAGAGGCACCCGGCGACTTATCAGGCTCTTCAGCCACGGCAGCTCGGCCTTGGCCAGCGCTTCCGCCGCAGCCTCGTAGTGCCGCCTGTTCGCGTTGACCGAGCCGACGACCGCCTCGTTCTCCAGCACCATCTGGCGGTTCACCAGCCCTGCGTCGACGGGGATGGAACGACCGCCGGACGAGACCCCCGTGAGGCAGACAACCGCGTTGGCGGCTGCCGCTTCCACGGCGGCGAACACGAGCTGGCCCACTCCGGTGCACTCGATCACCACGTCGGGCGACAGACCGGAGTCCTCGATGGACCCGGAGTGATACGTGGCACCGATCCCCTCCACCAGCGCCGGCTTCGGTCCGCCCGACACCCGGTCCAGCACGTGGACGTCGAGCCCGCGCTGGCGGCCGATCATCGCAGCCAGCAGCCCTATAGGGCCGGCTCCCGTCACCAGCACCACTTGGGGCGACCACCGTGCCCGGCCGCCGATCCGGTCCACCTGCTCCCACGCCTTGGCGACCACGCTGGTGGGCTCGAGCAGCACACCGGCGATGCCCAGCCCCGGGTCGACCTTCACCAGGTAATCCGGCGTGATCCGGTAGCGCTCCGAGCAGTAGCCGTCGTGCTGTTTGATCCCCCTCTCGGTGTACTGCCCGTTGCGGCAGAAGTCCCACTCGCCGACCGCGCAGTTGGGACAGGGAACGGGGTCGGGGCGTCGCACTATGCCCACCACCAGATCGCCTGCGGCGAAACCGCTGTCCCCAGGGGCTTCCGACACCCGACCTATCGACTCGTGGCCGAGGATCAGCCGCTCGTGGCCCGGCGGGGCCCAGCCATAGGCACCGGAGACGATCTCCACGTCGGTGCCGCAGATACCCACGGCGGCCGTCTGGACCAGGATCGGCCCGTCGGACTCGGGAGGCTCTCCGAACTGCTCCAGTGAAGCGCTGCCTGCCTTGCCCGGAACCACCGTCAGTGCCTTCAAGCGTTGCCCCTTTCGTCGCTCTGCCCGGTCTCGCATCCCGCAACTGCGTCGTCCTTCGGACCTGCCGCCGCGGTCACCTCTCCCGGCAAAGCTTCCGGAGGCGACGAAGGTGCCGCCTCCCTCCCGGGCCTGCCGCGATGTCTCCTGCCCTTGTGGCTGTGATGCCGCTCGGTGCGGTGCTTCGCCGGCCCCAGGTCGGCGTCAGCACCGCTACCGCTGCCGAACAGATTGAACGCCGTGTTCACCAGCGACACGTGGGAGAACGCCTGGGGAAAGTTGCCGACCTGCCTCTTCGCCACCGGGTCGTACTCCTCGGCCAGAAGGCCCACGTCGTTGGCCAGGGAAGCCAGCCGATCGAACAGCGCCAGTGCTTCCTCTCGCCTACCCGCGAGCGCGTAGTTGTCCGCCAGCCAGAACGAGCACGGCAGGAAAGCCCCCTCCCGGCCGGACAGGCCGTCCACCGTCCCGTCGTCCTTCGTCCGGTAGCGCAGCACGAACCCGTCGTGCAGCAGCTCCGCCTCCACTGCGGACACGGTGGACACCATGCGCTCGTCGTCGGCGGCGAGGAAGCCCACCAGGGGGATCATCAGCACGCTGGCGTCCAGCTCGTCCGACCCGTAGTACTGCGTGAACGCCTTCTTCTGCTTGCTGAAGCCCTTCTCGCACACCTCGGCGTGGATCTCGTCCCGGATGGCCCTCCAGCGCTCGACCGGGCCCTCCAGGGAGAACGTCTCGGCAGTCCGGACGGCCCTGTCGAACGCAACCCAGGCCATGACCTTGGAGTGGGTGAAGTGGCGCCTCGGGCCCCGCACCTCCCAGATGCCGTCGTCCGGCTCCCGCCAGCCCTTCTCCAGGAACTCGAGCAGCACCAGCTGCAGCTTCCACGCCTCCCCCTCGGCGCCGATGCCCTCCACCCGCGCCTGGTGCAACGCGTCCATCGTCTCGCCGTACACGTCCAGCTGGTACTGGCCGGCCGCCGCGTTGCCGATGCGCACCGGCTTGGCACCCTCGTAGCCCGGCAGCCAGTCCAGCTCCGCCTCTGTCAGCCTGCGCTCGCCCGCCGGCCCGTACATGATCTGCATGTCGGCCGGGTCCCCCGCCACCGCCCGCAGCAGCCAGTCCCTCCAGGCAGCCGCCTCCTCGGTGTAGCCGGCCAGCATCAGGGAGTAGAGGGTGAACGTGGCGTCCCTCAGCCAGCAGAACCGGTAGTCCCAGTTCCGCTCGCCGCCCAGCGTCTCGGGCAGCGACGTCGTGGCAGCCGCCACGATCCCACCCGTGGGGGCGTAGGTGAGCGACTTCAGCGTGCACAGGGAGCGCATCACCAGCTCTTCGTGACTTCCCTTGTACGTGCACGCCTGGGACCACTCCTGCCACCACCGCTCCGTGTCGGCCACCACGAAGTGGCAGTCGGTCGGCCTCGACGCCGGTTCGTGGGAGGGATGCCACGCCAGCATGAACGGTACCTTCGAGCCTTCGGTCATGGTGAACTGCGCCACCGTCACGAAGTTCTCCCCGTGCGTGTCGACCGGCGACCACAGCCGCACCGCGTCCGGGCCGGCTACGGCGGTCAGCATCCCGTCCACGTGCCTCACCCACGGGAGCACCGCCCCGTAGCCGAACCGCAGCGCCAGCTCCATCCGCACCTCGACCTGGCCCTTCACGCACTCCACCAGGCGGGCCACCTCCGGGTAGCGCTCCCGCACCGGCATGCAGTCCACGATCCGTATCGTTCCGTCGGCCGTCTCCAGCTCCGTCTCCAGCACCAGCGAGCTGTCCCGGTAACGGCGGCTCCTCTTCGTCACCTCGGCCGTGGGCGCGATCCTCCAGTAGCCGTGGCTGTCGTCTCCCAGCAGCTTGGCGAAGCAGGCCTCCGAGTCGAACCTGGGAAGGCACAACCAGTCGATGCTCCCGTCCCGACCGACCAGTGCGGCGGTGTGTGTGTCACCGATGACCGCGTAGTCCTCGATCAGCATCCCGCTCCCCATGCTCGGCGTCGGAGCGACCTTACCCCCCGGACTGCCGAACGTTCACCGCTGCACACCCGACACCATCGCCGGACACGAACGGACAGATGCTCAGGCGACGCACTGCCCGGTGCCGCTCGGCACCGGGTGCGACTCCGCCGCGTGCACCCTGGACAGCACTCCCGGCGACGCGAGCGCGTACCCGACGTCCGGATTGGCCACCGAACGGGAGAAGACCACTCCGAGGACCTCTCCGTTGGAGGCCACCAGCGGGCCGCCGGAGTTGCCCGGTATCACCACTCCCTGCAGCTCGTACACGCTGCGCAGCGTCATCCCCTGACCGTAGATGTCCCGGCCGGCAGCCTCGAAGCGCGCCCTGATGCCCGCAGGCGTCGCCTTGAACGGTCCGCCGCCGGGGTAGCCCAGGATGGTCGCCATCGTGCCTCGGGGCACAGTCGACGGATCGATCGCCAGCGCGGGCTCGGTCAGGCCGGGCACCCTCAGCACGGCCAGGTCGAAACGGGGATCGAAGTAGATCGCCTGGGCCGGATGCCGGTAGCCCGAGCGGTCCACCACGTACGGCTGCGCCACGCCCGCCACCACGTGGGCATTCGTGACCACCAGCCCGGGCGACACCACGAAGCCGGAGCCCTCCTGGATCACGCCGCACCCGAGGCCGACGATCTTCACCATCGACGGACCGTCCTGCGCCACCGCCGCGGACACCTGAGACGAGGCCGGAAGCCCCACAGGGGGCGCCGCTGCCGGATCGACCTGCGCGAAAACCTGCGGGAAGCCCGTTCCCGACGCGAGCTTCTGCACTCTGGACCAGACCGACGGCAGCGGCGGCAACGTCCGGTCCAGGCTCGTCACCACGGCCGACCGCTGGATCTGCGTGCTCAGGGATCCGATGGGCGCGTAAGCGAGCATCCCCGCCACCACCCACACCAGCAGGAGGCTGGAGGCCGCCCCCACCAGACCTCCGGCGAACGAATCGGCACCCCCCAGCTTGACCGCCCGAAGGAAGCGCCACGCTCGGCCGCCGACCACCCTGCCCAGCGCGCTCACCACGCTCGCCAGGCCGATCACGATAACGATCGACAGCACTGCACGCCCGATGCCCGAATGGACGGCCACCACCACCATCGGCGACACCAGCGCGCCCAGGAACAGGCCTGCCCAGAACCCGGCGTAGGAGAAGACCTGTATCACCGCGCCCATACGGACGCCCCGGATCACCGCGAACAGCACCAGGACCGCCACGATCACGTCCAGCAGATCCGGGTGCAACACCGCCAGAACCGACAAGAGGCTGCTCACCGATGCCGACCATACTCATCGGCACGCCGGGCAGGGACGCGGGCCCCTTCATCCGCCGCCCGGTCCACCGAGCCCCCGAGAGCCGAGGCCGTCACCCGCCGGTGGTCCGTGCTTCGCCGCGTCTTCGCTTCCATGCCGGGCCTTTGCCGGCGGCCTGTGGCGGGAGCCCGCTTCGTAGCTCCCCGCCAGATCGGCCAAGGCGGTGAACCCCACCCAGCACAGGCCCATCACGACCAGGAACCGCAGCAGCGCCGACGACAGCTGCATGTCGCCCGCCAGGACGTGGGGCAGCATCGGCGACGACACCGCCGCCGCCGTGACCACGGTCATCGGTCCCCGCAGCGCCCTGAAGCTCACGGCAACCCCCGGACCAGCTTCTCCACCAGCAGGGCGGCCCAGAGCTCAGCGGTAGCCGGGCGGCCGTCGACCGTCGCGACCGGGATGCCCATCTCCAGCACCGTCGCCGGGCTCCGGCTCGCGTCCGCCTCCTCGACCACCACCGCCTCCACTCCCAGCCGCTTCGCCCACTCGACGCAGTCACCGCCTTTCGTCGTGGCAGACACCACGCCCCAGACGGCATCCGGCTGCAGCGCCACCAGTATCGACGTCGCCCAGGCGAGGCCGCGGCCGCCCACCGGCGTAGCCAGAGCGACGAGCACCGGCGGCCCATCCGACGTCCGCCACTGCTTCGCCCGGTGCCTGGCCGCGGACACGCTCCTTATCCGTCTCCCGTGTGTCGTGAAGTCGTCTCCTTCCGCCGCCAGCACGACCTCCGCAGGGCTCACTCCGACCTCCTCCGCCACCCTCCTCGCCGCCGGCAGGCAGAGGTGAAGCGGTCCTGCCAGCACCATCACCTGACCCGCTCCCCTCACCGGCCTCGGAGGCTGCGGCAGCATCGCCAGCGACTCCGTCAGTGCCTCACCCAACCGTCTTCCTCCCAACCCGGCCGGACGCAGCCATCCCGGCAGGCCCAGCGCGGCCAGTGGGCCGTCGGTCGCGAACCGGCTCTCGTCCCCCGCCTCGGGCGCCGACCTAGGTCCGCCGGCGGCAGCACCGGCGTCGGGGACACGGCCGGCGGGTGCGCCGCTACCGGTAGCGCCGCCAGCGAGCAGTCCGCCATCCCCCGGCCGCTCGACAGCCGTCTGGGGGTCCTGTGCCTCCGGACCGGCCGGGGCCGTCTCCGGGGGGGAGGGGATCACTGGGGCCGGTTCCGATGGGGAGGGATTCCCTGGGGCCGGGTTCATTGGGGCCGGGTTCATTGGGGCCGGGCTCTCCCGAGTGGGAGCTTGCTGCGTGGGGCTCCGCTGCTCGGGTGCCGACCACCACCCTGTGCTCACGGCCTGCTCAGCCGGTGCCGGCTTCGACGGCGACACCGTGAGCTCCGCTGGTGCCGCCGGGTCGGGTGTGGGACGTTGATCCGGCGGCGCAACCGAGTCCCGCCGGCCGTAGAGCGAAGCGGCCTGGAGGTAAGCCGCGAAGGCGCGTGTCTCCGGAGCACTCCCCTTCGCGGTAGTGCCGGGGGCCGTGCCTACCAGCCCGCTCCCCTCCCCGTTTCTCGCCCCCGCAGCGGCGGGCCGATCCGGGGCCGGGTCTTGGATTGCAGAGCCGGTGGCCACTCCTGCTGCTCTCCCGGTGGCCCACGATCCCGGACCCGTCCCGACGGCCACCGGCTGCGCTGCCGACGCGGCGGGCGCCGGCACGGCTGCGGCACCACTTCCCGCCCCGACAGCAGCGTCCTCGGACTCCAGCAGCGAAAGTGCGGCGCCGGTCCAGTCGGAGGGTGCGGCCCCCGTCCGCTCCATCGGCGACCGGGGTCGGGAGCGGGCACCGCCGGACTGGTCCGTCCCGTTCGAGACGGCGTCCCCGGAGACGCCGGCCTCGGATGCGGCACCCTGCGATGTGGCACCCTGCGATGTGGCAAAAGCTGCCGGCAGCCCGGCCGGCGGCAGCCCGGCCGCAGGCCCGGCCGGTAGCCCGGCCGCCGGAGGAGCGTCTCCCATATCGACTCGCACTTCAAAGTGCTCCCTGGCGAAGAACCCGGCGATGCCGCCCTTGCGGACCCTGGTCACACCGGCGACCCGAGCCTGCGGACCGACTTCGGTCGCGATCCGGTCCAGCAGCTCGGCCAGCTTGGGTCCCTCAAACACCTGCTGAGGTTGCAACGCTCACCACCCCGCAGTGGTCGGCCCGGACGTGACCGGAAAGCTCGTTGACGCTCAGAACGGCCAATCTCGGCAGGAGGCTGCGCAGGAACCGCCGGGCGGCCGGGCGCAGTCGGGCGGCGCAGACCAGCACCGGCTGCCTGCCCCGATGCTCCGCCTCGGTCGACAGCCGGGACAGCTCTCCCGCCAGCTGCTCCAACAGCGCCGGGTCGATGGCGAGGAAGGTGCCGTCGTCGCCGACTCGCAACGCGTCGACCAACTGCTGTTCGAGCGCGGGGTCGAGAGTCAGCACCGGCAGCGCGCCGTCCACCGCGTGGCGGCTGACAATCGACGGCCCCAGCGCGGCGCGCGCCGCCTCCACCATGCCCTCGGCGTCCCTGGACACTCTCGCGCGCTCCGACACTGCTTCGAGGATGCGGACCAGGTCCCTGATCGGGACGCCTTCCGCCAGCAGCTCTCGCAGCACGTGCTGCACCTCTCCCAGGGTCACCTGGGCGGTCGCCAGCTCGTCCACCACGACCGGATGGGCCTCGCGGACCACGTCCATCAGCTCCTTGACCTGCGTCCGCGTCAGCAGCGCCGAGGCGTTGCGCCGGACCAGCTCGGCAAGGTGCGTCGTCAGGACCGCGGCCCTGTCCACGACCGTGGCACCGGTCACCATCGCCTCGTGGCGAAGCTCGGTCGGCACCCACTTGGAAGGCAGGCCGAACACAGGCTCCCGGGTCGGCTCCCCGGGAATGCCGTCCAGGCTGTCCCCCACGGCCAGCACCCTGCCCGCCGGGGCCTGACCCCTGCCCACCTCGACGTCGTGGAGGCGGATGGCGTAGGTCGACGCACCGAGCTCCAGGTTGTCCCGCGTCCTGACGGTCGGCACGACCAGGCCCAGCTCGATCGCAAGCTGCCTGCGCAGCGCCTTGACCCTGTCCAGCAGGTCACCTCCCCTAGCCGTGTCCACCAGGTCCAGAAGGTCGTACGACAGCTCCAGCTCCAGGGGCTCCACCCGCATCTCCGGCGCCAGGGCCTCGGTCGTCTCCAGAGCGGCCACCGGCTCCACCTGCTGAGCGATCGCCTCGGCGGCAGCCTCTCTGTCCTGCGTCCGCCCCAGGCTCCTGCCGATCAGGTACGCCCCCGCGCCCACCATCAGGAATGGGATGCGGGGCAGGCCGGGCACGAGACCCAGCACGGAGATAACGATCCCCGCCAGCCGCACCGCACCCGCCTGCCGGGCGAACTGTGCCAGTATGTCGGTCCCGAACTCGTCCTCGGTCGTCGCACGAGTGACCACGAGGCCGGTCGACACGCTCAGGAGCAGCGCCGGGATCTGCGACACCAGACCGTCGCCGACGCTCAGCAGGCTGTACGTCGAAATGGCCTGCCCGATGGGCATGTGACGCTGCAGGACGCCCACTGCCAGCCCGCCCACCAGGTTGATCAGCGTGATGACGATGGCTGCGACCGCGTCCCCCTTGACGAACTTGGAAGCGCCGTCCATCGCCCCGTAGAAGTCCGCCTCGGCACCGACCTCCCGGCGGCGAACCCTCGCCGTGTCGGCGTCGATCAGCCCGGCGTTCAGGTCTGCGTCGATGGCCATCTGCTTGCCGGGCATCGCGTCGAGAGTGAACCGGGCCGCCACTTCCGCCACCCGGCCTGCGCCGTTGGTCACGACCACGAACTGGATCACGATCAGGATCAGGAACACGACCAGGCCGACCACCAGCGAGCCGCCCACCACGAAGTGCCCGAAGGCGTGGATCACGTGGCCCGCGTAGCCGTGCAGCAGAACCAGGCGGGTGGCGCTGACGTTCAGCGCCAGGCGGAACATGGTGGCGACCAGCAACAGCGACGGGAAGACCGAGAAGTCGAGCGCCTTTCGGACCCGCATGGCGGTCAGCAGCACCAGCACTGCGGCCGTGATGTTCATCACGATCAGGAAGTCCAGAACGAAGGCCGGCAGGGGGACAACCAGCATCACGACGATCGCCACGACGCCTGCAGGGACTCCGATGGTGCCGATACGGGTGCGCATGGTTCCTCTCGTCCCCGTCCCGACCCATCCGTGGGGCGGACCGAGTCGTGGGATTCATCCGCCCTCCTGGCGTATGCCGTTGTATCGGTGCGCCTTCCGCCCTTCTTGAGCCGGCCGGGTCAGGCGGGTCAGGCGGGTCGGGCGGGTCAGGCGGGTCAGGCGGGTCGGGCGGGTCGGGCGGGTCAGGCGGGAAGGGTGGCCGATCGGTGCCGCAGGTCACCGTTGGTCCTCGCCATCCGGGGCAACCGGTAGATGAACGCCAAGAGCTCCGCCACGGCCGAGTACAGCTCGGGAGGGATCTCGTCGTCGACTTCGCAGGCGGCGAACAGGGCCCTGGCCAGAGGCGGGTTGGCCACCACCGGCACGCTGTGGCGGGACGCCTCCTCCCTGATGCGGGCGGCCATCTCGTCCGCTCCTTTGGCCACCACGACGGGCGCTCCCCCGCCGGCCGACTCGTACTTCAGCGCCACGGCGAAGTGGGTCGGGTTGACCGCCACGACGTCCGCGTCGGCGATGGCGGCCATCATCCGCATGCGGGAGATCTTCCGCTGCCGCCCTCTCATCTGGCCCTTCATGTGAGGATCGCCCTCCGCCTGGCGGGACTCGTCCTTGACCTCCTGCTTGGTCATGCGCAGCGACTTCTCCAGGTGATGGCGCTGGTAGGCGTAGTCGGCAACCGCCACCACCAGCCCCGCGAAGGCGATCGCACGGACGAGTGCCAGGACCGATCCCGCGCCGGCCCCCGCCACGGCGAACAGCGACGCCGGGGTGGTCCCCGCGAAGCGCCGCGCGACGGCGGCGATCGAGTGCCAGGCGAGCAGGCTGACCAGCGCCACCTTGACGAGCACCTTCACCAGCTCCACCAGGCCGCTCGGCGAGAGCAGCTTCTTCGCGCCGCTCACCGGGTTCAGCCGGGCGAACTTCGGTCTCAGCGCCTTGGACGAGAGGCTGATGCCCACTTGCGAGAACCCGACGACCACTGCCAGCAGCGCCATCGCCACCACGGCCGGAGCCACCACCAAGGCGGCGTCGGACAGGCCCACCTCCAGCACCGACAGATCGATCGACGAATGGGGCAGGCCGGAACCTCCCAAGCCGAGTGCCATCAGGCCCTCCAGGCGGGACGTCGCGGACCTCGTCACCTCCGGCAGCAGGTAGCTGCCGACCAGCACCGCCAGCCAGCTCCCCAGCTCGGCCGACCGGGCGATCTGGCCCTCCTTGCGGGCCTCGCTCCGGCGCTTCGGAGTGGCCTTCTCCGTCTTGTCACTCTTGGCCACCGGCGTCACCCCCTCGGACGACGCCGATCGGGCGACACGTCATCCCGCTGCCCGCATCCACGTGTTGCCGTCCCCCAGCGCCTGGGTCAGGAGCTGGCTGAGGTAGTCGGGGATCACGGTGAGCCCCAGCATCACCAGGCCGATGGTGAGCAGGATCTGGAACGGGAACCCCAGCATCATCACGTTCATCTGCGGGGCTATGCGGGAGAGGATGCCGAGCACCGCCTGCGCCAGGAACAGCACCACCACCAGCGGCGAGGCGATCAGCAGCGCCGACGTGAAGAACGACGACAGGTCGTGGGTCAGCACCGCCCCCAGCGCTCCGGAGGTGCGCAGGTTCCACCCGACCGCTCCGAAGGAGGACATGAACCCCTTCACCAGCAGCAGGTCCCCGCCCAGGCTGAACAGCAGGGTGACCGCCATCAACTGGTACAGCTGGCCCAGCGCGGAGGACTGGTTCTGCGACAGCAGGTCGATCGACGGCGGCAGCGAGAAGCCACCGAACATGCCGATCGTGCTGCCGGCCGCCTCGACGGCCGAGAACAGCACCATCACGATCATGCCCAACGCCACCCCCGTCGCCACTTGAGTCAGCAGGGCGGTCACGAACCCGGCCGTGTCCAGTGGCACCGGTCCGGCCGTCGCGTGCCCCGCTGCAGCCATCGCCAGCCCGGCGCTGATCCCCACCTTCGCCATCGGCGGGATGGCCCGGTTGGAGAAGGGCGGCGTGATGACTATCCATGCGGTCGCCCGGACGAACGCCAGCACGAACCGGAGCAGCGCGTTGGGGTCTACCGGTATGTGGACCAAGATCAGCCTCCCGCGAGCAGGCGGGGCACCTCGGCGTAGAGCTGCGTCGTGAAAGCGGTCAGCTGGCCCAGCATCCAGTGCCCGGTGACCAGGATCACGAGGGCGACTGCGATCAGCTTCGGGACGAAGCTGAGCGTGAACTCCTGGACCTGGGTCACCGACTGGAACAGCGAGATTGCCAGGCCGACCACGAGGCTCACCACCAGCACCGGGCCGGCCAGCTTCGCGACCAGGATCATCGCCTGGCCGGCGATGGTCATGACGCTGGACTCGGTCACCTGAAGCTCACGATCAGGGAGTGCACCACCAGCGTCCAGCCGTCCACCAGCACGAACAGAAGCAGCTTGAACGGCAGCGACACCAGTGTCGGCGGCAGCATCATCATCCCCATCGACATCAGGATCGAGCTGACCACCAAGTCGATGACCAGGAACGGGACGAAGATCACGAAACCGATGATGAAGGCGCTCTTGATCTCCGAGAGCAGGAACGCCGGAATCAGCGTGGCGAGGCTCACGTCGGCGGCCCTGACGCTGCCACCTGCGGGCACGACGGCCTTCTGGTGGGCGGCGCTCGTCATCATCGACAGGTCGCTCGTACGGGTCTGCCGCAGCATCCAGGTCTTCAGAGGCACCTCGGCCGCTTTGTAAGCCTGCACGGCGGTCTCCTTTCCGTGCAGGTACGGCTGGAGCCCGACCTTGTTCATCTGGGTCAGGGTGGGGGCCACGATGAACAGGCTCAGGAACAGGGCCAGGCCCGCGATCACCTGGTTGGGAGGCACGGTGGGCAGACCCAGCGCCTGGCGGGTGAGACTCAGCACGATCACGATCCGCGTGAAGCCGGTGAGCAGAATCAGCAGGGACGGCGCCACCGACAGCAGGGTGAGCGCCAGTATGACCAGGATGCTCTGGGACGGCTTGGTCAACCCGTTGCCCAACTGGAGGGTGAGCGACGGGGCTGCCGCCGAGATGACGGGGATCAACGTGCCGCTCGCTCTCCGCGGGAGGACGACTCGGGCCGACGATGCGTTTTCATGGGGCTCCTGGGAACGGGGAGCGCTACGCCTGAACGCCTAAGCGTGGCGTACGGTGCGCTCTCTCAACTGTTCTACGACCGCCTTCCATGCCGATGCCGGAGTGGCCGATCCGTGGCCACCCCCCTTCGATCCCTCCGCCGGCTCGACCCCTGCCGGCTCGACCCCTGCCAGCACGCCGGCGACCGCCTGTTGCGGGACCGGCCAGAGCACGCCGCCGGCGGCTTCGCCCAGCAGGTTCACCTGCTGGGACGTGACCCCCAGCACCAGGTCGCGACCGGACAGGCGGACCACCACGACCGAGGAGGACTTGGACAGGGAAGCCCGGCCCAACACCTCGATGCCGCCTCGCCGACCGAGCCGGGAACCGGGGCCGACGTGACGGCGGGCAAGCCTCGCCGCCACCGCCATGAGCACGAACACGACCGCCAGCGCAAGGGCCAGGCGCAGGAACAGCGTCGCCACCGGCATCCCGGTCAGCCCTGCCCGTGGTTCTCGTCCGGACCGCCGAGCAGCTCGGTGATGCGGACGCCGAACTCGTCGTCGACCACCACCACCTCGCCCCGGGCGAGCAGCGTCCCGTTCACCAGCACGTCCACCGGGGCGCCCGCCGGCCTGTCCAGCTCCATGATGCTGCCCGGAGCCAGCTCCAGGATCTCCCGCACCGGGATGCGGGCTCTGCCCAGCTCGACGCTCAGCTCCATCTCGACCGACTGCAGCACCCGCAGGGACTCGAGGCCGAGCTGCGACATGGCGGTGCCGACGGGGTGGGTCACCACCGCGGCACTTGCCACAGGCCGTACCGGCGTCCCGGGAGTGGCGACCACCTGAGGAGTCAGCACCTCGGGCATGTCGTCCTCGTCTGTTCTCCGGCGCTTTCGCGCTGCCGTCACATCCTCCGGCTCGGCACCGGGCGCCGGCTCCGGCGCCGCGGGTTGGGCCGGGGCCGGGTCGCCGAACAGGTCGTCCTCCGGTGAGGCGACAGCCTTCTCTTCGCCAGCAGGGTCCGCGAAGAGATCGTCCTCGACCGAGGCCGCGGCTGCCTTGGTCGGGGCTGCCTTGGCGGGGGCCGCCTCCGCCGGTGGGGCGGGGTCGTCGAAGAGGTCGTCCTCGATGCCGGGAGGGCTCATCGGTCCGACTCCGATCCGACGTCCACCACGGTGCAGCTGAACCGGCGGCCACTGCGGCCGGGCATCACGTGGGCCTGCACCAGGTCTCCGACCGCCAGCTCCAGCGGCTCGTCCAGCACCACCTTCAGCGGGACCACGTCGCCCGGCTCCAAGGCCGTGATGGCCGACGAGGGCAGCCGGATCGAGGGGAACCGGATCGCCGCTTCCACCTCCACGTCCATCAGGCGGTCCGCCACCAGCCTGACCGTCGCCTCGCCTCCGGTGCTGTCGTTCGTCGCCTCTCCGGAGAGGCTCGGTAGAGCGGGCTTCAGCATCAGCAGGGGCAGGCACAGGCGAGCCTTGTAGGAACCGGACTGGGGCACGCTGACGGACAGCTCGATCACCAGGAAGGTGGACTGGGGAGCAGGCATCTGTACGAGCACCGCGCTCGACAGGTGGACCGGCGACGCGACTGCGACCACCTGTGCCGCGGCGAGGGACGTGACCAGCTCGTCGAGCATCTCCTCGCTCAGCTTCGCCACGACCGCCTGCTCCACCTCCGACAGCGCACGCTTGGGGAACGGGCCTTCGCCGAGACCGCCGAAGGCCAGGTCGACCAGGTGCATCGAGAGGGCCAGCGGAAGGTGCAGGACCGCCTTGCCGGGCAGCGGCGCCAGCGAGAACGAGCAGACGTGGGCCGGCTCCTCAAGCGTCTGGGAGATGGCCGACCAACTGGCCTGCGTCATCTCGCCGATCTCCACTCGCAGCGCCACTCGCAGGTGCGACGACAGCAGCCGGCCGGCGCGACGACCGAAGCCGTCCAGCGCCACCCTCACCACCCTCAGCTCGTTGCGATCGAACGACTCCGACTGGCTGAAGTCGTAGGCGCGGACCTTCCTCTGGCGCGCCTGCACAGGTGCTGTTGCTGTTGCCACGGGGCTCACAGCTGCAGTATCGGCGCGCTCCGGGGCCGACTGGAGGGCCGGAGCCGAGGCGCCCCTGGACCGGTCCGGGTGCCGGGCCTCCCCGCTCCGGGCGCCGGGTTGTCCCGGTCCGGGTGCCGGGTTGCCCCACTCCGGGTGCCGGGCTACTGGATCACGAAGCTGGTGAAGTAGACCGTCTGCAGCTGAGGCGAGCCCTTGGCGGATGCGACGAGGGGCGCCATCTTCGCTTCCAGCAGCTGCTGCGCCTGCAGCCGGCCTGCCGGGGCGAGCAACTGGGGATAGGTGAAGGTGCCGAGGGTGGCCAGCACCGTGTTCACCAGCCTGGGTTGGACCGCAGGGATGCCGGTGGGCAGCGACTTGGAAGACAGCTGCATGGCGAGGCCGATCTGGATGATGTGGCCGTCCGCAAGGTTGGTGGTGATCTGGGGAAGGTCGACCACCGGGCCGGGCGGCAGCGCAACTGCGTGCGCGTGAGCGGGATGCTTGCCGACGAGCATGGGAAGCCCGACGAAGTAGCCGGCTACCGCCAGGACCAGCACGACCGGCACCAGGATCATGAGGAGCTTCTTCTTGGACTTCTTGGGCTGGGCGTCGCTCCCGTCCGCCGCCTTCTTTCCGCTTCCCGCCACGGCGGTCGCCGGCTTCGCCATCTGCGCTACTCCTCCATGTGAGCGTTGCGGGACCCTTCCGTGGGCCCCTCGCACTTCTGCAGCCACCCCGCCACGTCGGACGGGAAGCGCTCTATCTGATTCGGGTCGCCGGACCGCTGCCTTTACCTGTAACTGGCGCTGCGGGGGCCTGAGGCGCTCCCTGCGGCGACGGAGACGACTGCGACGACGACGGGGAGGCCGATGACGACGGGGGGGCCGGGGAGGCCGACAGGGCCGGGGAGGCCGACAGGATGACCACGTCCACCCGGCGGTTCTCCGCCTGACCCTGGGGAGTGGTGTTGGGCACGATGGGCCTGGCCGAGCCGAACCCCGTGCCCGAGATCCTGGCAGGGTCGAAGTGGTCGATCTTCACCAGCCGCTCGACGACCGATATGGCCCTGACGGCGGACAGCTCGAAGTTGGACGAGTAGGGGCCGCCGATGATCGGCTGGTTGTCGGTGTAGCCCTGGACCGACACTTCGTTGGGCAGCCCGGCGATGATGGCGCCCACGGTGTCTACGACCCGGTTGCCCACGCCGCCGAGCTCCGCCGAGCCGGTGGCGAAGAACACCTTGTCGGACAGGATGCGAACCGTGACACCCTGGCTGTCCCTCGTGATCTGGGCGTCGGAGGACAGCCCCTGCCGCGCAAGCGCCGCCTGCAGCTTGGCCTGCAGCTGGGCCATCGGGGAGGGCGGCGTGACGCTGATGGTGTAGTTGGAGGGATGGGTGATGCCGGGATGGGCGACGAGGCTCGTCTGGTGCAGCAGCCCGCTGCCGCCGCCGGTGGCCGGCACGACCGGTGGCTTGGCCCCCACGACCAGGCCGTCCTCGAACTCCTTGAACTTCTTGATGCTGAGGTTGGACATGGCGAACAGGATTATGAAGAGCGCCAGGAGCAGCGTGATCATGTCCGCGTAGGTCAGCAGCCAGCGTTCGGCGTTCTCGTGGGCCTCCTCGTGCCCCCCGCCACGGCGGCGGCTGCTCACGCCGCCTTGCCCTTCTTCGCACCCGCCCGCTCGGCAGGAGCGAGGTAAGTGAGCAGCTGCTGCTCGAGCATGCGGGGATTGCTGCCCGCCTGTATGGCGAGGATGCCGTCCATGACCAGCTCGCGGGTCTGCGCCTCGAACTCGCTGATCCGCTTCAGCTTGTTGGATATCGGGAGCCAGAACACGTTGGCGGACATGACGCCCCACAGCGTGGCCGTGAACGCCTCGCCGATCAGAGGCCCCAGTGCCGTGGGATTGGACAGGTGCCCCAGCACGTGCACCAAGCCCAGCACGGTGCCCAGGATGCCTATGGTCGGGGCGAACCCAGCCATGTCGGCGAAGAACTTCGCAGCCAGGCGGTGCCTGGCCCGCATGGAGTCGATCTCCTTCTCCAGTATCTCCCGGATCTGCTCCGGGTCGGTGCCGTCGACGGCCATCTGGACGCCCTGCTTGAAGAAGGGGTCCGCGATCTCCGACGCCGCTGCCTCCAGCGCCAGGAGCCCCTCTTTGCGGGCGGTCTCGGCCAGGCTGACCAGCTTGGCGATCGACCCGTCCCGCGGCTCGGACTTGGCCAGCACCGCAGCCTTCAACGCCTTGGCGAAGCCGGAGGCGTCCTTGAGCATCATCCCGGCGAGCGACACGCCGATGGTGCCTCCGAACACGAGCATCATGGAGGTGGGCGAGAAGATGGCGAAGGGGTTCCCGCCGCCCATCAGCTGGCTCACGAAGATCGCTGCCAGAGCGAGGACGATGCCGAGTGGCGTCGCTACGTCCATCTCGTCCCTCGCATCTCACTCACCGCCGTGGGGCAGCACCCGCAGGCCCCGGTGGCCCGCATCGACCCGGTGGATCTGCCACGCCTGCGACATGACCATCGCCTTGAACCTGGTCATCGCCTGTGCGACGTCCTCCACCGACTCGGCGACCACGAGGTGGGTGCCGTCGGTGAGAGTGAGCACGGTGTCGGGCGTCTGCTCCGCCCGCTGGACCAGGTCGGGGTTGATCGCGAAGGCGACGCCGTTCAGGCGGTGGAGAATGATCATCGGGCATCCGTTCCTGGTCTGGCCGTTCCTCTTGGGGCCGCCGTTCCGTGGCTCGGCCACTTGGAGTGTCGGCAGCTGCGGGGGTTCGGTTAAGGGCCGGCAAGGGTGATCGGCGGACGGCCGCCGGCTGCTCCCGGACCGCCCGCCGGCCGCTCCCCGCCGTTCGGGCGAGGGCCCCGCCTACGGCATGTTCTCGAGCGCCTGGAGCACCATGTTGGAGGTGGTGACCACCTTGGTGTTGGCCTGGTAGGCGTTCTGGGCGACGATGAGGTTGGTCAGCTCGGTGCCGAGGTCCACGTTGGACCCCTCGAGAGCGCCGCCCACCAGCGTCCCCCTACCGGCGGTGCCGGGAACGCCGATCTGTGCGGGACCCGAGGCGACGGTGGACTGGTAGGCGCCGTTGCCGATCTTGGACAGACCCTGGAGGTTGGCGAAGTTGGCGAGCGCCAGCTGGCCGATGGTCTGGGTCTGGCCGTTGGAGTAGGTGCCGGTGACGGTTCCATTCGAGCCCACCGAGAACTTCTGCAGCGTGCCGCCGGTGTACCCGTCCTGGCTGGCGACGATGATCGACTGGTTGCCCGCGAACTGCGTCACCGAGCTGGGGGAGCCCACCGCCGGGAAGTCGAAGTTGACGTTCTTGCCGTTGGGGAACGGGGACACCGTGGTCGTAGCGACGGTGGCTCCGGAAGCCGACGTGGTCGAGGGCGTCACGGTCTTCAGCTGGCCGGCGGAAGTGAACGTGACCGTGGGTGCCGTGGCGAAGAGGCTCGTGGGGGTGCCGTTGACATTGGCACTTGCCTGCATCGTCCAGTTGTTGGCGGTGGAGCTGGGTGTGAAGGTGACCGAGATGGGGACCGAGTTGCCGAGCGAGTCGTAGGCCGTGGTCGAGAAGGTGATGGCCGGGGGCAGCGTCGTCCCGCCGGGGTTCGCCGGGATGTTGCCGGAGAGGTTCAGGTTCTGGGTCTGGTTCGGCGGGGCGGCCTGGCCCTGGGGGATGACCACCGCCTGGGTCGGGCCGTTGGGGTTGACCACGCCGTTGGTGGCCTGCCAGCCCTGCACGTACGCTCCGGTGTTGGTCACCAGGTCGCCGTTGGCGTTGATGGAGAAGTTCCCGTCACGGGTGTAGCTGAGCGCGCCGGTACCGATCCCCTGCTGCCCCACGAAGAACCCCTGGCCCTGGATCGCCACGTCGGTGGGCTGGCCGGTCTGCTGCAGGGTGCCCTGAGCGAACGACGTGTCGTTCGCCACCACGTGGGTGCCCGACCCGACCGACACCGGGTTCGTGCCTCCGGTCGTCGGCCCGGGAGCGGTGGCGCCGGCGATCTGTTGGTTCAGCAAGTCGGCGAACTGCACGCTGCCCGCCTGGAAGCCGGTCGTGTCGACGTTGGCGATGTTGTTGCCGATCACGTCGAGCATCGTCTGGTTTGCGTCAATTCCGGTTACTGCGGCTGCGAGCGAGGGGATCATGGGGGTGGTTCCTACCTTTTCTGTTTCTCTGTGTACTGGGTTCTCTGTGTACTGGGTTCTCTGTGTTCTGGGTTCTCTGTGTACTGGGTTCTCTGTGTACTGGGTTCTCTGTGTTATGAGGTCTCCAGGTTTGCATCTATATTTTGGTGGCGACGGTCGGTTTGATCTACCGACAATCCGCTGTCTGCTTGGCACCGTCCAGGCAGCGTCCGGGCCTACTTCACCGACGTGACCGAGGAGAGGGCTACGGCGGAGGTTCCGACGAGCAGCGAAGGGCCGGTGGGGCCGACCTTGACACTGCTGACCACCCCTGTGACGGCGGCCCCGGAGGAGTCCGTCCCGGTGACCTGCTTCCCGATCATCCCTGTGGCGGTGAGGGTGTTCAGCTCGGACACCATCTTCGACTGGCTGGAAGAGAGAGCGGTCAGGCTCTCCACCTGCGTCAACTGAGCGGTCTGGGCCATGAGGGAGCTGGGGCTCATCGGGTTGGTGGGGTTCTGGTGAGTCAGCTGAGCGACGAGCAGGTTCAGGAACGTGTTGCCCTGTGTCAGCTGCGCCAGCGGGTTCGAGGAGGCCGTCGCGTTCGCCGAGCTGCCGGACGTGGAGCCGGCCCCGGAAGTGGAACTGGGCGAGGTGCCGGCCGCTGCTGCGGTCCACGTTGGCGTCACTGTCGGTGCTGTCGGTGCGATCGGGTTCGACATTGAGAGTCTCCTTTTGTCTATTGCATGTGATCCGTCTTGGCATTCGAGTACGGGGTCGGCGTGCACGACTGTGGTCACATGCGAAGATCCACCAAGCGGTCGGGAGGGGTCGATGCCTCCAAGTGGTGTACCGGGACCACCGGTTCGCCGTTGGCGGCGTGGCCCGACTGTGCAACTGTGCGGGCATCGGGAGGAGCCTGGAACTGCTGGGCCGGTTTGTCCCCCCAGCTGGCAAGGTCGACGTTGGCTCCCCCGCCGGACCCCCCTCCCCCTCCCAACTGCTGGCGAAGATCGGCCAGTGCCGATCCGAGCGCCTGGTGGCCGGCGTGCGTGGAGGCCCACAGCTTCACGTCGACGACCCCGTTGCTGAGCACCAGGCGGGCCTGCACCTCGCCCAGCCCTGCGGGCTGCAGGGACAACGACAACGTGTGGGTGCCGTTCCCGACGTCGACCAGCGGTGCCATTGCCACCGCCAGCTGCTCGTGCACCGGGAGGGCTGCTTCGGGCACAGGCTGGGCCGTAGCGACCGAAGCCACCGCGTCGTTGCGGAGGGCAACCGGTGCGGGCTGGCTCGCCACGGAAGCGGTAGCCGCCGGGGCGGAAGTGCTGTCGTGCGACACCGCGGCGACGGCGCTGCGGCTGTCGGCAGTCTTCGTGACACCGTGAGCCTTCACCGCATTCGCAGCGCTCGCAGCGCTCGCAGCGCCGAACGTCAGCGAGCCTCCGGCCGGGGGTGTGGCAACTGGCCCAGGAGCGAACCTCCGTTGCGGGCCGCTTCCGCCTGAGCCGGCGGAAGTGGCGGAGCCGGCGGAAGTGGCGGCGCGTGGCTGGCCTCCGGCACCCACGGGCCGTGGGGAAGGGGAACCGGAAGCCGGCGCGGCGCCGGAGGAACGCTGGGGACCGCTTGCGCCGGACGCCCGGGCCGGACCGTGCGCAGCACCAGGTGCGGCAGTGCGAGACGAGATGTGGGCGGAGGCCGGGGGAGAGACGGCCGCGGCGGAACGAGCCCCGGCAGGGGCTGACGACGCGGCCACCCTCGATGTGACCGAGCCGGTGGTGCCCGCCGTCTTGGCCCCGATCGTCGTCTTGGCGACCATCCCCTTGGCGACCGGGATGGGACCGGTTCCGATGGTGGCTGCCGACGCTCCCTGCTGGCCGGCTCTCCGGGCGACGGTGGCGGGCGTGGTGCTGGTCCGGGAGGAACCGGGCTGCCCGTCCGCAGTGGTGAGGATCTTCTTGGCGGCTGCGGCCGGGGAGGTGCTGCCGCCCACCGGTCCGGACTTCGAGACCGCGCCCACGGAAGCGTTCCCGCGCTTGGAGGCGGCCGTTCTCCCCCCGGCGGCCGGTGGCACAGAGACAGGCACAGGCACAGGCACAGTTCCCGGCGCTGCCGGCAGAGTGGAAGGCGCCGCAGTCTCCGCGGAGGAGAGGCTGAACGGGGCGGTACCCGGCTGGGACTTGGCACGACGTGGCGACGGCCGGCCGCCTCCGGCGGCAGGGTCGGCGGGCGTGGTGGCGAGGAGGGGATTGGTGGTCGTCACAGCGTGCTTCCCATCAGGGACATGACCCTGGACACGTAGGTCTGGGTCTGGGTGTAGGGGGGGATGCCGCCGTAGCGGCTCACTGCTCCGGCACCGGCGTTGTAGGCGGCGACGGCGAGCGGCAGCGAGCGGAACTGTGCCATGTTGCCCGCGAGGATGCGGGCGGCTCCGTCGACTGCCTGGGCAGGGTCGAAGGGGTTGATGCCGAGCCCTGCGGCGGTGGACGGCATGATCTGCATGAGCCCCTGGGCCCCGGCGCTGCTGACGGCGGACGGGTTGTAGTTGGACTCGACCTGGCCGATGGCCGCCAGTAGTCCCTGGGGAAGCCCGTACTGGGCGGTCGCTTGGGCGAACAGCGGAGCGAGGGACTGCGGCACCCCGGGAACGCTGCCGTTGGCCCCGGCGGCCGCCGGTTGGGAGGGCGGGGCGACTCGACGGATGGAAGTGGGGTTCCCGACTGCGGACACTTGCACGTCGGTGCCGGTGTGAGGGGCGTTGATCATCTTGCCTCCACCGATGTAGATGCCGACGTGGTACGCGGGACTTCCGTAGAAGACCAGGTCTCCGGGCTGCGCCTGGGCGAGGCTGGGCACGGCCTGCCCGACCGTCGCCTGGGCCTCGCTCGTCCGGGGAAGGGACACCCCCATGTCGGCGAAGACATGCTGCACCAAGCCGGAGCAGTCGAAACCTGTCGTGGGCGAGGTTCCTCCCCAGACGTAGGGCACACCGAGGTAGCGCTGGGCGTCGGCGACGATGCTGCTGCCGAACGAGGCCTGGGTAGGGGCCGAGACTCCCGGCCCCTGGATGCCGCCGAGAGCCCACGAGGAAGGCAGGTTGCCGGAGGGGTAGACGGGTGCGGGCGCCGGGCCGAGAACCGGCAGGCCGGAGACGCCGGTGCCGAGCGACGCCGTCATGGAGGAGACCTGCCCCGAGCTCACCTGGGCCTGCGCGGCCTGGACGAGGTACTGGGAGAAGGAGGGGAGCTGCCCGCTGGCGAGGCGGTCGAGAGCCGCCTGGATGCCTGCCACCGGCGCAGGGGGCGCCATGACCGGGCCGACCGCGGAGATGTCGCTCACCTGGACCGCCGCCTGGCCACCGTGCCGGCGGCGATCTCGTCCATCACGTAGGTCGCCGCGCGCCGCTCCACCCGCAGGTGCTCTTCCCGGCGCCGCTGCTCGTACACTTCGATGGCCTTGAGCTTGGTCGCGGCCTCGCTCCAAGCTCCGCGGGCGGCGTTCTCCGCTTCGGCGGCACGCTGCGCCAGAGACCGGGCCCACGCTTCGGAGCCCGCCGCGAGCTGGGAACGCTCGAGCGACGCCCGCAGCGCGTCGAGCGAGACGGAGGACACCGGCTGCAGCTCGGCCCGACCGAGCGCGCGGCGCTCGCACTCGGCGCCGGCGCGGAGGGACTCGGCAACGGCGTTCGCAAGGGCGGCTCTTGCCAGCTCCTCGCGAAGGGTCCTGACCCGGGTGACGGCCGCCATACGAGACCGGTACGCCTTCATCTCGGCCCCACCAGGGATGCGAGCCGGTCCCAGGTGTCCCTTGCCAGTGGAGCCTCGGAAGTGTCCTGGCACAGGAACTGCTCGATCTCGGCGTCGAGCGCCAGGGCCCGGTCGGCGACGGGACTGCTGCCGGGGACGTAGGCACCGATCTCGACCAGCTCGGCTACCTCCCGGCGTGCGGCGAGCAGGCGGCGCAGCTCGATCGCGGAGCGCCTCTGCTCGGCGGTGGTGACGGAGGACTCGACCCTCGATATGGACTCGAGCGGCTCGATGGCGGGGAAGTGGCCCGACGTGGCGAGCTTCCGGGACAGCACGATGTGACCGTCGAGGATGGAGCGGGCGGCGTCGGCTATGGGCTCGTCCATGTCGTCGCCCTCGACCAGCACGGTGTAGAGGCCGGTGATGCTGCCCTGCTCCCCCGTGCCGGCTCTCTCCAGCAGGGTGGGGAGCAGCCCGAACGCGGACGGCGGGTAGCCCCGGGTGGCGGGCGGTTCCCCGGCCGAGAGACCGACCTCCCTCTGGGCCATGGCCAGACGGGTCAGGCTGTCGACGAGCAGCAGGACGTCGGCGCCTTTGTCCCTGAACCACTCCGCTATCCGGGTGGCGACGAAAGCGGCGCGGATGCGGACCAGCGCCGGCTGGTCGGAAGTGGCGACGACCACGACCGAGCGGGCAAGGCCGTCGGGCCCCAGATCACGCTCGACGAACTCGGCTACCTCCCGGCCGCGTTCGCCGACCAACGCCAGCACGCAGATGTCGGAGGTGGCGCCCCTTGCCATCATGCCCAGCAGCGTGGACTTGCCGACGCCGGAGCCTGCGAAGATGCCGACCCGCTGCCCGATCCCGCAGGGCGTGAGGGAGTCGATGGCCCGGACGCCGAGGCCGAGCTGAGTGTCGACCGGTCTGCGCCGGAGCGGGTGGGGGGCCGAGCCGTCCAGGTCCACCTGCACCATGCCGGGCGGGCGGGGCAGCTCGTCGATGGGACGTCCGAGACCGTCGAGAACCCGTCCGAGCAGGCCCCAGCCGACCTCGACCCGAGGCGGGACGCCAGTCGGTTCGGCCAGCGTGCCGTAGCGGACGCCGCGCAGGTCGCCGAGGGGGGCGCACAGGAGGCGCCCGTCGCGGACCGCGACGACTTCGGCGGGCAGCGGCTGGCTGGGACGGCGGACGAGGACCAAGTCGCCGATGGCCGCGTCGACCCCTTCGACTTCCAGCTCCAGGCCCAACAGTCCGCAGACGCGTCCGACCGACCGGGGAGCCCCCGCCGAGGCGGCGGAGCGGCCCATCTCGGACAGGAGGTTGGCCACGTCCGCCGCAGGGTCGAAGACGGCGGGCAACATGGCCAGCTCGCCCAAGGAGTAAGGGTCCCGGGAGTCCCCTTCGGCGAAGCTCACGACGCTCCTCCCTCCACCTTGAGGAAGGTCACCCCTGCAGCGGAGCGCTGGCCGGGGGACGAGCCCCGGTCGGCGGCGGCCGGTGCCTGCTGCGGGCGCCGGTGGGCGACCACGTCCTCCAGTGCTTCCCGTACACGCATGAGAGCGGTCTCTACGCCGACGTCGATCGACACCGCGCCGGCCGACACCTTGGCCGACCCGACGGCGATGGCGGGATCGGCGACGACGGTGAAGCGCCGGTCCAGGCCGTACCACTCCGAGTCCTCGGACCAGGGCCGGTCGGGTGACCGTCGCTCGGCCATCTGGGCCAGCCGCGAGGCGTCGTCGGGATGGAGCCGCACCGTGGCCTCCACGTCGGCGGGCAGCACCGCAAGTCCTCGCTCGACGGCGGAACGGGCCTGGTCGTCCTGCAGGGCGACTTCGGCGCGGAGGATCGCCTCGGTGACGCCGTAGGCGAGGTCGACCACCCCGGACTCGACCGAGGAGACCACGTCGGCCCTCGCGTCCTGCAGGCTGTCCACCGCCTCGGTCATGGCTCGTACGAGACTCTGCACCTGGTGGTGCATCTGTTGGCCCGCCTGGACGATGCCCTCCTCCCGTCCCTGGCGCAGGCCTGCGGCGAAGCCCTGCTGGCGGGCCTCGTCGAGTGCAGACTGTTCCAGCCTGCCGACCGAAGCCCTCCTCCCGCTGGAACGGGTCAGGACCTCTCGCAGGTCCATCGGGGCCAGCTCGACGGTGCCTGCGTCGCCTCCGCCACGCAGGACCGCAGGCCGGTTGGACTGCTGGTCCGCCCACCAGTCCATGTCAGGCCACCATCTCGTCGTCGCCCCGGACCAGGATGATCTCGCCCTTGGCGTCGAGCTCGCGGACGACTCGCACGATGGCCGCCTGGGCGCTCTCCACCTGGGACAGCCGCACGGGTCCCAGCACCTCCATCTCCTCGAGGACGTCGGCGGCGGCACGCTCCGAGAGGTTCCGCAGGAACTTGGTGCGAACCTCCTCCTCGGCCGACTTGAGCCCGACTGCGAGCTCGCCGGGGACGACGTGGCGGAGCACCTTCTGCAGCGTCCGGTCGTCCAGGCTGACCACGTCGTCGAAGACGAACAGCTGGTTGCGGATCTGCTCGGCGAGCTCGGGATTGCGCTGGTCCAGCTCTGCCAGGATGGACTTCTCGGTTCCCCGGTCGGCCCTGTTCAGTATCTCGACCAGCGAGGCGACACCGCCGCCCTCCACCGACGACGTGTCGACGACTACTCCTTCCAGCTTGCGCTTCAGCACCTCGGCGGCGCGCTCGAGGAAGTCCGGTGAAACCCTCCCCATGAGGGCGACCCTGCGGGCGGCCTCGACCCGCAGCTCGTCGGACAGGCCAGCCAGCACCGCCGCGGCCACGTCGGGCGGCAAATGGTTCAGCACCAGCGCGACGGTCTGGGGGTGCTCGTCCTTCAGGAACCCGAGCAGCTGGGCGGCACTCATCTCGGACAGGAAGTCGAGCGGGTCGACCGGTTGGGGGCCGTGGGCCTCGAATATGGCCATCGCGTCGTTGGCGGCCCTCTGGCCGAGCCGGATCTCGAGCAGGCTCTTGGCGGCGTTGGTCCCCCCCTGGACGACGCCGTAGCGGGCCGCGGCCTCGGTGACGAACTGGCCGACGACTTCGGCGACTGTGACGGCGTCGAGCGCGGGGAGTGCGGTGATGGCACCGGCTATGGCCATGACCTCGGCCTCGCTCATGCCCTTCAGGACCCGGGCGGCGCGTTCGGGGCCCATCTGCAGGAGCACGGTGGCGGCTCGTTGCAGACCGTCGAGGGGAGCGTGGTTCACCGGACCTCCTCCATCGCCCTGCCGCCGATCCACGACCGGAGGAGGCGGGCGACTTCGTCCGGCTGGTCGTCGATCAGCTCCTCGACCTGGGCGGCGGGAGTTGCGGCCGTCAGCTCTCGAGCCTGGGGGACGACGTCGATGGCGGCCTGGGGCAGCGGGTGTGCCGTCAGAGGCACTTCCACCCGGCTGACCTTCTTCGAGGACCGCCACATGAGCAGGACGGCCACCAGGGCTATGACCAGCAGCCCGGCCGTCTTGGCGGTGCTCATCATGTTGGCCGTGGACTGCGCCTTCTGGGCAGCCTTGGAGGCCGCGGCTGCGGCCTTGGCTGCGGCCAGGGAGAACGGTGCCTTGACGACCGAGATCGTGTCGCCCCTGGCGGGCTGCAGGCCGGCGGCGGCGGAGACCATCTTCTGGATGGTGGCGGTCGGGACCGGCGTGGAGCGGGAGTCGACCAGCACCGACACGGACATGCGCTGCACCGTTCCGGGAGCCTGGTGGACGACCTGGGTGACCTTGCCCATTGCGTAGGTGGTGTTGGACGAGGTGTTGGTGTAGTTGCCGGCACCGCCACCGCCTACCACGGTGTTGGTGGCGTTGCCGAGGATGCCTCCGGGGGGCGCACCGGTGCCCTTGTATGTCTGGTTGGTCGTGTGCGTCTGGGCTGGCGTGGTGAGCGGGAGACCCTTGGGGTTGGTCTGGATGGCCTGCGTGGTGGTCGAGATCTGGTTGAAGTTGAGCGTCGAGTGGACGACCACGACGGCCTTGCCCGCGCCGACCAGCTGGCTGAGCATGTTGTCGATCGACGCCTGGACCGCGGAGTCGTAGGCCTGGGTCTGGGACTGCTGCGCCGGTGTGGAACCGTTGACGCCGGGCGCCGCCAGCACGTCGCCCGCCTGGTCTACGACGGTCACGTCGTTGGGGGACAGGTTGGGCACTGCCGAGGCGACCAGGTGGACGATGGCCTGGGTCTGCGAACGGGAGAGCGTGACGCCCGGCTGCAGGGTGACGAGCACGGAGGCGGTCGCCTTGGGCTGGCCGGAGATGCTGAAGACGCTCTGAGGCGGTATGACCAGGTTCACCTGGGAGGCGCTGATGCCCTGGATGGCGTCGATGGTGCTGGACAGCTCGCCCTGCAGCGCCCTCTGGTAGTCGGCCTGCTGTGTGAACTGCGAAGTGGTGATGCCGGTCTTGTCGAGCAGGGAAAGGCCTACCTTGCCCGACGAGGGGAGGCCGGCCTGGGCCATGTCCACCCTCTCCTGGTAGACGGCGGACTGCGGGACGAGGATGGTCTCGCCGCCTTGGCTGAGCTGGAACGGCACCTTGGCGGCCTGCAGCTTGGCCGTGATGGCGGCTGCGTCGGAGGGCTGGAGTCCGCTGAACAGCGGCACCATGGGCGGCTTGGAAAGGTAGTTGCCCATGAACACCGCCGCTATGACGATGGCCACCGTGGCGAGCAGCGTGACGGCCTTCTGGCCGGGTGTGAAGCCCTGGGTCAGGCGCCGCACCGTCTCCCGGTAGCGTTCGACGTCGATCTTGGCGGCCATCAGAACTGCATCGCCATTATCTGGTTGAACGCCCCGACCGCCTTGTCACGCACGGCGACGGTGAGGTTGGTGGCCAGGGTGGCCTGCGCGGAGGAGGTCATGATGGCCGACACGCTGGCCTGGCCGGTGGCGCCTTGGACTGCCAGGTTGCTGGCGTTGGCCTGGACGCCCTGGAGCGAGGCGATCGCGTTCCCGATGGCCTGGCCGAAGCCCCCGCCGGAAGCGGACGTGGCCGCCGAAGTGGGCGCGGTGCCGCCGACTGCCGTGGGGCCCGTGAGGTTCGGGATGGACCCGACGGCGGAGAGGGGCGGGATCATGCGGCGCTCGGCAGGTTGAGGGCTGACTGGTAGGCGGCGTGTGCCTGGGCGAACGCCGAGGCGTCGGCCTGGAACCCGTTCTGGGCCATGACGAGCTGGACCATCTGCTCGCCGAGGTCGACCTTCGCCTGGCGGACGTAGCCCTGAGCGTTGGCCAGCGGGTTGGAGGGCTGGTACACCAGCTGGCCGGTGGCGGGACCGAGGGCGACCCCGGCGACCCCCACACCCTGGCCGACTCCTCCGGGACCACTCGATGCGGCCGGCGCGGCCACGACGTACTGCGCCTGGTAGACGGGCTGGTTCGTGGCGACGGTGTCGTTCTGGTTGGCGATGTTGCCCGAGAGGGCATTCAGCCAGGTCTGGGAGGTCTGCATACCGGACCCGGAGATGGACAGGGCGGAGAATGTCATCAGAAGTTCGTGCTTTCGGAGGCGGACATGATCCTGTACTGCGCTTCGAGGGCGTTTACCAGGGTCTGGTACTGGAGCGAGGTGGTCTGGTTGGTGACCGTCTCGGCGGTGAGGTTGACGTTGTTGCCGTCGGTGGCTGCAGGAGCGGTGGAGGGCAGCACCGACGTGGTGGCCTGCACTGTGCCGCCGCCGACGGCGAGCGCCTGGGCGAGGTTGGACTCGAAGCTGACGTTCTGCGCCGTATAGCCCGGCGTCTGGGCGTTGGCGATGTTGTTGGCGCTGGCCTGCTGGCGCAGCGACAGCGCGTTCAGCGCATAGGGAAGAACGGTCATGCTCAGATCGCTCATGCTCATCGGCTCCAAGAGAACGTTGCCAGGGCCGGGGCGTGAGCCTCGGCCGTTGCTGGTGGCCCGTCCTGGGCGGCTGTGGCGGCGATCCTTGCCTGCCACTGAAGGTGTTCGACGGAGGGTGACGGTTTCTTTAGGTATCTCACACCGCGTGAGGGGCGAACGGGCCTGACGGGTGGTCCGGGACTGGTCCGGAAGGACTAGTCGGGGGGGGCGGAGCCGGGCGGGATGGCCGGGGACGGGGAAGGGCGGCCGGGGCCGGGGACGGGAACGGGCGCGACGGGGAGCGGGGCGGGGCGCGGACGCGGACGGGGACGGGGAGCGGAGCGGGACGGGGCGGAGGTCGCTAAAGAGGCCGCCGCCCG
>JAJYPS010000117.1 GCA_021795215.1 Actinomycetes bacterium
TTCGGGGCTGCGCCCCGAACGGCGCTTCACCACCGGCCTCGAGGCCGGCGCACTGCGCCGCAAGTAGGTAGCGAAGGAGGCTCTGCCTCCTGTCCTGGCCGGATCGAGCCCTCCCAGAACTACCTGTATCTGTCGAGTGCCGACCTGCCTTGCCTCCTCGAAAGGGCGCCCGGCTCCTGCAGTGAGGGACCGCCGCTCTTCGGGCAGCCTCGGCATGGCTGGACCACCGGACAGGCCCTACCTGTCATACTAGGACTTGCCGCTCGGCAGGGCTGGTAATCGATGAGGGCGGAGGAGGTGAACGAGAATGACGGTAGTGACGACAGATGACGCGGAGGTGCCTCGGGCGAATCGGTCGTGGTCTGCGGAGTACAAGCTCAAGATCCTGGCCGAGATCGACACAGCGAAGACGTCGGGTGACCCCGGAGCGGTCGGTGAGATCTGCCGGCGGGAGGGCTTGTACTCGTCGTTGATCAGCGAGTGGCGCCGCCAGCGGGAGCGGGGGGCGTTGGAGGCGTTGTCGGACAGGCCGCCAGGACGCAAGCCCAAGGATCGCAGCGAGACCGAGCTGGCCGGGCTGCGGGCCCGGGTCACCAAGCTCGAAGCCGAGCTGGCCACGGCGAACGAGCTGATCGAGGCTCAGGGAAAAGTCTCGGCGCTCTGGCAGGAACGGTCCCGCCGGAGCGCCGCAGGGAGCTCACCACCGAGTTGAACGCCCAGATCGAGCTGTTCGCCGGCCGGGTCGGCCTGGGTCGTGCGTGCCGGGCGTTCGGTGTGTCGCCCAGGTCTTGGCGGCACCGCCGCCAAGTGGCCCAGGGGCGTCTCCCCGCTCGACCACCAGCAGAACCGAGACCGAGGCCACACCCGCCGTGGACCCTGCCCGAAGCGAAGCTCCTTTGTTCGAGGACCCCTCCTTACACAGACCATCTGACACCCCCCGGCACCACAGGTCCACGTCCGCACCGACAGCGGCTTGGGACCGTCCCCCACACCACACGTCGAGCACGTCTGGGACGTGGGCACGAACCTTCCGATGCGATGGAGCTCCCGTCCGTACAGCTTGGTCGATGCCCACCTCGGTGCTGGTGCTCGGCAGTGCCACCTCTGCCACCTCGACCACGAACGATGCGAAGTACCTATCGCACGCGTCTTTGGTGACCGTCACCGACGACGGTTCCGTTGGCAGTTGCCTGGACCACCGCACCTCCACGTCCCCGATCTTGGGTAGGCGGAGCTCTCCCGTGTCGGTGATACGGAAGTGGCTGTTGTTGGTGAACCGGATGGATTGGCGGCTGTCCTTCTTGGACCGGAACCTCGGATGGCCGACCCTGGCACCTTTACGCTTGCCGACGACGGAGTCGAAGAACGCCCGGTAGGCGCGGTTCAGGTCAGCAACCGCCTGTTGCAGCACCACGGCTGATACCTCTGTCAGCCACGCCCGCTCAGGGGTCAACTTGGCGTCGGTGGTCACCGTCTTCTGCAGCACCCCGTCGGGGACATATGCCAAGCCCGCTCTGTGTGCGTCCACCCGTAATCGCAGCCCGTCGTTGAAGACCACACGGGCACAGCCGAACGCTCGTGCCAGGCTTTGGCGCTGTGCCGGGGTGGGATAAAGGCGGAAGTTGTACCTGAGCTGCACGAATGCACCCTAACCTTGGGCTGCGACACCCTACGGGGACATCCGTACTGGCAGGCACTGTCGAACAACAGGTCCGGCCAGTTTGGTTCGGGGCTGCGCCCCGAGCGCCGCTTCACCACCGACCTGGAGACCGGTGCCCTGCGCCGCTTTTAGGTAGCATTCGGCATCGTGGACGAACTGTGGGTGCCCGGGGCCAGGGGCGACACGAGCGGCGGGACGCCATTCGGCTTCGGCCGGCGATAGGAGCAGCGGTCGCAAGTGGGGTCCCCCGACTGCGCGCGCTCGGCCGGCCGGATCTACCCGTCCGGTGATCCGGGTGTGCGTCGGCCGCGCAGCGTCGGCGTGGCGGCGTGAGAAACGGCGTCGACGCAGGCCGCCTGCTGGCGGCCGACAGGGCGGCCGTCTGGCATCCGTACGACTCGATGCCCTCACGGGGACGGGTGCGCCTGGTCGAGTCGGCGGCCGGCGGCCGGCTGTCCCTGGTGGGTCCGGAGGGGTCGAGCGACACGGTGCTCGACGGCATGTCGTCGTGGTGGGCCGCGATCCACGGCTACCGCCACCCGGTGCTCGACCAAGCGATCAGCTTCCAACTGGGCCGGTTCAGTCACGTGATGTTCGGTGGGCTCACCAACGAGCCTGCAGTAGTGCTGTCGGAGTCGTTGGTGAGCATGTCGCCCGATGGCTTGGAACACGTGTTCCTCGCGGACTCCGGATCGGTCGCGGTCGAGGTCGCGATGAAGCTGGCGATCCAGTACTGGCGCTCGGTTCGGCCCAAGGAGGCCGCGAAGAAGACCCGCATGATGACGTGGCGGGGTGGCTACCACGGCGACACGCTGGGCGCGATGTCGGTCTGCGACCCCGAGAGCGGGATGCATTCGCTGTGGACTGACGTCGTTTCGGAGCAGGTGTTCCTGCCGCCACCGCCGCCCGGCTTCTCCGAGCCGGTCGATCCGGCGTACGCGTCGCTGCTGCGTGAAGCGGTGAGGGACCAAGCGGACCGGGTCGCGGCGGTGATCGTGGAGCCGGTCGTACAGGGAGCGGGGGGTATGCGGTTCCACAACCCGGCATACCTGCGGGTGCTGCGGGAGGCGACCGAGCAGCACGGCGTACTGCTCATCTTGGACGAGATCGCAACCGGCTTCGGCCGGACCGGCCGGATGTTCGCCGCGGAGCACGCCGGTATTGCCCCCGACATCATGTGCGTCGGGAAAGCACTCACGGGAGGGTACATGAGCCTCGCGGCGACGCTCTGCAGCACGCAAGTCGCACACGGGGTATCGAATGGCGAAGTGCCGATCCTGGCGCACGGTCCGACGTTCATGGGCAACGCGCTGGCGTGCTCCGCAGCGAACGCTTCGCTCGGACTGCTCCTCTCGTCGGACTGGGGCGCAGCGGTGGAGCGGATCCAAGGCGGTCTGCAACAGGGGCTGGCTGCGGCGCGAGCACGGTCCGGCGTGGCCGACGTGCGGGTGCTGGGAGCGATCGGGGTGGTGCAGCTGGACCATCCAGTGGACGTCGGTGCGGCCACCGAAGCAGCTCTCGCCCGGGGTGTGTGGCTTCGGCCGTTCGGCGACCTGGTCTATACGATGCCGCCTTACGTGGTGACCGATCAGGAAGTGTCCCAGATCGCGGAGGCGGTGGTGGCGGCGGCCGCGGCCGGATGACGTTCTCCTCCGACGCCGAGCAGCGCCGGCCGGGAGAGATCGTCGTCGTGAGCGGAACGGGTACGGGTATCGGTAAGACCGTCGCGACGGCCGCTCTGGCCAGCGTCGCCCTCGGCCGGGGCCTGAGTGTCGCCGTGGTCAAGGTGGCACAGACCGGGGTGAGGGTCGGCGAAGAGGGTGACGTCGGGACGGTGGAGCAGTTGGTGGGACCGGGCCGTATCACCGGAGTGGAGCTGGCCAGGTTCGCCGATCCCGTCGCCCCGGCGACGGCCGCGCGGCGGACTGGTGTGGACGGGCCGGCGACAGCCCGATCTGCGAGCAGTGTGGAGCGGTTGGCGGCGGAGCACGACCTCGTGGTCGTCGAGGGAGCCGGAGGGCTGCTGGTGAGGCTGAACCAGGCAGGGCAGACGATCGCGGACCTGGCGATGGCTCTGGGAGTGCCGGTGCTGGTCGTCACCGAGGCGTCCCTCGGCACGCTGAGCACGACGTCCCTCACGCTGGAGGCGCTGGCGGCGCGGGGAGTCGACTGTGCCGGCCTGCTGCTCGGGTCGTGGCCGAGGGAGCCGGACCTGGCGGCTCGCTGCAACGTGGTCGATCTTGGAACGCTCGGCGGCACCGGCCTCGGCGGCACCGGCCTGGTGGGAGCCATTCCTGCGGGGGCCGGAGAACTGGACGCCCCCACCTTCGCCGCAGTGGCGGGGGAGTCTCTGGGTCCTTCGCTCGGAGGCTGCTGGGACCGCGGTCGGTTCGTGGAGCGCTGGGGCTCGTAAGGTCCGTCGTTCTCCCACTGGGACCGATTAACCGTTTCCGAGCCGCCTCCTTACCGAGCCTTTACGCCCGTTTCGTACATTTAAGCGTCAGCGCCGCCGAGGAGGCATGCCGATCCGGCGTAAGAGCCGCCGCCCAGCCCCCCGAGCAGTCACGGAACCACACGCTGTGAGTCGTGCGACCACCCCCGCTGCTCCGTGCCGGCATCTGACCGTGATATTTTTGCTCGATCCTGGAAGATCAGTGTGCTATACGTATCTGTTGTCAGTCGTCGTTGAGCAAGGAGCGCAGGCATTGAACAGGAGAGTCGTATGAGCAGGAAAGCCCCTCCGACACTGGAGCCTCCCGGAGGCCCCGATCGGGTCAGCATGACCGGAGCGCTGGTGGCCGTGGTGGTCGTCGGCGCCGGTGTGTTCGGTTTCGGCGCGATGCTGGGCGCTCTGGGTGCCCACCCCTACGTGCTTCGCGCCAAGACGGTCCGTTCGGTGACACCACCGCCGGGAGCTACGAAGGTGGCGACGATCAGCCTCGCGACTTACCCGGACAGCCTGGCAGGGGAGCATGGCAAAGGGGGTGGGGCCCACCCGAACTGGGTGAGCTACGGCCCTACCACCAATCTCCAGGTCCCGGCTCACGCGCTGGTCAAGATGACCATCCGCAACTACGACTCGGCAACACCTCTGAACAGCCCCTTCTTCGGCAACGTGCAGGGTACCGTCGGCGGAGTCGCCAAGTACAACGGAGTGGCTCGCTCGTCGATCAATCCCACCCAGGTCGCCCACACGTTCACGATCCACATGTTCCCTACGGCGGGCCAGCCTCCGCTCGACGTGAGCGTGCCTCTGCTGGGAGTGCCGGGCAATGCAAATGACGCTCCCAACTCGAAGTATCCCAAGCCCGAGGTGGTGACCTTCGAATTTCGCACCGGCGCATCCGGCCGGTACATCTGGCAGTGCTTCGACCCTTGCGGCGGTAGCCAGTACTACGCGGGATTCGGCGGCCCCATGCAGAACCTGGGCTACATGGCCGGGACCATCACGGTGGGGAGTGGCGCAAGTGCGTAAGATGTCGAAGGGAGCCAGGCAGATCACGTTCTGGTGGGCCGTGACGACGGTCCTGGGAGTGGTGCTGGTCATCTACGCGCACCGCCTCCTGCCGGGGATGCTGCCCGTAGGAGCGTCGCCGCTCGCCAGATCCCAGGACTTCACCCTGGGCCTGTTCACGGCCCTGGCCGTGCCCGTGGCGATGCTGGTGTGGGTGGTCACCGCCCACACGATCATCACGGCCAGGACGAAGGAGCTGCCGACCGAGGAAGGCCCTCCGATCCACGGCAACAGCCTGGTGCAGTCGCTGTGGCTCGGGCTGAGCTCCGCCCTCTGCATCGGTCTGGTGGTGTACGGCCTGGCGTTGCTTCCCGACGTCTACACTCCCCGGCCCGGAAAGCAGCTTGTGGTGGACGTGACCGGCCAGCAGTGGCAGTGGACGTTCAGCTACCCCGGCTATGGCAACGTGACGTCTACGACGCTGATGCTCCCGGTGAACCAGGCGGTCACGTTCCGGGTCACCTCGATGGACGTGACCCACTCGTTCTGGGTGCCTGCGCTGGGCGTCAAGATCGATGCCAACGACCACGAGATAACCACCGCGTACGTCAGGCCGGACGTGCTCGGCACCTACACGGTCAGATGCGCCGAACTGTGCGGCCTTTACCACGCTTACATGCAGGCCCCGGCCAAAGTGGTTACGCCGGCAACGTTCCAGTCCTGGGTGCACACCCAAAGGAGGATCCCAGCATGACAGTCCAAGCACCCGTCAAGCAGCCGCCGGTGCTCCATCCGAACCCGGGACCGCGCGACAACCCGTTCAAGCGCAGCATCCTCAGTGGGATAGCAGTCGGCGTCCCCATGGGGGCTATCTGGTACATCGTGGCCGGCGCTCTCACGAGCGGCCAGCCCGGGCGGAACACATCCCTGGTCATGGGCTACATAGGCTGGGGCATCGGGTTCCTGATCGGGATAGGGGCCTTCAACCGCCCGGTGCAGTGGGCGCTCGGAAAGAACGAGCCGACTCACCAGGACGAGCTGGACCTGGCCGGTTACAAGGGCGGCATGTGGCGGTACTTCCGCTACACGACCGACCACAAGGTGGTCGGCATCCAGTACCTGGTCCTCGGGATGGTGCTGTTCGCCGCGGGTGGCATAGCGGCGATGATGCTGCGACTGGAGCTGATACGGCCGGGAGCTCGCATGTTCCCGATCCAGACCTACAACACGATCATCGGGATGCACGGCCTGATGATGGTGGTCGCCACGATCATCATGATCACCGGCCCGTTCGGCAACTTCGTGATGCCGATCATGATCGGTGCCAGGGACATGGCGTTCCCCCGGCTGAATGCTCTCAGCTTCTGGCTGCTGTTCATCGCAGTCCCGATCTTCCTGTCGGCACCCTTCTTCGGCGGTTTCCAGACCGGCTGGACCGCGTATGCGCCACTCGCCAACCAGACGGCGCTGGGAATGGACGCCTACTCGGTCACGATCCTGTTCTTCGTCGCATCGACCGCCGTGGCCGCGGTGAACGTGGTGACGACCATGGCCACCATGCTGAGGACGGTGCTGACGACGAGCCACGTGAGCATGGGGGCCTCCTAGAACATGCCGCCAGGCAGCACGATGCCCTTGAGGATGCGCCATTCCGGCATTTCCAGCGTGCGGCCAAGATTGATGAAATCGCGCGGCACCGATTTGACATTGTCCATCACCAGCAACACCTGCTG
>JAJYPS010000028.1 GCA_021795215.1 Actinomycetes bacterium
GGCGTGGGAGTGCTGACCGGTGTCGACACGAGGCGGCTGACCCGTCACATCCGTGCGGCGGGGTCTCTGCCCTGCGCTGTCGGTCCGCTCGACGGACCCGGCGCCGCTACGCCCTCGCAGCTTCTGGAGGCTGCCCAGTCGGAGCCCGGCACGGAGGGCGTCGACCTGGTGTCCCAGGTGACGACCCGCTCTCCCTACACGTTGGGCGAGGGCCGATGGTCGGTGGTGGCGTACGACTTCGGGATCAAGTCGTCCATCCTCTACCAGCTGGCTCGGATGGCGTCGGTCGAGGTGGTCCCCGCTTCCACGCCGGCGTCGGAGGTGCTGGCGCGCCGACCCGACGGCGTGGTGCTGTCCAATGGCCCCGGCGACCCTGCGGCGCTGCCGTGGGCGATCCGAACGACGAAGGAGCTGTTGGGAGAGGTGCCGCTGTTCGGCATCTGCCTGGGCCACCAACTGTTGGCGACGGCCCTCGGCGCCTCCACCTACAAGCTGCCATTCGGCCATCACGGCGGCAACCACCCGGTGGGCAGGGTCGGAGCGTGGGAGCCGGGCGGATGCGCCGACAGCGGGCCTGGCGTGGGAGGAGTGGAGGTGACCAGCCAGAACCACAACTACGCCGTGACGGAGGAGGGTCTCGCAGAGGCGATCGTCACGCACAGGAACCTCAACGACGGCGTGGTGGAAGGGATCTCCTGTCCCCGACAGAGGGCCTTCTCGGTGCAGTACCACCCGGAGGCGGGGCCTGGCCCTCACGATGCCCGCTACCTTTTCGGCCGCTTCGGCCAGCTGATGGAGAGCTGCGCGTGACCCGGTGCCGCTGCGGCTGGGTGGTCGGGACGAGCGGTGCTTGCCGGTGTCCGAAGCGGCAGGCCGGCACTGCCGGAGGGCTCGACCCTGCCGGACGGACTGCCGGAGGGCTCGGCCCTGCCGGACGGAACGGCACTGCCCGAGGGACGGCAAGAGTGATGGCGGCTTCCTGATGGGTGCCAGGAGGGACATCGGCACGATCCTGGTGATCGGGTCCGGTCCGATAGTGATCGGTCAAGCGTGCGAGTTCGACTACTCGGGCACGCAGGCGTGCCGGGTGCTGGCGGAAGAGGGCTACCGCGTGGTGCTGGCCAACTCGAATCCGGCGACCATCATGACCGATCCGTCGTTCGCAGACCGGACCTACGTGGAGCCGCTGGACGCGGACGTCCTGGCGGCGATCTGCGACAGGGAGCGCCCGGATGCCCTGCTGCCCACGCTGGGCGGTCAGACTGCGCTGAACCTGGCCATAGCGCTCGCCGACCGGGGCGTGCTGGACGACCTGGGGATCGAGCTGATCGGAGCGAACGCCGAGGCGATCCGCACGGCGGAGGATCGCCAGCGCTTCAAGGAGGCTATGGCGTCGATCGGGCTCGACGTCCCGCCTTCGGGGATCGCCCGTTCGATGGGCGAAGCCACGGTGCTGGCGGCCCGCATCGGCTACCCGCTGATCGTCCGGCCGTCGTTCATCCTCGGAGGAGCGGGAACGGGGATAGCGGTCGACGAGCGGTCCTTCCAGAAGCTCGCGGCGTTCGCCCTGGAGCAGAGCCCCATATCGGAGGTGCTGGTCGAGCGGTCCATAGCTGGGTGGAAGGAGTACGAGCTCGAGGTGATGCGGGACCGGGCCGACAACGCCGTGGTTGTGTGCTCGATCGAGAACCTGGACCCCATGGGCGTGCACACGGGCGACTCGATCACCGTCGCGCCCGCTCAGACGTTGTCCGACCACGAGTACCAGCGGATGCGTGACGCGGCGTTCGCCTGCATCCGCCGGATCGGCGTGGAGACCGGTGGCTCGAACATCCAGTTCGCCGTGGACCCGTCCAATGGGGACATGGTGGTGATCGAGATGAACCCGAGAGTGTCGAGGTCGTCGGCGCTGGCGTCCAAGGCGACCGGCTTCCCCATAGCCAAGATCGCTGCGAAGCTGGCCGTCGGGTACACGCTGGACGAGGTGGCGAACGACATCACCCGGGCCACCCCGGCCAGCTTCGAGCCGGCCATCGACTACGTCGTGACAAAGGTGCCCCGCTGGGCGTTCGAGAAGTTCCCCGGCACGCTCGGTGTGCTGGGCACGAGGATGCAGTCGGTCGGCGAGGTGATGGCGATAGGTCGGACGTTTCCCGAGTCGCTGCAGAAGGCGATGCGCTCGCTCGAGACCGGGCACCTGGGCCTCGGGGCCGAACCGGCGGAGCTTTCGCTTCGCGCCGTTGGCGACGCGGAGCTGCTGGACCGTTGCCGCGTCCCCACACCCGACCGCCCTTTCGAGCTGGCGGAGGCGCTGCGGCGGGGAGTGGCCGCCGAGCAGCTGTCGGCTGCGACCGGGGTGGACCTCTGGTTCGTCGACCAGATCCGCCTCGTGGTGGACCATCGAGCGACGCTGGAGGAGCTGCGCTCGTCCGTAGGGGGCGCTCCGGGAGCAGCTCTCGGGGCGATGACGCGGGGTGACTGGAGGAGGTCGAAGCGGCTGGGGTTCTCCGACGCGCAGATCGGCTACCTCTTCGGAGCGGCCGAGCCCGCCGTCCGCCAGGCGCGGATGGAGGCCGGAGTGCTGCCGACGTTCAAGACGGTGGACACCTGTGCGGCCGAGTTCGCAGCGAGGACACCGTACCACTACTCCACCTGGGAGGACGAGGACGAGGTCGTGGCCAACGGCAGGAGCCGGGTGGTGATAGTGGGGTCGGGGCCGAACAGGATCGGCCAGGGGATCGAGTTCGACTACTGCTGCGTGCACGCCAGCTTCGCCTTGTCCGACGCCGGCTACGAGACGGTGATGGTGAACTGCAACCCCGAGACGGTCTCCACCGACTACGACACGTCCGACAGGCTGTACTTTGAACCGCTGACCGAGGAGGACGTGCTGGCGGTCCTGGACGCCGAATCGGCGGCGGGCAGGCTCGAGGGAGTGATCCTGAGCCTGGGTGGCCAGACGCCTCTCCGTCTTGCGGGGAGGCTGGATGCCGACCTGGTGCTCGGCACGCCGGCCGAGTCGATCGACCTGGCCGAGGACCGGGACCGCTGGGCGCGCCTGTGCAGCAGCCTCGGCGTCCCCCAACCGGAGGGAGGTACGGCCACGTCGGTGGCCGAAGCGCTGGATGTGGCCCATCGGGTGGGCTACCCAGTGCTGGTCAGACCCAGCTACGTGCTGGGCGGTCGGGCGATGGAGATCGTGTACGACGACGAGGGGCTGGCCGCCGCAATGGAAGCGCTGGCGGCGTCGGGACGAGGGGGTCTCGGGTCGGAGGGCGTGCTGGCGGCCAGGAGACCGGTGCTGATCGACCGGTTCTTGGAGGACGCGGTCGAAGTGGACGTGGACGCGCTGCGGGACCGGACCGGCGCGTTCGCCGTAGGGGGAGTGCTGGAGCACGTCGAGGAGGCGGGTGTCCACTCGGGCGACTCGGCCTGCGTGCTGCCGCCCCCGACGCTGGGGGCGGCCACTCTGGCGCTGATAGAGCAGCACACGGCGCGGATAGCGGAGGCGTTGGGAGTCGTCGGACTGCTCAACGTGCAGTACGCGGTGAAGGGGAGCGTCGTCTACGTGCTGGAAGCCAATCCGCGGGCGAGCCGGACCGTGCCGTTCGTAGCCAAGGCGACCGGCGTGCCGCTGGTGAAGGTCGCCGCCAGGCTGTCGGTCGGCCACACGCTCGCCGACTTGGAGAAGGAGGGCCTCTACCGCAGACCGCCCCGGCCCTCGTGCTACTGCGTGAAGGAGGCGGTGATGCCGTTCTCGCGCTTCCCCGACTCCGATTCGCTGCTGGGTCCGGAGATGCGCTCCACCGGAGAGGTGATGGGCATAGGCGAGACTTTCGGCCTGGCGTTCGCCAAGAGCCAGATGGCTGCCGGCACTCCGCTGCCACTGGCGGGAACGGTCCTGGTCTCGCTGGCCGACCGGGACAAGGCGGCAGGTGCCGAAGTGGCGGGCCGCCTGTCCGGGCTGGGCTTCTCGATAGTGGCCACCGACGGCACGGCGGACTACCTGCGGCACAGAGGCGTCCCGGTGGACACGGTGGTGGCCAAGGTGGGCGATCGCCGCCCCGGCGAGGTGGACGCGGTCGGGCTGATCTCGGAGCGGAAGGTCCAGATGGTTGTGAACACGCCGAGAGGCAGAGCACCCCGTGCCGACGGGGCACACATTCGCTCTGCCGCCGCCGCCCACGGCATCCCCTGCATCACGACCGTGCCCGCTGCCCGTGCCGCGGCAGCCGGCATAGCGGATTGGCGGACGGCAGGACTGTCGGTGCTGACTCTGCAGGAGTTGCACGCCGCGGCCGACCCGGCGGGGGCCGGGGGCGGGATGGTGGACGGCCTGCCGGCGGGGGACGGTGGCCCGATGGCGGACGGCCTGCCGGAGGGGGCCGGTGGCACCGCTTGACCGCTCGAGCCACGGAGATGCGAACCCATGTGGGCTCGGTGCAGCTGGCCAACCCGATCTGCACTGCTTCGGGCACTTCCGGCCACGGGACGGAACTGGGCCGGTATATGGACCTCTCCTCGCTCGGAGCGGTGGTCGTGAAGTCTCTCTGCGAAGGGCCCTGGCCGGGGAACCGCCCGCCGCGGCTGATGCCCGCCGGTGAGGGCATGTTGAACAGCGTCGGGCTGCAGGGCCCCGGCGTGCGGGCGTGGATGGACGTCGACCTGCCGAAGCTCGAGGCAGCCGGAGCGAAAGTGGTGGCAAGCATCTGGGGCCGCTCGGTGGACGGCTTCGCAGCGGCTGCCTCCGCGATCGCCGCGGCGTCCGCGGCAGTGGTGGCGGTCGAAGTGAACGTGAGCTGCCCCAACGTCGAGGACCGCAGCCGGATGTTCTCCCACTCGCCGCAGGCGACTTCGGATGCGGTGGAGGCCTCGAAGGCGTGCGGCCGGCCTCTGTGGGCCAAGCTGTCGCCCAACGTGGCGAACCTGGCGGAGATTGCGGCGGCGGCGGTGGCGGCGGGGGCAGAGGCGCTCGTGCTGGTGAACACGCTGTTGGGAATGGCGCTCGACACCTCCGCTCGCCGTCCCGCCCTGGGCGGCGCCGGAGGGGGCCTGTCCGGGCCGCCGCTGCATCCGGTCGCCGTCCGGGCCGTCTGGGACTGCAGGGAGGCACTGCCGGAGGTGCCGATCGTCGGAGTGGGAGGAGTGAGAAGAGGCGTGGATGCGGTGGAGCTGATGATGGCCGGGGCGTCGGCGGTGGAAGTGGGCACGGCGAGCTTCGCAGAGCCTTCGGCGTGCATCCGGGTGCTCGGGGAGCTGGACCGGTGGTGCACGGCCAACGGCGTGACCGACGTGGCCGAACTGGTGTCGGTGGCACATGGGTGAGGCAGGGCTGCAGGGAACGGGCGAAGCGGCCGAGCGGTTGAGGAAGCGACTGGCGCTGGCGCTGGACGTCGGCTCCGCCGCCGAAGCGGTGTCCCTGGCCCGGACGTTGCACACCTACTTCGGGGTGGCCAAGATTGGCCTCCAGCTGTTCGTGGCGGAGGGGCCGGCGGTGGTGGCACAGGTTGCCGAGCTGGGGATGGACGTCTTCTTGGATCTGAAGCTGCACGACATCCCCAACACGGTCCGGGGCGCTGCGCGGTCTGCAGCGGCGACCGGCGCCAGATGGGTCACTGCCCACGCGGCCGGCGGCGACGCGATGCTGGCGGCGGCGGTGGAGGGCTTCGCTCGGGGTGGTCCGGCTCGGGGTGTTCCCGCTCGGGGCGGCCCGGGAGAGACCGGCAGGGGAGAGACCGGCAGCGGAGAGACCGGCAGCGGAGAGGCGGCCTTCGCCCATGCCGGCCGGGGACGGACCACGCCGCCGGGAAGCGCCCTTGGCGAGGAAGAGGAGCTGCACGGCGACGGGTACCTGCGCCCGGGAGTGCTGGCCGTGACCGTCCTGACCAGCAGCCAGGCGGGAGAGGGTGAGGTGGAGCGCCTGGCTACGGCGGGACAGCGCTGCGGGTGCAGCGGCGTCGTCTGCGCGGCGGCAGAGCTGCCGGATCTGCGACGTCGGCTGCACGGGGTGGGTTTCGTGGTGCCCGGCCTGCGAATGGAAGGCGATGCGCCGGGCGACCAGGCGAGGGTGGCGACGCCGGAAAGGGCTTTGGCGGCAGGGGCAGCCCTTGCGGTGGTGGGCCGGTCAGTGACCGCTTCTGCGGACCCCGAGGCGGCTGCCAGAAGGCTCTGGTCGTCCCTGGCAAAAATTCTCTGAACATCAATTGCCATCGGAAGCGGACATGGCGCCCACAATGGGCTATGGTGCTCGTCATGCCGCTTCCCCCTAGCTTGTCACCTGACCAGCGAAAGGCTGCACTGGAGAAGGCCGCTCAGGCGCGACGCCAGAGGGCCGAGCTCAAAGAGCAGCTGAAGCAAGGATCGATCACCCTGCAGGATCTGCTCAAGCGGGCGAACGATGAGGAACTGGTCGGGAAGATGAAAGTCGTGTCGGTGCTGGAATCCATGCCTGGACTGGGCAAGGTGAAGGCGAGAAGGATCATGGAGCAGGTCGGGATCAGCGAGACCCGCCGGCTCCAGGGCCTGGGTTCCAATCAGCGCGAAGCGCTCCTCAAGGGAACCTCCCGCTCCTGATCGTTGTCGTGTCGGGCCCCGGCGGGGTCGGCAAGGGCACCTTGGTGAAGCGCCTGGTGGCCTCCGACCCTCGCTTGTGGCTGAGCCGATCGTGGACGACCCGGCCACCGCGGCCGGGGGAGGACGAGACCGCATACGAGTTCGTCGACCATGAGACGTTCGTGCGCAAGAGGGACTCCGGAGGACTGCTCGAGTGGGCGGAGTTCCTGGGACGGCTGTACGGGACGCCTCTGCCCGACCCTCCGCCAGATGCCGATGTCCTACTGGAGATCGACGTACAAGGGGCGGAGCAGGTGCGTCGCGTCTATCCGGACGCGGTGGTGGTACTGGTGCTCGCTCCTTCACGCGAAGCACAGGCCGAGCGTCTGCGCTGCCGCGGTGACGACGAGGAGCACGTGGCAAGGCGCCTGCAAGTGGCGGAGCTGGAGGAGCGGGCGGGACGCCTGTTGGCGGACCACGTGGTGGTGAACGACGACGTGGACCGCGCCGTCGCGGAGCTGGCGCAGATCGTGGAGGCGCATCGCCGGGCGTCGGGGCGTAAGCTGGTGAAGTGAGCACCCAGCGCGCAAGCATGATGTCCCCTCGGCTAGAGGATCTCCTGGACCACGTGGACTCGAAGTTCACGCTGGTCACCTTGGCAGCCAAGCGAGGACGGCAGGTCAACTCCTACTACAACCACCTGGGCGAGGGACTGGGCTCGCTGGTTCCCCCTCAAGTCACTTCGGCCTCCCGCAAGCCGCTCTCCATAGCGCTGGAGGAGATTGCCGCAGGCAAGGTGTCGTTCTCCCGGGTGGAGGCTGCCGACGGGGCGGCTGCGGGCGAGGGCGCAGAGGAGGAACCGGACGTGGACGGTGCTCCGGCGTAGGACCGGTCGGTCCCAGTAGCAAGAGTCCAGTAGGAAGAACTGTAAAAGGGGTCGCTTGAGGTCGGGAGCGGCGGTGCTGACCGGCAGGACGGTGGTGCTCGGCGTGGGCGGCGGGATAGCGGCCTACAAAGCGGTGGAAGTCCTGCGCGGGCTGTCGAAGCTGGGCGCCGAGGTGGTGCCGCTGGTGACCGACGCCGCCACGCACTTCGTGGGAAGGGCCACGTTTTCGGCGCTCTGTCCGGAACCGGTCCGGGCTTCTCTGTGGGACGGACCCGAACCGGTCCCCCACACGGCGCTCGGCCGGCGGGCGGATCTACTGTTGGTGGCGCCGTGCACAGCCGACCTGCTGGCGAAGCTGGCCCACGGCCATGCAGACGACCTGCTGACCGCGACGGCACTGGCGACCAGGGCACCGCTGCTGCTGGCTCCCGCGATGCACTCGGAGATGTGGGAGCATCCGGCAGTAGGCGCGAACGTCGCCACGCTGAAGTCGAGGGGAACGTCGCTCGTCGGCCCCGGCACGGGGCCCCTGGCGGCGGGCGATTCGGGAGTGGGCCGGATGGCGGAGCCGGACGAGATCGTGGACGCCGCGGTGAGCCTTCTGTACGATGCCCCGGCCCCATCCGAGCCTCCGGCCCCATCCGGGCTTGTGGCGGCGCCATCCGGCGCCCTGGCGGGGATGGCGGTCCTGGTCAGCGCGGGGGGGACGCGGGAACCGATCGATCGTGTCCGCTTCATCGGCAACAGGTCGTCGGGACGGCAGGGCCATGCGGTGGCGGCGGAAGCAGCGAGCCGGGGCGCACGGGTGGTCCTGGTGACCAGCTCCGCCCTGCCGGCCCCCGACGAGGTGGAGGTGGTGAAGGTGGAGACCGCCCAGGAGATGGCGGAAGAGATCGGCAAGCGGGCGGGCGAAGCGAACCTGATCGTGATGGCGGCTGCGGTGGCGGACTTCCGCCCTCGGGCGCGCCTGGAGCACAAGATGGATCGATCGAGGGGGCCGGTGGGGCTCGAGCTGGAGCCGACGGAGGACATCCTGGCGAGCCTGTCGGCGGCGCGCCGGCCGGGCCAGGTGCTGGTCGGCTTCGCCGCCGAGGTCGGCAGCGATCTGGCCAGGGCCGCGGAGAAGCTGGAGCGGAAAGGCGCCGACCTGCTGGTGGTGAACGACGTGTCGGAACCGGACGCGGGCTTCGACGTGCCGACCAACACCGTGACGATCCTGTCTCGCCGAGGAGTGGCGGCGAAGGTCGGTCCGGTGTCCAAGGAGCAAGTTGCGCGGACGGTGCTGGACGTGAGCACCTCTCTGCTGGCAACCTGAGAGGATGCGCAGCTACACGTTCACGTCGGAGTCGGTGACCGAGGGGCATCCCGACAAGTTGGCCGACCAGGTGTCCGACTCGGTGCTCGACGCCATCCTGGCCGAGGACCCGATGGGAAGGGTGGCGTGCGAGACGCTGCTGACGACCGGTCTGGTCGTGGTGGCGGGCGAGATATCGACCACGGCCTACGTCGACATCGCCCGCACCGCTCGTCGGACGATCTGCGAGGCCGGCTACGACCGGGAGGACTACGGCTTCGACGGCAAGACCTGCGGCGTGGTGGTGTCGATCGACGAGCAGTCGCCCGACATCGACCGGGGGGTGAGCGCAGCGTACGAGCTGCGCTCGGGAACCGGAGGGGAGGACCAGCGCAACGCGCAGGGCGCGGGTGACCAGGGCATGATGTTCGGCTACGCCTGCGACGAGACGCCCGACCTGATGCCCCTGCCGGCCTGGCTGTCGCACAGGCTGGCGCAACGACTCGCCGAGGTACGCCGGGCAGGCGTCCTGCCGTACCTGCGGCCGGACGGCAAGACGCAGGTCAGCGTGCGGTACGAGGGGACCAGGCCGGTGTCGCTGTCGACGGTGCTGATCTCGACTCAGCACCAGCAGGGCATCGATCTCGAGACGCTGCTGCTGCCGGATCTCAGGGAGCACGTCGTCAACCCGCTGCTGCCGTCGGACATCGACACGTCTTCGTTCAAGCTGATGGCCAACCCGACCGGCGTGTTCGAGCTGGGCGGCCCCCAAGCGGACACCGGCCTGACGGGCAGGAAGATCATCGTCGACACCTACGGCGGTGCGGCCCGCCACGGCGGCGGCGCCTTCTCGGGCAAGGACCCTTCCAAGGTGGACAGGTCGGCTGCCTACGCCGCCCGGTGGGTGGCCAAGCACATCGTCGCGGCTGGCGCCGCCAGCCGCTGCGAGATCCAGATCGCCTACGCGATCGGCGTCGCCCGGCCGATCTCGGTGATGGTGGAGACGTTCGGCACGGAGAACGTGGACCCCGAGAGCATCGCCAAGGTGGTCCAGGAGCGGTTCGACCTGCGGCCGGCGGCGATCATCGCCGAGTTGGACCTGCGCCGCCCGATCTACCGCAGGACGGCCGCCTACGGTCACTTCGGCCGGTCGCTGAAGGAGTTCACCTGGGAGGCGACTCCCTACCTGGAGGACATCCGCTCGGCCCTTGGCTGCTGATCGTGGCGTAGGCGCCACCGGCCGTTCGCGCCCGGCGAAGCTGTTCGGGCACGACGGCGGCCACTCCCACCCGGTGGGCGTCGACCACGCGGCCGGCACGGGCGCCGACGGCGGTGCCGACAGCGGTGCTGCGGCGGCCAGAGTGGTGCAGGTGCTGCCCGAGAGGAGCGGTCCCGACCGGCTGTTCGACTACCTGCTGCCCGATCCGTCCACGGCCCCCTGGGTGACCGGAGTGCGCTTGGGCAGTCGGGTGAGGGTGCCGCTGGGTCCCCGCAACGTGGCGGGGTGGGTTCTGGGCGAAGGTTCCGAGCGGACGTCGGGCCGCCCACTGAGGACCGTGCTGCAGAGCAGGGGGATCGGGCCCAGCCGGGCAGTCGTGCAGTTGTGCCGGTGGGCAGCGTGGCGGTGGGCATCGGGCATCCGCCCGTTCCTGGCGGCGGCGTCCCCGACGACGATCGTCCGTGAGCTGCCGCCCGCAGGTGCGAGCAGCGCCGTGCCTCCCGCCGGTCCCACCGGTCCCGCTGTGTCTCCCACCGGTCCCGCTGTGTCTCCCGCCGGTCCGGCCGACGGCTTGCCCGGTTCGGAGCACGAGCTCGCTGCGGTGCTGGAGGAGGTGTGGAGGCTCCCTGCCGCCCTGGTCAGGCTGGGGCCGGCAGCCGACGTGGTGGCCTGGGCTCGGGAGCTGGTGGCGAGAGCGGTCCCCGACGGAGACGTGATGGTGTTGACTCCGTCGGTCGCCGTGGCAGACCGCATCGAGGCGGCTCTCTCCCGGGCCGGTGTGGAGGTGGCCAGGCTGCCGGGCGGATGGGCGAAGGCCGCTGCCGGCGGCCGGGTGGTGCTGGGCAGCAGGGCGGCGGCGTGGGCTCCCCTTCCCCGACCTGCGCTGTTCGTGGTGGTGGATGTCCACGACGAGTCGTGGACGGAGACCCGCGCACCGACTTGGAGCGCGGTGGAAGTGACGTTGGAGAGGGCCGCGCGAAGCGACGCCCGTTGGGTGGGGCTCTCACCGTGTCCCCCGGTCACGCTGGCGTCTCGCCTGCGGACGGTCACTACGTCCCGTTCCTTCGAGCGCTCGGCGTGGGCGCCGGTCGAGGTGGTGGACCTGACCCGCCAGGACCCGCGGGCAGGTCTGATGAGCGAGCGGGTGTCGCAGCTGATCAGGACCGGTGCTGCGGGGCTGCCGGTGGTGCTCGTGTACAACCGGACAGGTCTTGCACGCGTGCTGGCATGCGGCTCCTGCCGGTCACTCGTGCGCTGCGAGTCGTGCGGGGCGGCGCTCCGCCAGAGCGGTGCGACCCAGGAGTCGACCCTCGAGTGCGTCCGCTGCGGACTGTGCCGCCCGGGGCTGTGCGCCTTGTGCGGATCGGTCAACCTGCGGACAGTCAGGCCGGGCACCGGCCGCCTCGCAGAGCACGCCCGGGCGCTCGCTCGGACCGAAGTGGTCGAGGTGACGGCGAAGGCAGTCCCTTCGGACTGCCAGCGGGCCGGCGTGGTGGTGGGCACCGAGGCGGCGCTGCACAGGATCGAGAGAGCGGCGGCGGTGGTGTTCTTGGACTTCGATCTCGAGCTGCTGTCCCCCTACCACGGTGCATGGGAAGCGGCGATGGTCCTGGTGGCCAGGGCGTCGAGGCTGACCGGCGGCCGCCATCAGCTCCTCGACCGAGCCGCCCCTGGAAGGGTGGTGCTGCAGACCCGGATGCCTGACCACGAGGTGGTGCTGGCTGCCGTCAGGGCCGATCCCGCTTCGTTGATCGGCGCCGAGGGCGGCCGCCGGAAGGAAGTCCGGCTGCCTCCCTACTCCGCCCTGGCACTGGTCAGCGGGGCGTCGGCGGGGGAGTGGCTGGCCGCCCTGCCGCGATCGATCGAAAGGACGTCGCCGAGCGAGGGCAGGTGGGTGCTCCGGGCGGTCGACCACGTCACCCTGTGCGACGGTCTGGCGTCACTCGGGCGGCCACCGACCGGGACCAGGGTGGAGGTCGACCCGGCGCGTGTCTGAGTGTCGCTCGGTCGCGCTCGGGGCACCGATCCGTCGACCGTTACGGCCTCTGTGGTCCATCCGGGCCGCCACTACGGTGGATCGGTGACCCGGATCGCTTTCTTCGGCAGCCCTCCGTTCGCTGCCACCGTCCTCGAAGCGCTGGTGGCGTCGGGACACCAGGTCACGGTGGCGATCACGAGGGCGGACCGCAGGCGCTCGCGGGGAGGTGCTCCGGTCGGCACCGCCGTGAAGGAAGCGGCCGAACGGCTGGGTGTCCCCACCAGCTTCGAGCCGGACGCCGCCGCGGGCTCCTCGGCGGAGCTGGGGGTGGTCGTAGCCTACGGCCGGCTGATCCGGAGACCGCTGCTGGACCGGCTGATCCTGGTCAACCTGCACCTGTCGCTGCTGCCCCGCTGGCGGGGGGCGGCACCGGTGGAAAGGGCGATCCTGGCGGGGGACGCTGTGACGGGTGTGTGCCTGATGAGGATCGACGAGGGACTGGACACGGGGCCGGTCTACGGCTGTGCGGAGGTGCCGGTGGGGGAGGACTCGGCAGCGGAGCTCACCGAGAGGCTCGTGGCGGCGGGCATTCCGCTTCTGCTGGACCGGCTGGCCGGAGGCCTCGACACGCTCGGCCAGCCGGAGCCGCAGCGGGGGGAACCTACGTACGCGGCAAAGCTGGAGCCCGACGAGCGCCGACTGGACTGGACCCGGCCCGCCGAGCAGCTGGCGAGAGTGGTGCGGGTGGGCCGGGCGTGGACGACTCGCGAGGGAGCGAGACTGTTGGTCCACAGTGCTCGTGCGCATCCGGACCGAGGGCCCCGCGGCGAACCGGGCTCGGTCAGTCTGACGGCCGGGGGGGTGGTGGAGGTGGCCACCGGAGGCGGCGTACTGGAGCTGGTCCAGGTTCAGGTGGAGGGCCGACCGCCTCGGCTCGCCGCGGACTGGGCGCGGGGCGCTCGTCTGGACGGCAGCTCGGTGCTGGGACGTTGACGGGGTCGCTGTCGGACCGCAGAGCCGTAGCCCGCCGGGGTGGCCGAACGGTGGCGGCCGAGCCGAGAGCAGTGGCCGCCGCGGTGCTGGTGCGGGTCGAACGGGGAGCGTTCGCAAATGCCGCGCTGGCGTCCGCTCTGTCGGCTTCCGGCTCGGCAGGCCCGCGGTTGGACGGCAGGGACGCAGCACTGGTGACGGAGCTGGTGTACGGCACGCTGCGGATGAGGCGGGCGTGCGACTGGCTGCTGGATCGACGGTTGTCCCGCCGGCCGCCGCCAGAGCCGCTCGCCGCGCTGCGGCTGGGTGCCTATCAGATGGCGTTCATGGGGACTCCTCCGCACGCAGCCGTGTCGTCGGCCGTTGCGGCCACGCCCCCACGCTGGGCAGGGATGGTGAACGCCGTGCTGCGCCGGGTAGCCGAGGAGATCGGCGGCCTCCGCGGCGTCGGTGTCTGTCCTGACGGGTCCGGATGCCGAGACGTCGGCCGCCAAGACAGCGACGAGAGTGGTGGCCGAGGCGACAGTGGTGGCAGAGGCGAGAGTGGTGGCAGAGGCGAGAGTGGTGGCGGAGACGGGGGCGGAGGCGAGAGTGGTGGCGGAGACGGGGGCGGCGAGAGGGATCTCGACCGGCACCGTGGCGCTGGAGCCGCCGGGGCAATCGACTGGCCCGACGAGCCCACCAGGCTGAGCTACCCGGACTGGATCGTGCGGCTGCTGGAGGGGGATCTCGGAAGGGACAGGGCGAGGGCGGCTCTGGAGGCGATGAACCGGCCCTCGCGAGCGGTGGCACGCGCAGACGGTTACGTGCAGGATCTGGCGTCCCAGTGGGTGGTGGAGATGCTGCCCCGGCCGTCGGGAGCGGTGTGGTGGGACGCCTGCGCGGCACCGGGGGGCAAGCGGTCGGCTCTCGCCGGTCGCTGCCGCGGGGTCGGATCGACGGTGGTGGCGTCCGACGGCCGGCCGGCGAGGGTGCGGTCGATGGTCAGGAGATTGGACCGCGGACCGGAGACACCGGGACCGGTGATGGTGGCCGACGGACGGACGCCGCCCTTCCGTCCGGGTTCGCTCGGCATGGTCCTGCTGGACGCCCCCTGCAGCGGGCTCGGTGCCCTGCGCCGCCGCCCGGATGCTCGTTGGAGGCTGCAGCCTGGCGACGTGGACCGCCTCGCCGGCCTGCAGAGACAGCTCGTGTCGGCCGCTGTGGGCGTGCTGGCGCCGGGCGGGGTACTGGCCTACAGCGTGTGCACACTCGGCAGTGCCGAGACGATCGGCCTCGACCGGTGGATCGAGAGGGCGCATCCGGAGATGGAGCCGCTGGATACTGCCGCTCGCGGGCCCTGGGAGACGTGGGGCAGGGGACGGCTCCTCCTGCCCCAGAGCGCGGGTACGGACGGGATGTACCTGCTGATCCTCCGCAAGCGGGTGGCCTGATCCTCCGCAAGCGGGTGGCCTGAGCGGTACGCCGCTTGGCCCCGGTCCTCGCCCGACCGGTGACCTGCCGACCCGCTGGCCGAACGGTCGTCGCCGGTTGCTCGAGAACCTTTTCGATCCCGAGCGGTTCGACACTGCTTCTCGGCGGTAGAGAGGGATCGTCCCCCCTGGAAGCGCATAGAGAGACCACCCATGAGACTCCCGTCCTTAGACGCGCACGCCCTGTTGGTCATGTGGGTGCAGCTGTTCGTCGTCGTCCTGGTCGCCCGGCTCCTGGGCACGGCGATGCGGCGTATAGGCCAACCGCCGGTCGTCGGCGAGCTCGTTGCCGGGGTGCTGCTGGGTCCGTCGGTGCTGGCGAGCATCTGGCCGTCAGCCGGACGGTGGCTGGTGCCGTCGTCGCAGATCCTGGCGGCTCCGCTGAACGCCGTCGGATGGGTGGGCGTCGCATTCCTCTTGGTCCTGACGGGGTTCGAGACCGACCTGAAGCTCATCCGTCGTCTGGGCCGGCCGGCTGCCGCCGTGTCCGTGGGCGGCTTGGTCGTGCCCTTCGTCGTGGGAATCTGGCTTGGCTGGATGATGCCTGCGTTCTTCCGGGGCGCCCATTCGACGGCGACGGCGTTCGTGCTCTTCATCGGAGTGTCGCTGAGCATCTCGTCCATGCCGGTGATCGCGCGCATCCTTGAAGACCTGGGCTTCATGCGGCGCAACTTCGGACAGATGACGATGGCCGTCGCGATGGTGAACGACCTCGTGGGCTGGCTGGCGCTGGGCTTCATCGTCGCGCTTGCCCGATCCAGCAACGTGTCGTTGACCAGCCTGGCCATGCCGCTGGGAGCAGTCCTTCTGGTCCTGCTGCTGTCGTTCACCGTCGGTCAGCGGGTCGTGGACGGCGCCCTGCGCAGAGTCAGGCGGGTCGACGGGAACCACGTCGACTCGATGGCGGTCACTCTGATCATCACGCTGGCGCTGGCGGCTGCGACGCAGGCCGTTCACAGCGACGCAGTGCTGGGCGCCTACGTGGCGGGCATTCTCGTCGGGCGGTCCAAGTTCTTCATGCCACGTATCCGCATCCAATTGGAGGCGGTGACCAATTCGGTGTTGGCGCCGATCTTCTTCGCCACCGCCGGGCTCCGACTGGACCTGGGCCGTTTGGCCAATCCCCAGACGCTGCTGTGGGCGGTGATCGTCCTGGTTGCCGCCGCGATGACCAAGGTGGCGGGCGTTCTCGCTGGGGCGCGGGCAGCTCGGCTGGGCAATCGGGACGGACTGGCGCTGGCACTCGCCCTGAACGCTCGGGGAGCGGTAGAGATAGTGATCGCCACCGTGGGCCTGTCCATCGGGGTGCTCAGCGACAGCGCCTACACGGTGATCGTGCTGATGGCGATCATCACCTCGATGGTCGCCCCGCCCCTGCTGCGGCTCGTGGTGAGAGGGTGGCGCGGAGGCCCCGAGGAGGTCGAGCGCCTCGAGCGGGAAGAGGCCCTGGAGGAGAACCTGCTGATAAAGCCGGGGCGGATAATGATGCCGAGCCGGGGTACGGCAGGGTCGATTGCCGTCGCCCGCCTGGTGCACGCCGCCTGGCCGCTCGATGCGCCGGTCAGCGTGCTGAACGTCGAGCCGGGTCACGATGCGGACGTCCAGGCGGTGGTCGACGTGTTCCAAGCGCGCGAGGTGGAACTGCGCAACCTGGGAACCGGGGCGGTCCCCGAAGCGATCGTGGAGGAGGCGAAACTGGGCTACAGCATCGTGGGCCTGGGTGCACGGGAGGACGCTCGGCCGGGCAGCCTGCTGTCTCCGGTGGTCGACGATGTGTTGGCCGACTGCCCGGTTCCGATGGTCATCGTCCGGCCTCCTCTCGGGCGCTCCAGGGCCTCCGGCGGCCCCCGCACGATCCTCGTCCCGACGGCCGGCACGCCGTCGTCGCGCACGGCCCAGGAGCTGGCCTACGCTCTCGCCCGTTCGACCGGCGCCCGGGTGTCGCTCACCCACGTGATCACGCGGCCGGAGCAACCGGTGAGTGTCGGTTCGGCGACTGCGGCCCAGGGGAGCAACGGAGCGGTCAGTGCCGTGGCCGCCGGCATCATCAGCCAAGCTGTCGAGCACGCCCGGGAGCTCGACGTCGCCGTGAAGCCCACCTTGCGAACCGGGCCTTCGGCCGGCGAGGAGCTGCTGCGCGAGGCGCGGGAGCAAGGGGCGGATCTGATCGTCCTCGGTACGACCGTCCTCAGTCTGGGGGGCCGCCCGTTCCTGGGCCACACGGTTGAGTACGTGTTGCAGGAGGCGGATATGGAGGTCGCCGTGGTGGCAACGCCTGCCACGCTCGTCGCAGGGGCGGTGAGCAACCGGGAGGACTGACAGGCGCTCGGATCACGGATCGGGATGAGTGCCGCCTTCGGCCTCCCTCGTCATCAACACGGGGTGCGGGGCGGGAAGTCCACGGCTTGGCATGGCCGCCCCACCAGCACAGGAGCCCCACCCGCACAGGAGCCCCACCAGCACAGGAGCCCCACCAGCATGGCCGCGCTAACAGCACAGCATGGTGGCTCGTCGGGCATCGACGCCCCACGAGAATGCTTGGGGCACAGCTGTCGGAATCAGAAAAGTTACCAGTAGCAGTGTCAAGTTCCGCGGCGTCGGGTAAACTCCGGGCGGAAGTGGTCGGAAAGCTGGACGGAAAAAGGAGGTAGCTATGGCACTTCCGGTTCGTTCTGGTCGTCAGGGCAGAGGCCCGTCCGGAGATCCTTTCGCCGAGCTGGCTGCAGCGTTCGACCGTGTGGAGAAGCTGTGGTCGGCTCTGCCGGGCCTCGGACCGACAGCCGGTTGGTCTCCGTTCGCGGACGTGGAGGAGACGGACGATGCCTACCTGGTAGAGGTCGAGCTCCCTGGCGTGAAAGAGGACGAGGTCGAGATAAGCCTCCGCGACGGAGAGCTGACCGTCGCCGGAGAGGTGAAGGAGAGGCAGCGAGCGGGCATCTTGCGGCGCCAGAGCAGGCCCGTGGGAGAGTTCGCCTACTCGGTGTCGCTTCCGTCCGAGGTCGACCAGGAGCACGTGTCTGCCAACCTGGACAAAGGTGTGCTGAGAGTACGGCTGCCCAAGAGCGAGGCGAGCAGGCCCAGGCGGATACCGGTTTCGACCGCCGCCTGAGCGGAGGGCTCTCAGCGCCAACCTGGCCCCTCTTCGAGCGGGGGCCAGGTGGAACGGCGCCGGACCGAGTGTCGAAAGCGGGCGGGCCGCAAGTGGGCGCACTGAGTGGGCAGTAGCAAGAGCAGCAGTAGCAAGAGCAGCAGTAGCAAGAAGGGAGGTCCGATGAGCACTGTCGGAAGCACTATCGACTTCGGTCCGGCACCCGCCGACCCGGTCTCGGACTGGAACAGGATTGCCGGATACCCCACCTACGAACAGGCCCGTGCGGCCGTCGACTACTTGGCGGACGCTGACTTTCCGGTGGAGAGGCTGGACATCGTGGGTTCGGACGTCCGGATGGTCGAGCGGGTGACCGGCAAACTGACCCCGTGGGGAACTGCAGCTGCAGGAGCTGCGAGCGGCGCATGGTTCGGGCTCTTCATGGGCCTGCTGATCGGCATGTTCACCCCTGGTCCAGTGTGGCTGGGCCTGATCGCGGGCGGCTTGGTGATAGGGGCAATCTGGGGAGCGATATTCGGAGGAGTCGGGTACCTGGCGATGCGAGGTCGCCACGAGTTCGGTTCGACCAGTAGGCTTGTGGCCGGTCGGTACGAAGTGGTGTCGAGGGGCGGGTATGCCGCCCGGGCCCGGACGCTGCTGCAGCAGGCGGGCATGCTGGCGGAGCCAGCAGGCCTGGTCGATCCCACAGGCACAGACCAGCACTGATCCGATACGAGCCCGCCGACGCGGGCTCCGGACTACCGAGCCCGGCGGCCTTCGGTGGAGGCTGCCGGGCGGTCGCCGCTACCTTCGGAGCCGTGGGTTCGACGTCTGATGCGCAGGCCGCCGGCGGAGCGGCGCCCGACGTGACAGGCAGCGGTGGTTCCGGGTGGCAAGCGAAGGTCGTGACCGTGTCGGACGGGGTCGTCGCAGGCACCCGCCAGGACCGGTCGGGGCCGGCGTTGGTGGCGGCACTGGGCGCGGCGGGGTTCGAGGTGGTGGAGACGGTGGCTACGGCGGACGGGGCGCACCGAGTGGCCGCTGCGCTCCTTCGCTGTTGTGACTCCTTTTCGGGGCTGGTCGTGACCACCGGGGGGACGGGCTTCGGGCCGCGCGACCTGACCCCTGAAGGAACCAAGACAGTGCTCGACCGGGAAGCACCGGGCTTGGCGGAAGCGATGAGGGGCTGCAACCCGCTGGGACGGCTGTCCCGCGGGGCTGCGGGCACCGTGGGCACGGCGCTGGTGCTGAACGTCCCCGGCTCTACCAGAGGTTCCGTTGAGTGTCTGGAAGCTGTCCTGGATGTGCTGCCCCACGCCCTGGCGCTGATGACTTCGCACCCTGACCGGCACCCTTCCGGGGAGCCGGGTGGCCCGGCTGGAGGTCGGAGGGGGACGGTGGGAGACATCGCCGAAGTTTTGGGCAACGGCAGTTGACTTTGGGTCTACCGTACTGGTATGGACCGCTTGGGTCAGCTTGTGGAGCAGGCGTCGAGCGGGTCTCCCGAAGAGGGCCTTCCGGCGGTGAAGCAGCTCCGGGCGCTTGTGGACCAGTGGGAGGAGGCGCAGGTGAGGGCGGCCCGGGAACGGGGGTTTCGCTGGGCGGAGATCGGTCGTCTGCTGGGAAGGCATCGGCAGGCGGTGCATCGTGAGTTCGCCAAGAAGCTCGGGCCGTCCGGATGGACAGACGGTGGAACCGCTTCCACCGAAAGGCGGCCAGGGAACGGAGGTTGAAGGGCTCGATCCCAGAGGGACCAGAGGAAGTCGACGGCCGCGGGGCCAGGAACCACTCGTCGGGACGGGATCGCAGCCGGAGGGGGACCTGATGGGGGACGCTCTCACCCTGGCGTGCGAAGCGAGGTTCCGGTCGTCGCCGAACCCTTGGGTGGGAGCAGTGGTGGTGGCGGGCGGCGAGCGCTACAGAGGAGCCACGGGGCGTCCGGGGGAGCGTCACGCCGAAGTGGTGGCGCTGGCCCAAGCGGGCGAGGCGGCGCGGGGTGCCACCATGTACGTGACTCTTGAGCCGTGCGCCCACCACGGCAGAACCGGTCCCTGCACCGACGCGATCGTGCGGGCGGGCGTGTCGCGTGTGGTGATAGGGATGGTCGATCCCGATCCGGCGGTGAACGGACGGGGAGTGGAAGCGCTGCGGTCGTCGGGGTTGGACGTGGTGGTGGGCGTGAGGGGTCGGGAGGTCGAGAGGCAGCTGGCTCCCTACCTGAAGCACCGGAGGACAGGCAGGCCCTGGGTGGTGCTGAAGCTGGCGGCGACGCTCGACGGCCGGATCGCCGCTCCGGACGGCTCCAGCAAGTGGATCACGGGAGCGGAGGCGCGTGCAGAAGTACAGAGGATGAGGGCGGAGAGCGACGCGGTGGTGGTAGGCGCCGGCACCGTGCGCTCCGACGATCCGGCACTCACCGCCCGGCACCCCGGTGCCGACCGTCAGCCGATCCGAGTGGTGCTGGGCAGAGTGCCGGTGGGCGCACGGGCACGACCGGCAGTCGAGCTCTCCGGAGAGCCGGGCGACGTACTGGACGAGCTGGGCCGGCGGGACGTGCTGCAGGTGCTCATAGAGGGGGGGGCACGGGTGGCGCACGACTTTCACGCAGGCGGACTGATCGACCGGTATGTGGTGTTCGTGGCTCCGGCAATCCTGGGCGGGGACGACGGGGTGCCGATGTTCTCCGGTGCCGGGGCGGCGACGCTGGCCGACGCGTGGCGTGGTGAGATCCAGTCCGTCGAGAGGTTCGGCGACGATGTCCGCATCGAGTTGACGGGATCGGGACCGGGATCGGGAGGGACCGGGACCGGGTGATCCGCCGGCGGCCACCCGAGGTGCGGTTGACGTCCCAGTGCGGCCGTCCAGGCGCGGGTTACAAACAAGGGCTTCCCTCCCCTCGTGATGGGGCCTCCGCTGCTGATCCGCCACGGCGGCGGGCGTCGGGCGCCCTGGCCCGACGCTGATCGGAAGCCGATAGCTTCAAGGTGCATGTTCACCGGGATAGTGGAACGGCTGGGAACCTTCGAGGGACGTGAGGGATCGCAGATGACGTTCTCGGCCGACCTGAGTGAGGAGGACGTGTCCGAGGGGGACTCGATAGCGGTCAACGGCTGCTGCCTGACGGTGGTGGCGCAGACGGAGGAGTCGTTCTCGGCGGACGTGGTGGAGGAGACCCTTTCGCGGACCAACCTGGGTCGACTGGAGCCCGGCGAAGCGGTCAACCTGGAGCTTGCGGTGAGAGCGTCGGACCGGATGGGCGGCCATCTTGTCCAAGGCCACGTGGACGGCACGGGCACGGTGAGATCGCCGGCACCGTCGTTGGTGGTGGGGCTGGATCCGGGCCTGGCCCGCTACGTGGTGACGAAGGGGTCTGTCACGGTGGACGGAGTCAGCTTGACGGTCGTGCAGGTCGATGCGGACAGCTTCGGTGTGGCGGTGATACCGCACACGTCGGAGGCGACGACGCTGGGGCGCCGCCGCATCGGTGACAGGGTGAACGTGGAGGTGGACCTGGTGGCGAAGTACGTCGAGCGACTGGTGGCACCGCTGTCCGGTCGGCTGTGAGGGCCGCCTGATGCCCCTGGGACGGATCGAGGACGCGATTGCGGCCATCGGTCGGGGCGAGATGGTGGTGGTGGTGGACGACGAGGATCGAGAGAATGAGGGCGACCTGATCCTGGCGGCGGAGCACGCCACTGCGGAGCGGATCGCCTTCATGCTGGCGCACACGTCCGGCCTGATCTGTGTGTCGATGTTGGGCGAGCGACTGGACGAACTGGGACTGCCGCCGATGGTGACGGAGAACACCGAGAGTCAGCGGACGGCTTTCACGGTGAGCGTGGATGCCCGCGCCGGCGTCTCGACGGGCATCTCGGCGGGCGACAGGGCGGCGACCATTGCGGCCCTGGTGGACCCGACTACGGCGACCGGTGACCTGGTGAGGCCCGGTCACGTGTTCCCACTCCGCTACCGACCCGGCGGAGTGCTGAAGAGGGCCGGGCACACGGAGGCGGCGGTGGACCTCGCGGTGGCGGCGGGCTGCCGGCCTGCGGGCGTGCTGTGCGAGGTGGTGAGCCGGGACAAGGCGACCATGGCCAGGTTCGCCGAGCTGGAGCGCTTTGCCGAGAAGTACGGCCTGGTCCTGATAAGCATTGCGGACCTGATCCGGTATCGCCGTCGCCACGAGCTGCTGGTACGCCGGGTGTCGGAGGCGTCGGCCCGCATTCCGACAGCGTTCGGGGAGTTCACGGCGGTGGTGTACGAGTCGCTTCTGGACGGCGAGCAACACGTGGCGTTGGTGAAGGGGGACGTCGCAGGCAAACGTGACGTGTTGGTGCGGGTCCACTCCGAGTGCCTGACCGGTGACGCGCTGGGTTCGCTGCGGTGCGACTGCGGTCCACAGTTGCGGGAAGCGATCCAGCGGGTGGCGGAGGAGGGCACCGGCGTGGTGGTATACCTTCGCGGCCACGAGGGTCGGGGGATCGGCCTGGCGCACAAGCTGCGGGCGTACTCTCTGCAGGAGGAGGGGCGGGACACCGTTCAGGCGAACGAGGACCTGGGGCTGCCGGTGGACAACCGGGAGTACGGCATAGGGGCGCAGATCCTGGTCGACCTGGGAGTGACCACCATGCGGTTGATGACGAACAATCCGGAGAAGTACGGAGGCCTGGAGGGGTTCGGGCTGGACATCGTGGAGCGTGTCGGCCTGTCCAGCCACCCGAACCCGGAGAACTTGCAGTACCTGCTGACCAAGCGGGATCGCATGGGGCACTTGCTGGAGGGATTGGGCGATCAGGAGGCTGCCTCGGCGGAGACGGCCCTTGGGGGGCCTGGCCCGGCTGGCCCGGCTGAGGTCGCTCCGACAGGGGCCGGTCGGGTCGAGGTGGCCCCGGCCGCATCGTCCGTGGAGAGCTCGGGTTGAGCGGCACCGGAGGTGCCGACGCAGGACCGGTGCTCCGCGGTCGGCTGCGGGGCGAAGGGATGCGTATCGCCCTGGTGGCGGCCCGGTTCAACGAGCTGGTGACGGGGCGGCTGGTGGAAGGTGCGCTGGCTGCTCTGCACCAGGTGGGGGTGTCGCCTGGGGACGTGCCACTGGTGTGGGTGCCGGGCTCGTTCGAGCTTCCTCTGGCCGCGGAGAGACTGGCGTCGGGCGGGGAGGTGGACGGTGTCGTCTGTCTCGGAGCGGTCATCAGGGGGGGGACGGACCACTACACGCACGTTGCGGGACAGTGCGCGTCCGGTCTGGCCCGGGTGCAACTCGATACGGGCATTCCGGTGGCCTTCGGGGTGCTGACGACGGACACGGTCGACCAGGCGCTGGACCGGGCGGGAGGCAAGGGCGGCAACAAGGGCGCCGAGGCAGTGCTGGGACTGGTGGAGACGGTGGACGTGCTACGCCAGTTGGGCAAGGGAGGACTCGGCAAGGGGAACGACGGGGGAGGGCCGTAATGCTCCGGTTGGTGCTGCCCAAGGGGTCGCTGGAGAGGGCGACGCTGGAGCTGTTCGCCGCGGCGGACCTGGCGGTGCTGCGGTCGTCGGAGGTGGAGTACCGGGCGCGGATCGAAGACCCGAGAGTGGCGGGTGTGTCGATACTGCGGCCCCAGGAGATCCCTTCCTACGTCGCTTCGGGCCTGTTCGACCTGGGGATCACCGGACGGGACTGGATCGAGGAGACTGGTGCGGAAGTGGTGTCGCTCGGCCGGCTGGGCTACTCCAAGATGACGTCGTTGCCGATAAAGGTCGTGCTTGCCGTGGCGGCCTCGGCGCCGGTCGACGACGAGGCGGATCTGGCCAAGCTGGCCGACGGGAGGAACCTCAGGGTCGCGACGGAGTACCCCGCTCTGGCCAAGCGGTGGCTGGCGGACCGCGGTATCGACGCGGAGGTGTCCTACTCCCACGGAGCGACGGAGGCGAAGATCCCCGATGTGGCAGACGCAGTGGTGGAGATCACCGAGACCGGTAGGGCACTGCGTGCGGCGGGCCTGAAGGTGGTCGCCACCCTTCTCGAGTCGCACACGGAGCTGATAGCCAACCCGCAGAGCGCAGCCGACCCGGTCCGGTCGCATGCGATGTCCCAGCTGAAGACACTGTTGGACGGCGCGCTGGAAGCCAGGGGACGGGTGCTGGTGAAGTTGAACGTGGCGTCGTCCCGACTGCAAGAGGTCCTGGACCAGCTGCCGTCGATGCGGTCGCCCACCATCTCCGAGCTGGCGGGCGACGGAGGGTACGCAGTGGAGACCGTGGTCGCCAAGGCGGACGTGAACACCCTCATTCCGGCCCTGAAGGATGCGGGGGCATCCGACATACTGGAATTGTCGCTGTCCAAGATCGTCCGGTGAAGCCGGGGTGCACGATCCACCGGGGGACGGTGGTCGCTTTCGACCTGGCCCGGGGGCTGGGAGAGATCGAGGCCGGTGCGGGCAGCCCAGCCTGGATCGTGCCGTTCCACTGCACCGCGATCAGCGACGGCAGCAGGGACATCGGGGTGGGAGCTCCGGTCGTCTTCCGGCTGTCGCCTGGCGGCCTGGGAGTGTGGGAGGCGGGCGAGGTGGTCAAGCTGGGCGGCTCTGGGCCCGAACCAATGGAGCGCTGAACCGCACCGACCCCGGACCGGCGCTGCCCGCCCGCCGCGCCACCGAAGGGCGGAGTGGCGTCCGTCGTCCTTTATGTACAGGATCAGGCTCAGCCGCCGTCGTAGGCTCAGCCAAGCGCCGCCAACCGAGAGGCGACAGCCCGGGCACAGTCCATTGCGCTGTCAGCGGTGGTGTCGGCTGGGACAGCACCGACCACACGGCCGCCTCGTAGGGGGAATGGAAGCCACAGGGTCGCAGGCCCGGCAGCCGGTGCTGGACGTCGGCGATGACCGGGTCGCGCCGGGCGACGGTCATCTCGACGCGCCGCCAGTCAGCTTCGGCCCGGAACTCCGAGCGCAGCTGGTGCGGGTCACCTTGGGAGCACAGCGCTGAGGGAGCGAAGCCCTCCCAGAAGGTCCTGATCGTCGCCAGCGACCAAAGGCCCGAGCACCTCGACGGTCATCTCGCGCCGCTTCATCGTCTGCCCGTCCCCTGGTACCTCATGTCCGGTCGTGGACAGTGACGGCGTAGCCGTCGGGATCGGCGAAGCTGAACGTGCGCCCGAACGGGCCGTCGAGGGGCGCGGCGATGATCGCTACGCCCGCCGCGGCCAGTTGGTCGTGCAGGTCCTGGGCGTCGTCGGCGTGCATCCACAGCGCCACGCCGACCCCGGGCCGAGGCGAAGCAGCGTCCAGCTCGACGCCGGGCAGGGGCTCGCGCACAGCGAAGGCGATGGGCGAGGTGTCGAACACGACCGCGCCGGGCGGGCTGGCAGATGAGCGGCGCAGCCCGAGGCGGGTCTCGTAGAACTCGGCGGAGCGGTCCAGGTCGCGAACCTGCAAGGCCAAGAAGTCGGGTCCGGTGACGGTCATGTGATCCTCCTAGTGTCAGGACGGTGACATCCCAGTGTGTGTCAGGATATTGACATGAGTCAAGAGGAGACCGTCGGTGAGCTGGAGCAGTCGGTGGGCTACCTCCTCAAGCGAGCCGCGGCTGCGCTGCGCGCCGCTATGGACGCCGCGCTGCGGCCGCTCGAGCTCACCGTGCCTCAGTACGCCTGCCTGGAGCTGCTGTCGCAGCGACCGGGGCTGTCCAACGCCGAGCTCGCCCGGGGGGCGTTCGTCACCCGCCAGTCCATGAACGGGGTCCTGCGCGGACTCCAAGACCGGGGCCTCGTCACCCGGCCCGAAACAGCACCCCACGGCCGTGCGCGACCGAGCGAGCTCACCCCTGGGGGCCGCCAGCAGCTGCACGCTGCCAGCGCTGCCGTGCGCACCGTCGAGCAGCAGATGCTCGCTTCCCTCTCCTCGACGCAGCGGGGCCGCCTCCTCCATGACCTCGCCGCCTGCGCCGACGCCCTCACACCGACAGCAGCCACCAGAGACTGACCCGGGGGCCCTTGAGAGTCGTGCCGGTAGTCCATCGTGCTAAAGGCGGTGGGCAGCGCCCGATCTGGTGCCAAGCCGTCAGCGGCCGATCAGGATGATGGCGATCTGGTTGGTGATGTGCTCAGCGAGGTGCTCCAAGTCGCCGGTGTCGCCGGTGTAGACGTCATCGTTGCGGCGTCCTGCGGACTCGATGACAACAGCGTCAACGACGTCGGCGGTATGGGAACGTCGACACATCTCGCCGGCCTTGCGGGCCAACTCATCGCTGAGGATCTCTGGGCGGCAGTCACCAAGAGCTCGGGCGAGCTGTGCTTGGCGCCGGCCGTCGCGCCACGCCTGGGCAGTTACGACGGTGGGGACGGTCGGCACTTCTCCGCGGTTGACCAGCCGGCGGAGCGCGACCCATGCCTCCCGCTCGTTGCGGTCGAGAGCTACGAGCATGCCGGTGTCGAAGGTGGCGCCGCTCACGAAGCGACGGCTCGACCGGACCCGGTCGTCCCTGCCCGTCCATGGCGCTCCTTGGCACTCCGCCGGGCCTCGGCCACCTTGGCCTCGAGGGCGTCAAGCTCAGCGGCGCTGATGGCGCCGTGCTCGGCCTCCCAGTCGTCGACCAGGCGGTGAAGGGCCTTGAGCCGCAAGCGGTCGGCAGCGGCGTCAGCGAGCCAGCTCGAGAGGGTAAGTCCTTCGGCTTCGGCATCGGTGCGTGCATGGGCCAGTAGAACGTCGTCCATCGACGCGGAGTATTTCTCTGCAGCCATGGGCGTTATCTTACTACCCGAGTAGGAAGATAAGTACGTCAACGTGGTTGTGGCGTCTGACTCCTTGTTGGCCGCCCTGGTCTTGCTCGCCCTCCTGTCCCGCTGACCGATCCGGTTGGCGGCATGAGTGGGCTTGGTGGCGGTCACTGGCCTGGTTGTTCGCGTACGGGCCTGACATGCTGGGCCAGGTGGACCTGCGTCCCGACTGCCCGTTGGTCACGCCTCGCCTGCGGCCGCTGCCGGCCACTGGCACCGAGGATCTGGTGGCCTACCGGTCCCTGAGGACGTGTGCCGGTACGTGCCCTTCGAGCCGATGGACGCCGCGGTGGTCAACGAGAAGCTCGAAGCTGGGTGGTCCCGACAGGCGATCACGGCTGAAGGTGGGAGGTGACACTCGGAATCGAGCTGGCCGAGACCGGGCGGGTGATCGGCGACGTGGATGCTGTACTTCGCCAGCGCCGAGCACCGAGGTGGGGAGATCGGCTGGGTGCTCCATCCCGGCCACTCCGGTCGCCGCTACGCCACGGCTTCGCACGGCCTGGTGCACCTGGCTTTCGATCTGCCACACCCCGGTGCACCTGGGGCGCACACGAGTTTCCGGGCGGTCGATCAGTACCGGTAGGAGATCGTCAAGCGGGACGCTCCGCCTAGGCACGACACCTACTCCCGGAGGATGGTAATGATTGGGCAGGTCATCGGAGCCCCTGACCGTTCGATGCGGCTGTCGGTGGTGAGTAGGGCGGTGTGGTGCCGTTCGGCGGCAGCGATGTAGACGGCGTCGGCGTAGCGCAGGGAGGCCTGTGCCAGCTCCCATCCCCGGTGAACGTCCCTCCACGGTGTGGCTTCGATGTCGATCTCGAATGCCTCCGCATCGGCCAGCGCGGCGGCCAGATCGGTCTCGGCGAGTGGATGACCAGGTCGGTTGGCTGCAGCACGAAGTCCGGACATGACTTCGAAGGCGAAATGCCCCGGCGCGGCCAGGGTCTCTGCGGCTGGCTGTGTGACGAGCGCCGCACGCGCTGCCTGGCCTCGCGGTCCAGGATCGGCGACCGCGTCGATGACCAGCGAGGCGTCGATGATCACCTTGTCGAGCGGTCGGCCAAGTCTTCAGCCCGCTCAGCGTGTGCGGCGTCGACGGCATCCAGCACCGCTCGCCGCTCGGTCTCCGGCACCTCGGGCCGAGCACGCAATCGTTCGGCAGCCCTGGCCAGCGCCTCCTGGCGTCGCAGGTAGCTGGCCTGGGAGTGGAGGGCCTCCTTCAGGTAGGTCTGCAACGACGTTCCACGCGCCGCGGCTGCCGCCCGGATCCGCTCCAGATCGTCCGGAGCTACATCTCGTATCAGCACGTTCGACACCGCCCGGACGCTAGCACCTTTGATAGCCATTGTGCAAGCAGGGGCTCCATCGGGGATGCTCCCACCGAAACGCACATCCCGTCCCTTCGGGGGAGCGGACGTCGGCCTCCGCGGGCTGCTCCACGGCGAAGTTGCCGATCCGAAGCGCCACCACCTCCACCGGCGAGGTGGCCGTCACCCACGACCCGAGGGCCTCAGCCCATGCCTTGGTCGCCCCGTAGAGGTTCGCCGGCCGGGGCGGGTCGTCACCCCTTACCTGGAACCGGAGGTATAGGCCGACACCGCATGGAGCTACTGTTGACTTCTCCCACGGCGAAGCCGTGGGATTCTGGGGCTCAGGCTGCCTTGGTGCCCGCAGGCACCTTGGCCTTACCGCCGTCACTGCCCACCGGGACCACGACATCGGTGGGTCCAGTCCTGCCCACCGATGCCCCGTACCGGTCGGGGCTCAGGTTCCTGGCTGCATTGCGATCCCGCCCGAGGACGAGAGCACAACTTCGGCACCTAAATACCCTCTCCGACAACTCGATGCGGGGCTTGGCTCTCGCCCCGCAACGACTGCACCTCTGGGTGGTGTCCCGGGCGGGGAGCACCACGACTTGTTTTCCTGCCTTGGCTGCCTGCCAGGACAGCACTGAGCGGAACTGTGCCCAGGAGGCATCGGCCATCGCGCGGTTGAGCCCGGACTTGTACCTTCCCTTGCCCACTCGGGAGAGGTTCTTGGCCGCCAGGTCCTCTACACCGATGCGGTCGTAGGAACAGAGCAGAGCCCTGGCCGCCT
>JAJYPS010000118.1 GCA_021795215.1 Actinomycetes bacterium
TCCGATCTGAAGGGACTCACCAGGCCGCTGTCGGCGCGGGTCGGAAACCTGATCGGTGCGGCGGGCATGGTCGTGGCGCTGGGCTTCACGCTGGGTACCGGCATGCACCACCTCGTTCTGCTGGTCGTGGCGATCGTGCTGGGCGCGGCGATCGGGGTGCCCGCCGCCCGCAAGGTGAAGATGACGGCGATGCCGCAGATGGTGGCGCTGTTCAACGGCGTGGGTGGCGGTGCCGCCGCCCTGGTGGCGCTGGACGACTTCGCCAACCACAGTGGCCATGCCCACCTGGGCACGGTGTTCGCAATGGTGTTCGACGTGGTCATCGGGGCGATCTCGTTCTCCGGCAGCGCGGTGGCGTTCGCCAAGCTGCAGGAGCTCCTGCCGGGCAAGCCGATCGTGTACCCGGCCCAGCAAGCGGTCAACGGGGCGATAGGCATCGCGATCCTGGCGTTGTCGATCGCCAGCTTGGCCGGAGCGGGAGGCGTGGGCCTGTCGGGAGCGCTGGTGCTGTCGCTGATCCTGGGCGTCGCCTTCGTGCTGCCCATCGGCGGTGCGGACGCCCCGGTGGTGATCTCGCTGCTGAACTCCTTCACCGGTCTGGCCGTGGCTGCCTCGGGGTTCGTGCTGGGCAACACGGTGCTGATCGTCGGCGGCACGCTGGTCGGCGCGTCCGGAACGCTGCTGACGCGCATGATGAGCCAGGCGATGGGACGCTCGCTGGCGAACGTGCTGTTCGGTGCCTTCGGGTCCGTGACCGCCGCTGGTGGTGGAGCCGGGGGTGGCGGGGAAGCTCGGCCGGTGCGCCAGGGGACGGCGGACGATATCGGGACAATGCTGGCCTACGCCCGCCAGGTGGTGATAGTGCCCGGCTACGGGTTGGCCGTCGCGCAGGCTCAGCACACGGCCAGGGATCTGGCTGCGGCGCTGGAGGCCAGGGGAGTGCGGGTCGCATTCGCCATCCATCCGGTGGCGGGGCGGATGCCGGGCCACATGAACGTGCTGCTGGCCGAAGCGGACGTGCCCTACGAGCAGCTGGAGGAGATGGACCAGGCCAACCCGCAGCTCGCGTCCACCGACGTGGCCCTGGTGGTGGGAGCGAACGACGTCGTGAACCCCGCGGCGCGAGACTCGCCGGGGAGCCCCATCTACGGCATGCCGATCCTGGAAGTGGACCAGGCGAAGGCTGTCGTGTTCCTCAAGCGCAGCATGCGGCCAGGCTTCGCCGGGATCGACAACGAACTTCTGTACAACGACAAGACGACCCTGCTGTTCGGCGACGCCAAGGAGTCCCTGTCGAAGCTGGTGGCGGCCGTCAAGGCCGCCTGACGCCCTCGGCTCGACACCGGCGGCTCGACCGTCCGGGACTGCTCGACACCGGCAGTCGGCTCGACAGGGCTCGACAGTTCGGTGGCCGGCTCGACCGTCCGGGACTGCTCCGTCGTCTCGCTCGGGGGCGGCGGGCGGGCCAGCCCGGAACTTTCCGTGTAAAGTTCGTTCACCGCAGTGCAAGGGTCGCCGACGTTGCCGATTCCCTGGGCCTGACGACGGGTTGAGACTGGACCGACCGGACGCTGTCCTGCAGGGTCCGACGAAGGGAATTGACGCAATGTCCAAGAACAGCTTCGGCTCCGCGTCCGAGTTGTCGGTCGCCGGAGCCTCTTACCGCATTCACCGCCTCGACGCGCTGGGGGCTGGTGTGGAGCGCCTTCCATACACATTGAAGGTGCTGCTGGAGAATCTGCTGCGCAACGAGGACGGCGACACGGTCCGCTCGGACGACATCGAGGCGTTGAGCCGCTGGAGCGGCGACGCCCATCCGGGTGGCGAGATCGCATTCAGGCCGGCCCGGGTGCTCATGCAGGACTTCACGGGCGTTCCCGCGGTATGCGACCTGGCGGCCATGCGGGACACCCTGACCGAACTGGGTGGCGACCCGGCGGCGGTGAGGCCTGCGATCCCGGTGGAGCTGGTAGTGGACCACTCCGTGATCGCGGAGTGGTCCGGGTCGCCGGAGGCTTTCGGCCACAACGCCGCTGTCGAGCTGGAGCGGAACAGGGAGCGGTACAAGCTCCTGCGGTGGGCACAGCAGGGCTTCGACGGCTTCTCGGTCGTGCCTCCGGACACCGGCATCTGCCACCAGGTCAATCTGGAGCACCTGTCCAGGGTGGTGTTCGCAGCGGATGGGGACGCCTACCCCGACACGCTGGTAGGCACCGACTCCCATACGCCGATGGTGAACGGCCTGGGCGTGCTGGGCTGGGGAGTGGGAGGCATAGAGGCGGAAGCGGCGATGCTGGGGCAACCGCTTGCGATGGTGCTGCCACCGGTGGTGGGGCTGTACCTGCACGGGGAGCTGCCGGAGGGCTCGACCGCCACGGACCTGGTGCTCACCATCGCCCAGCTCCTGCGCAGAGTCGGCGTGGTGGGCAAGTTCGTCGAAGTGTTCGGGCCGGGAATCGCCTCCGTGCCCCTCGAGACGAGGGCCACCATCGGCAACATGTCCCCCGAGTACGGCAGCACGGCGACGATGTTCCCAGTCGACTCGGAGACTCTGCGGTACCTGCGCTTCACCGGGCGGCCCGAGGAGCAGGTCGCGCTGGTGGAGGCCTATACCAAAGAGCAGCAGATGTTCTACGACGGCTCGGGGAGCGAACCGCTGTTCTCGGAGCGTGTCGAGCTGGACCTGTCCTGCGTGGAGCCGAGCATCGCCGGGCCCTCGCGTCCGCAGGACCGGGTGAGCCTGGCGAGCGCCCCGTCTGCCTTCTCCGCGGCGCTGGGAACGGACGGTCGGCGAAAAGTCGCCACGGCGCTGCTGCCCGCCGGCAGGCATCAGGAGCGTGCGGGGGATGAGGCCGAGGTGACGCTGGAGGACGGGGCGGTGGTCATTGCCGCCATCACGAGTTGCACCAACACTTCCAATCCGGAGGTGATGGTGGCCGCCGGCCTCCTGGCCAAGAAGGCGGTGGAGCGTGGACTTCGGTCGAAGCCCTGGGTGAAGACGTCCCTGGCTCCCGGCTCGACGGTGGTCATGGACTACCTGGGCGCCGCGGGGCTCACCGACGCTCTCGACACGCTGGGCTTCAACCTGGTCGGCTACGGCTGCACCACCTGCATAGGCAACTCCGGCCCGCTGCTGGCCGGGGTGTCCGAAGCGGTGGCGGAAGCGGGGCTCTCGGTGAGCGCGGTCCTCTCCGGGAACCGGAACTTCGAAGGCAGGATCCATCCCGACGTGCGAATGAACTGGCTGGCGTCGCCGCCTCTGGTCGTCGCCTACGCGCTGGCCGGCACTATGGGCGTCGACCTCACGTCCGAGCCTCTGGGGACGGACACCGACGGAGCGCCGGTCACCTTGTCCGACATCTGGCCGTCGACCGGCGAGATATCGGCTGTCATTCGTGCAGCCGTCCGGTCGGAGATGTTCCGATCGGCCTACGACAACCTCTACGGGGACGTCGACCGTTGGGGTTCCCTGGAGGCAGGGCAGGCTCCGGAGTACGTCTGGGAGCGGGGGTCGACCTACGTGAAGCGCCCGCCGTTCTTCGACGGAGTCGGGCCACGCCCGGACCCCGTCGGCGACATCGTCGGCGCGCGGGCTCTGGCAGTCCTCGGCGACAGCGTCACCACGGACCACATCTCTCCCGCAGGCTCCATTCCACCGTCCAGCCCGGCCGGTCGCTACCTGCTCGAAGCCGGAGTGCCGGAGGACCAGTTCAACTCCTACGGCGCTCGAAGGGGAAACCACGAGGTGATGGTGCGGGGCACGTTCGCCAACACCCGTCTGCGCAACCTGCTCGCCCCGGGCACCGAGGGAAGTGCCACCGTCCACCTGCCGAGCGGCGAGCAGTGCTCCATCTACGAGGCGTCCTTGCGGTACGCGGCCGCCAGGACACCGCTGATAGTGCTGGCCGGCAAGGAGTACGGCTCCGGTTCTTCCCGTGACTGGGCAGCCAAGGGCCCTCGGCTGCTCGGTGTGGTCGCGGTCATCGCCGAGAGCTTCGAGCGCATCCACCGGTCCAACCTGATCGGCATGGGCATCCTGCCGCTGCAGTTCGAACCGGGCGCCAGCTTGGCCACTCTGGGCCTGACGGGCCGGGAGACGTTCGACATCACGGGGATCGACCGGATCGACGGGGGCTCGGTTCCCGAGCGGCTCGTCGTGTCGGCCGATGGGGCGACTTTCCGGGTGCAGCCGAGGCTGGACACGCCGCAGGAGGCCGACTACTACCGGCACGGCGGCATCCTTCCCTATGTCGTCCGCCAACTGCTGGAGCGGTGAGCGGCAGCCGGCCCGGAAGCGGCGAGGTCCGGATCGGCCGCCTGGCGGTGACGGCTCTGCGCGCCCCGTCCAGCTGGGGCCGTCCCGGATCGAAAGAGCCCCGGTAGCGGTCCGCCGAGCGGGGAGTGCTCAGGGAAGGCCCGTCTGCTCTGCTGCAGCGTTCCGAGACGACAGGATGGCCAGGGCGTCCCTCCCATCGCGCAGGATCGGCACCTCTGTGCTCCGGACCTCTCCATGTCAGTTTCGGAAGCACCGTACGCACGGAAAATTGGTACAGAGTGTCTGTTCCTTAGCGAGTTGGAAATCTTGTCGAAACCGGCCTCAGTTAAATTTGGCTCCAGCAGTTGATGATCCTCGCCTCCGAACTGAATAGTTTCAACTAGCCAAATATAGATCATCTCATAAGTGGCATAACTGAACTGTCGTTGCAACAACATGACTAGGACGCATAGGTGGTACAATCACGGATTGCGGCGTCTGGGCTCCAGTACCGGTGGCACTTGCACCTGGTATCCAGGTCACTTGACTGACCTCCATGGAGCTGGCCGACATGGAGCCGGCCGACATGGAGCCGGCTGACATGGTGCTCGCTGGCAGATTCACTGCTAGGGAGGCTGTGAAGAGCGCTAGCTGCGCAGTGAGTGCATTATCGAGCGAGCACGCTCTTGGGCGGGGCTGCAGTCGTACCGGGCTTGTTGGGTCTGTTTCCAGGATGTTCATGTCCAGGAGTCGTGTCACTTCGTATCCCAGTCGTCAAGAGGGAGTTTCTAGTGGGCATTGGACTGGCTGTTGCCGCTCATAGCAAGGAAGATCCCATCGCAGTGACGCTGCGAGAGTGTCGGTCCTATCGAGAAGACAGGACGACGTCGTGAACGAAAGGGTCGTGAACGAAAGGGTCGTGAACGAAAGGGTCGTGAACGAAAGGGTCGTGAACGAAAGGGTCGTGCTAGCTCCGTGGCTCACCTGCTCGGATCCTTGGGCGACGGCTCGTGCGCGAGGGATCCAGAGCGAGCTGGACGGTTACGAGACGATCGGTTTCGCCCCGCGGCGACGGGGATATCTCGCCAAAGCTGGGGACATCGAGATGGTCGAGTCCGGTCGATTGTCGGATGCGCTGGATGCGTCGTCTGCACTGGTCATACCGGGTGGCACGTTGGCGCTCGACGGTGCCCCTTCGTCTCCCATGACCGCACTGACGGTTGCCGCGCTGGCGCGAGGCAAGCTGGTGGCGGCTGCGGGAATCGGCTTGTCGTCCGGAAGGGGAGCACGAGTCGTGGCTCGGCTCCTGACCGGCATGTCGGACCTACTGTTCGTCCGTAGCGAGGTTGCAGCCAGAACATTGGTGAGGGCAGGCGCACGACCGCCAGTGCGGGTCGGTGCTGACCCGTTGTGGCTGTCGCTCGCCGGGAAGCTTGCAGGCTTTCGGAGCACTGAAGCGATCGGGGCCAGATCCGACGGGACCGAGCACCTCGGTCATGTGAGCTCATGGAGAGCATCGGACAAGTTGCTCGTAGCCGGTCACCTTGCAGATCCCATGCTCGTGGGGCCGTTTGCGTCGGCCGTGGCACAACTGGCAAAGGTGGGTCTCCGGGCGATGGTGCAAACCGGTCCCGGCGACGACCGGACGGATAGCAACCGATCTGGAGTGCTGCTGGCGTCAGCAATCGCCGAGCGGGCCGTAGGCACCGAGGTTCTCGAAGGCCCGCTGACCGCGGACCATGCCTTGGAGCAGTCCGCATCTGCGCGGCTGGTCGTGGCGATGGACTGGCCATCCGTTTGCGTCGCGGCAGCGATAGGGACCCCACTTCTCGCCGTGACCGATGATCCGGAGGTGGCTGCACTTGCTGCACTTCTCGGACAGACCGCCGTCACTCCTCACGCCGGCGAAAGAGCTGTCGTTCGAGCGGCGGCTACCGCCCTGGACGGAGAGGGACCGGAGCCCGGCGCGCTCGCAGGCCAGCTTCGAAGTGCCAGAGGGGGCGTGGGAATGCTGCGGATGCTCCTGGACAGGGGCAGAGGAAGGGAGATGCCTCCGCTCGGTTCGCTGACGCTACATCCCGAGCCGTGGGCTTCATGAAGCTCTCGGCGACAGCCACTGGTGTGCTCCCGGTGCTCGGCGACTGCGGGGAGCTGCAGCGTTCGAAGCAGCGGTCGTGCTCATCCGGGAGCTCCCGCGGCGAGCCTCGCTTCCGGCCGACGACGGTGACGGTTGCGGCGCCTCCGGCGGCAAGCAGCTCGCATTCCGGAACGAGCTTGCCATGAGGCTTCTGACTGCCGTTCGTGGCGACCGGGGAGCCGAAGCGGAGCCCTCCGAGGCCAGGTTCACTGCACGTGCAGTTGCCGGTGCCGCTTTGGAGCAGGTGGGGGTGGCTGCGGGGCAGG
>JAJYPS010000119.1 GCA_021795215.1 Actinomycetes bacterium
GAGGAGAGGGTCAGGAGTAGCGGAAGCGCTTCGGCGTCCCGCACCTCGCCCACGATCGCTACGTCAGGGGCCATTCGCAGAAAGCCGGCAACGAGTCTGCGCAAGTCGACCGCCGGGCGGTCCAGGCGGCTCGGCCTGGTCTGCAAATGTGCGACGTTGGGAAGGCATATGTCGGTCTCGAATACCTCTTCCGCGACGACGACCCGGAGGGACGGGTCCAGATCCGCGGCGCAACAGGAGAGAAGCGTCGTCTTGCCGGCGCCCGGCCTGCCGGCGAACAGAATCGACAGCCTGGACCGCACAGCAGCTCGGAGGAAGTTGGCAGCACTGCGGTCCAGAGCACCCAGGCCGACCAGCTGGGAAAGCGTCTTGTATGCCACCCCGGTGAACTTCCGGATGTTGACCAACACATGGTTGTCCCGACCAATGTCGCGGTGGACAACGTGCATCCGGGCGCCATTGTCCAGCTGAGCATCCTGGAGGCCTTCCGCCGGATCGAGCTTCCGGTGGGAGCTCCCTGCAGCGTCCAGCACCCGGGTCAGGATTCGCATCACGTGGTCGTCGTCGTGGAACACTTCGTCGTGGTAGCCCGACCGTCCCTTGTGGCGGCGTACGAAGATGGCATCTGGAGCGTTCACCATGACTTCCCACACGTCTCCGTCTTCCAGCAGCGGCTCCAGCGGCCCGTATCCAGCCAGGTTCCGGAAGGCCCTATCGACCACGGCATCGGGATCTCCCAGCTCGAACGAACGGGCTCCCCGCCTGAAGTCGTCTTGCCAAATGCTCACTTGCTCCACCAGCAGTTGCCGCAACTGGTCCCGCCCTCCTTCGGACGCGACATCGAGGGACAGCTCCTTCGCTCGGTCCTGCACGGCGGCTTCGATCTGTTGCAACGGCGATTGAGGCATCATGTGCGTGCTCAACCGGTCACCGACGTCCCGGCAGGAGCCGACCAGTGCCCGACGGATCCCGGGGTGATCCTGCGGGGCCCGGTCGCCGCGGATGGACGGCAGGATTCGGCGGCGGAATGTGCGATCGCCAAGACGGAGGTGGTCAGGGGCTGCACGATCGCCTTGGGTAGCTCGGTCACCTCCCGCACGGATCCTTCGACAGGACGTTCCGGAACGAACAGCAACCCGGATCGGCACTTGGAAGCTACGGCCGGCCTCAGGTCCGCGAAAGCCCGTGCCAATTCCGCTTTGGCGACCGGAGAGCGGGGGGCCATGTTGCATATGGGCACCACCCTTTCGGCGGACACGCCGAAGCGCAGCAGGTGTTCCACAGTTCCCAGCAGGGAGTGGAGCCCTCCCGCCCCCCGTCGCCCCACCGCCAGGACCACGTCCGCCCCGCGGATGGCCGTTCGGGCCATCACGTTGCGATCCTCCACGTCGGCCGAGCCCCCCTCCGTCTCTCCCTCGACATCCGAATCGGTGTCGACGACCACTGTGCGGAACTCTTCGACCAGACTACGAAAGCCCGCCTCGAACGCTCGCGGGCGCAGGAGCGGCCACGCCGACGGCCGGGGCAGTCCGAGCATGAGGTGGTATCCACGTTCTTGCACACGGAACGTGAGCTTTCGCAACTCGTCCCCCGAAGGCCGCCCGCCCCTGTGTGCATCCACCAGCTCCACCACGCCAGGGACCACATCTGCTGCGTCGTGCAGCATCGCCTGTTGAGACCACCGCGCCAGGTCCGCCAGGAGAACGTCCCCCGCCGAACTGCTCGCAAGCCCTTGGGCCAGACCCATCGCCAGGGTGGACACGCCCGTGCCGCCTGGGCCGCACAGGGCGACGACAAGAGAATTCTCCTGGTCACCTGGCGGAGCGACCTCTGGGAGGGGCAGCCGGACGGACGGATCCGGAAGGGCGCGGCTGTGGGTCCGCAGCAACCCGATCAACTCCTCCTGGGTGAACGACGGCGCCACGACGGCGCTCGCACCCAAGGTCAACCAGTGCGGCCTCTGCCACTGGTCGACGACGATCACGGGGCAGCCAGAGTCGGCCGAACGTTCTATCAGGTCACGATCGGTGGAAGGCAGTCCGGCGTCCACCATGGACGCCGAGAGTGCCCGGTCAGAAGCCAGGTGTGCTTGCAACTCCTCCACTGACAGGCAGTTCAGGAACTCGACCGGGATCGAGGCGCCGGTCGACCAGCGGGCGACGGTGCGGCACCATTCCGCCCTGGCGGTGCCCAGACCCAACACCACGAAGCGTTCGCTCGGCACGATTCAGCCCTTTGCCGTGCTCGAGGAGCGTCGCGGCTGCGACGGAGACGACGACGACGGAGACGGCGACGACGGAGACGGCTGCGACGGAGACGGCGGCGGCAGTGAAGGAAGGAACGATGCCCCCGAGCCGGTCTGAATTGTCTGGGCTGACGGCGGCGACGGTGAAGAGACTGCAGCAGGGGCTCCCTGGGCTGCCGGATAGGCGGTGGGGGAGTCTCCCGTAGTCCTCACCAGCAGCACTTGTGCAGCGTTGACCGCCTGTGCCAAGGCCAGCAGAGACGCAGGACTGTCGACGGACAGTGTGACCACCATCGAGCCGCCCGACGCCAGCACTCCGCCGGACGAACCGGACACCGCCAGTACCTTGGCGGACCGCACCACGGCGGAGGTAGTTGCCGATGATCCCGAGCCGTAAGTGGCAAGAACGTCCACGCGATCGCCGTAGCTGAGAGCGCCGTTCAAAGCCCGCGCCGGATCGACCGGAAACGAGACCACCCTGCCTATTCCGGCTGGTCCCGAGATCACGTCGCCCACCTGCACCAGTTCGCCGGGCCGGAGGGGCACCGCCGCCACCGTACCTCGCAGCGCCGACGTGTTGTCGAAGGTGTACCGTCTGGAAAGCGAATGTGGCAGTAGCATCGGCTGCGTCCGAAAGTCAGCGGCAGTTAACCGCTCGCCTGCGGAGATCGTCGTGGCGGCCACCGCGTAACGCTGGCGCGGACGGTGGCCGGGGATGCCGCCGAGAACGTGACAGCGGCCGCCAGCGCGACCAAGAACCCACCCATGACCGCCCGGGGGGAGGGCACTCCCCTCCTTCGACCGTCCGACAGGACTCTTTGCGACCTTGCAGGCGATGGAGTCATCAAGTCGCCTTTGGACACTTTCGCTCTTAAAGCCACCAACTTGTGCTTGAACCCCTTCTTCTTTCCGGACCGGACCATCCTTCGGGGATGGTCCCGATTGTCACGTGCATCAGTGACCGCCGATGCGTTCCAGGTACCATCATGTATTCACAACCCCGCCTGCGTTGCAAGCCGGGCCTCAGCCCTGGGAACGAGGAGGTGGCGGAACACGGTCCCCTTGGGGCTGCTCCGGCGCCCGGATCGGGCCGCGAGTACGGCAACCTCCGTGTCGGAGCCAGCCCATCATCGGTGCAGCGGTGAAGCAGAGCTTCCCCGGCTCATCTTGTGGGGCCTTCGCCCCTTGACAGCCCCTGCAGCCTCGGAGACGGGCATAGGCCGGTCCCGCCACCGTGCGTTCGGACATGAGCTGTCGCGCGAAGTTCGCCAAGGTGGCGAAGATCCCGACCTCAAGCTCGTCAGCCGTTTTGATGCGTCGATGGCCGACTCCTGACCGGCGAGCACTTCGAGACCGAAGTCTCCCCGGCGGTGTGGTCGTGCACGTGGCACCAGGAGGTGGGACTCCGGCCGAAGCCGGTCGAGCCTCCACGATCGGCTCGGCCTCGCCTCGCGCCCGAGGGCGCTGCACAACGGTGACATGCCGGTAGATCGGCGCAGATGCCGCCGGTCGAGATGCGGATTGGAGAGCACTCAGTAGAGGCAAGCTACCGAGGCGTCGAGGCGGCGGCGTCGGGGAAGTGCGAACGTCACGGCGACAACTGGACGTATCTTTCGGCGGGCGGGATCGCGCCGAAGATCAGGGAAGCCGGCGGCGACCACCGAGGTGATGATGCCGCTGGTGGTCCTCGCCTGGTACCCTCGGCAGGACCAAGCACGGGCTCAGCAGCAAGTTCAGCCAGTATTTATGGCAATGTCGGGGAGTATCCGCTCGTCGCCGCCACCCATTGCCCTGTAATGGCATCTACGACACTTACGTAATAGCTTGCTGCTCTGTGACCTGCCTCGGAAGCGGTGGCTGTGGGCGTCGCGGGCGTGGTCGCTACTCCTCCAGCCTGGTATATGGGATAGGCAGGACGAATGCTTATTACCCATACCAGTTGGTTCGTGCCGCTCAGGCCGGAAATATTGCTCGCTCGGAACAGACTAATACCCGTAACCCTTCCAGCGACCGGCGATTTCGCTAGAGCGATAGCTACTGCACTCGATTTTGATACACGAGGGGACGTAGAAGTTGGCTGAAATGTTGGGCCGCCTTTCTTGTTGATCATCGTGATCAACTCTGACGGCACCGGACGCAATCTGGGCCTTGCAGCAAGTGATGTCGTGGGACCCGCTGCTCCAATCAACAACGCTGCGGTGGTGGCGCCAACAGCAGTGCCAGGCCGCCTCCGGCCACCCGAGCATCACGAGGGCGTGGCCGCCCTCGGCTTCGGCACCGGTGCGGTAAAGGACCTGCAGCCCGAGACCGTCGACCCAGAAGCGCTCGGCTCTGTGCAGATCCTGGCTCGGGCGGGCGATCGGAAGGTGGCTCGACGGACGCGGCAGCATGCTCGAGAGCATCGCGCCTGGCTGCTGGCAGTGCCCGACACCGAGCCACTCTTGCGGCGACGGCCAGCAGGGCATACTGCGGGCGCCGTCCATCGAGCAGGCGCTCCGGTTCGTGCCCGACCCGTGAAGCGTCCAAGCGCCGAGCGGCCGTCGGGCGCAGGCCCCCTGGAGACCGCTGGCTGGAGACCGCTGGCTGGTCTGCGGCGTTGCGCCTTTCCGCTGGCAGGGCTATGAGAATCGACCTCCGACCTCAGCATTGTCAGTGCTTTTCGGCCTCTCCGTCGAACTCGACCAACTGGCACTCGAAGCCTTCGCACCGACCGGAACACCTCCTCCAGCCTCACCAGGTGGCCGTTGTCGAAGACTTGGTGACGGTGCTTGGTGTGGTCCAGGCAGCTGCCGGCGGCACCATCGTCGGTGACGGTCACGAGAGACGCGTGCGATAGGTACTTCGCATCGTTCGTAGTCGAGGTGGCAGAGATGGCACTACCGAGCACCGAACATGAGGTGGGCATCGACCTGGGTCTTCACCGCCCTCGTGCACTCGCTCTCTCCACACCAAGAGCATCCGTGACTTCCGCAGGGTCGGGATGAGACTGCACCGGAGCTGACGGGCGTCGTCCCGCTCCGGGCCGAGTCCACCGCCGGGAGCAGGAGAGCAGGGAAGGCCGCTGGCCATAGAAGTGCCCATACTTCTCACGAACGGCCGCCGACAGGGGCCGACCAGAGCAGGCCTCGGGTAACAAACATGCACGTCAGGCCCTTGCGGACCACCTGGGCCTTCAGCCGGGTCGTTCGGACGGATCTTCTGCAGGTGCGTGGCCTTCATGGGAGATTCGACGTTCCGTTCGGCTGCCTGGTTGCGAACGGCCGCAGATCGCTCACCGATCGGCCGGAAGTGCGGAGGCATATATGGCGGCGACGGAGCCGATGACCAGGACGCCGCCGACAAGTGTCGTGGTCCGAAGCGGGTCGCCCAGGAGCAAGGTCGCGAGGCCGGCAGCGACTACCGGCTCCAACAGGGTGAGCACCGCAGCAGTGCTGGCTGGGATGCATTGCAGACCACGGTAGAACAACACGAACGCCGCAGCGGTGGTCATCGCCCCGAGATAGATCAGCTCTGCCACAGACGCTGCTCCGGCGGCGAAACCGAGCCCGCTGGTCGTAGCCAAAGGGCCGAGGGTGAGCGCCCCTATGGCCGAACTGAGGGTGGTCAGCGCCACCGGGTCGACGGTGCTTCCAACGTGGCGGCTCACCAGAGTGGTGGCGGCGTAGCCGACGCCCGAACCGAGAGCGCAGGCGAGACCCACCAGCGGATGGGGGCTCGTATGGCTGGGCGCAGCCGCCGCCAGGCAGACCAGCGCCAGCCCGCCGCTCGCCAGAGCGATTCTGACCGTTGCCCCGAGGCCGGGAGATCGGCGCTGGCGGACCGCCTCCCACGCACTGATGAGAACCGGTGCCAGGCCGATGCTTATCATCGTGGCGACGCCGACCCCGACGTCGGTGACGGCGACGAAGTAGAGCGACTGGTAGGCGCCGAGGCCGATCCCGGCGACCGCGACGAGCCCTGGGGAGGCTCGCAGCGCTGCAAGCAGCCGGCGGGGGCGGCGCCCGGTAATTCCGAGCAGGGCTACTGCGCCCACCGCCAGGCGGTAGAACGCGATGGAGACTGCCGGCATCCCGGCGTGGTCGTGCAACAGGCGCACGACCACTCCGCCGGTGCCCCACAGCAAGCCGGCGCAGGTGACTTGTACCAGGCCGGAGGGAGCGCGCCGAACAGCGCGGCGCGACAAAGGGCTGGGCATGAAGCGCTCCGTTGGGCAAGATGGCTAAGGAAACGGACATCCGGAGCGCGCGCCGTGCAGAACTGACCTTGCCAGGTCAGCTAGTGCTCTGGCCACGAACCATCGCGCGTTTGAGATGGCATGAGAAATACAATTGTGTGGTTTTGGTTGCGCAGAGTGCTCCCGGCCGGGTCTACGGAGCGTCGCCTGAGCCCGTCAGCCG
>JAJYPS010000029.1 GCA_021795215.1 Actinomycetes bacterium
GCATCGTCTAGCTGCCTGACCCCAGTCCCTGTCTCCTCGGTTCCCCGGACGGCCAGGTCGGGTACCTGCTGAGCCGGCCAGGTCGGCTTCCCGGACGGCAGAGTTTGGTTGCTGCCGCCCGGGTTGGCTTCCGGCTGGCGGGGTTCCCACGGGTCGCTCCTCCGTCCAGGCCGGAGATCCAGGCCAGACCTGAGATCCCATGGGACCTCCGCTATCCCGGCGTCTGGCCGCCTCCCTCGCCGCGTTTGTTGCCCCCGCCGATTTCCTTGCCCCCGCCGATTTCGTCCTCTTCGCCGGCTTCCTCTTGGCCGGCTTCGCCGCCCTGCCGCTCCATCCAACCGAGCAGCACGGCGACCGCCCGGGGATCGTGGCGGAGCTGGTGGCTTCCTCCTGTCAGGATGCGCAGCTCGGCATGTCCCTCGGCAGCATCCGACACGGCGCGGGCGTCCAGCAGGGGAGCGACGTCGTCGTCGGAACCGTGCACCAACAGCACGGGACGAGGAGGAAGTTTGTGAATCAGCTCCAGAGGCCGCATACGGGTCGCCTCCGCCTCCCACGCCTGTGGATCAGGAGGATAGCCGGGAGTATGGACGATGCCGAGTGCCGTCGCTCGCTCCAGCAGATGCTCCAGCCCGCCCTCGGGAGAGGAGAAGTCGGCGGGCGACGCGAGAGCCGCCACGCCCCTGATCCGCTCGTCCTCTGCGGCGGCGCATATGGCTATGGCGCCACCCTCCGCGAAACCGGCCAGCCACACTTCGCCGACACCGTTGCCGAGCACATGAGCTGTCACGTTGAGCACGTCCCGCACCCAGCCACCGACGGAGAAGTCCCCGGTCGATCGGCCGGTGCCCCGAAAGTCGAAGCTGCATACCTGCCAACTGGCCTCTTCGGCGAGGCGGTCTGCGAGACCGGCAAGGTCGCCGACCGCCACGTTGGGGGCTATCGGGAACCCGTGGCAGAGAACCAGGCATCGGCGCGGGGCCTCTGCCGCCCCGGGCTTGGCGATGTGGAGGGCCAGCTCGACCCCGTCCACCTCGATGCGCTCTTCGGATGCCTGCACAGACGCCTCCCCACCAGTCGGCTCCCGCGGCACCGTTCTGACGACTTCTGAGTTTCCCTGTTCTGACTTTCCCTGTGACCACCTTTCCCCTGACCACGGAACCCAGGTCGACGGGCCGATCCAGGGGAGGCCGATCCAGGGGGGGCCGATCTCTGAACGACCCCTTCCAGCTCTCGCTGGTTCCCAACGACTGCAGGGGGGCACTTCCGTGCCCCCCTGCACCGTATCGAATTGCTGGAAAGGACTCGGCGGTTCTGCAGCGTCAGGCGGGACCGATTCCTGACTCACACGTCGAGCGGTGTCTGGCTGGGATTCACCAGCTGGTCCAGCAGGCCGACTAGCGGCCAGCCACCTCCAAGGTCCCGGGCATTGAACTACTCAGTCGGACCACCTCCTTTCTTTGGTGACCCGATCCTACCCTTCGGGAATGGGTCCGTCACGGCAATTCGGGCGCCGGAGGGAATGGCTGCTGCGGACCGGCCCTTGCGACGACGCGGTTTCCCCGCCGGCTGGAGAGGCATACTCCTCCGTATGACAGCACTCGAGACGATCCACTCCACACCGGGAGCAGAGATCCATCGGCTGGTGGTTGGCCCGATGGACAACGACGTGTACATACTGCGCTGCACGAGGACCGGACAGGCGGTGATGATCGACGCTGCCAACGAGCCGGAGCTGCTGCTGGAGACGGCCCGCCTACTGGGTGTCACCAGGGTGCTGGAGACTCACGGCCACTGGGACCACGTCCAGGCGGTGCCGGAGATGCGCTCCGCCGGGTTCCTCGTCGGCATCGGCGAGGCGGACGACCAGATGGTGGAAGGCTTCGACTTCCTGGTGCAAGACGGCGACCGGTTCGAGATAGGAGATCTAAGGCTCACGGCCATCCACACTCCTGGTCATACGCCCGGTTCGGTCTGCTACCACGCCGAGGAGCAGAAGGTGCTGTTCAGCGGGGACACGCTGTTCCCCGGAGGCCCGGGCAACACTTCGACGCCGGGCGGCGACTTCGAGACGATCATGGACTCGCTGGAGTCGCGGCTGTTTGCAGCCCTGGACGACCGGACGGTGGTACTCCCCGGTCACGGGGCTCCCACCACGATCGGCGACGAACGGCCACACGTCCGACAATGGCGTCAGCGGGGGTGGTGAGCGTGGGCGCGAGCGGGAGTGGTGGGCGTGGGCGGGGAGTGGCTGGCGACCAGCCGGGATCTCCAGCGAATTCCGCCGGTCGGTGCGCTTGGCGTACGAATCTTCTGGTCTTCTGGTTCCCGTCCAGTCGGCGGTACGGACCGGTCCCGTCGGCAGCAAGGCTCTCCATGCCCTGCGGGACCCCCATCCCGGTGAACCACCCGTGACGTGGCGTAGGCCACCGGACGACATCGGGCTGAACACACGGCACCCGGTTCGTGAAGCGAGCCAGTTTGCAAATAGCCTGCGGGCATGGACGCAATAGAGGCTCTGCATGCGCGTCGGTCGATCGGCAGGCTGCTCCCTCCGGCCCTGACCGAGGAGCAGCTGGACGTGCTGTTCATGGCGGCCGCCGCCGCGCCGGACCACGGAACGCTGCGCCCATGGCACTTCGTGGTGCTGGATGGGCCCGAGAAGGAGCGCTTCGGCGATGTCCTGGTAGAGGCCCTGGAGAAGCGCTGCAGCCAGACAGGGGTTCAGCCGACTCAAGGACAGCTGGACAAGGAGCGGACGAAGCTGCAGCGGGCGCCAACGGTGATCGCCGCTGCGGCGGTGAACCGAGACAGCGCTTCGGTGCCTTTCGGCGAGCAGCTGGCTTCGGCCGCCGCCGCGGCCCAGAACATGCTGCTGGCGGCCACGGCAATGGGGCTCGGTTCCATGTGGCGGACCGGACCGGCGGCGTACGATCCTTTCGTGGTCGGCTCGCTGGGACTGCCGCCGGAGTCTTCGCTGGTGGGGTGGCTCTACTTCGGCCACATGCCGCCCGAGAGCCGGGTGAGGTCCCGGGAAGTGACCACGGAGAACCTGGTCAGTCGGTGGGGCGCCCGGCGACCCTGAGGATCCGGGGGGTTAGGCCGCACCTCGCGCCCTACACTGAGAATGTGAGCGCCGCATCCGACACTTTGGCAGAGTCGGCCGGGCGGCAACCGTCCGTAGGCACCTCCAGGCGTCCGGCGAGACGGCTGGAGGTGGCAGCGATCAAGTCGGACTTCCCGGTGCTCGACCGGCAGGAAGGGGATGACCTGGTCTTTCTCGACTCCGCGGCCTCCTCCCAGAAGCCGATCGCCGTGATCGAGGCGATGGACCACTACTACCGGACTTCCCACGCCAACGTGCACCGCGGCGTCTACAGGCTTGCGGAGCAGGCGACGAACCTTTACGAAGCGGCCCGCAGCAAGGTGGGCCGGTTCGTAGGAGCAAGCGACCCGTCCCGGGAGATCGTGTTCACGAAGAACGCGACGGAGGCGCTGAATCTGGCCGTCCGGTCGTGGGGCAGGGCGAACCTTCGCCAGGGCGACGCAGTCCTCCTGACCGAGATCGAGCATCACGCCAACCTGGTTCCGTGGCTGATGCTGGCGGAGGAGATCGGTGTGGAGCTGCGCTACCTGAGGGTGATGTCCGACGGCGAGCTGGACCTGTCGCAGCTCGAACAGAAGATGACCGGCGCGAGAGTGGTCAGCTTCACACTGTGCTCGAACGTGCTTGGGACCTTGGTTCCGGTGGAGCCAATCGTGAGCGCAGCAAGGGCGGCAGGAGCCACGGTGATCGCCGACGGCGCCCAGTTCGTTCCCCATATGCGGACGAACGTACGGGAGCTGGGAATCGACATGCTGGCATTCACCGGTCACAAGATGCTCGGGCCGACCGGCGTCGGCGTCCTGTGGGGCAAAGCGGAGGTGCTCGAATCGATGCCGCCGTTCCTGGGTGGCGGAGAGATGATCTCGGATGTGCGCCTGGACGGCTTCACGCCGGCCGAGCTGCCACTCAAGTTCGAAGCCGGCACACCTCCCATTGCCGAAGCGATTGGGTTGGGTGCCGCGGTCGACTATCTGGACGGGCTGGGCATGGAAGCGGTACGGGCACACGAGTTGCAACTGGTCGAGTACGCGATGCGGCGGCTGGCGGAGGACCACGGGGACCGGCTGAAGATCCACGGGCCGCAGGATCCCGAGAGGCGGGGCGGGGTGCTGTCGATGGAGCTGGAAGGGGTCCATGCGCATGACCTGTCCCAAGTGCTGGACAGCCGGGGAGTGTGCATCCGGGCAGGGCACCACTGCGCCAAACCACTGATGCGGTGCCTCCGTGTGGGCGCCACCGCACGTGCGTCGTTGTACGTCTACAACGACGAGTCCGACGTGGACGCCCTGTCTGCGGCACTGTCGGAGGCGAGCGCCTTCTTCGGGCTGCGCTGAGGTCGCGGGCCCCGGCGCAGGACACGCAGCAGCAGCTCACGCTACGGTGATGCTGCTGAGGCAGGGAACCGACGACAAAGGAGCGGGCTGTGTCCGGATTGGAAGATCTGTACCGCGAGATAATCCTGGACCACTACCGCAATCCCCGCAACGACGGGGAGCTCCCCACTCCTCCCGCCCAACGGGCAGAGGGGTTCAACCCTCTCTGCGGTGACGAAGTGGTGGTCTACGCGGAGGTCGACGGCGACAAGCTGCGCGACGTGAAGATCGCCGGGCAAGGCTGCTCGATCAGCCGCTCGTCCGCTTCGATGATGTCGGTGGCGGTCAAGGGCTTGAGCACGACCGAAGTGAGGGAAGTGATCCGGACGTTCAAGGCGGCGATGTCCATGCACGAATCGCAGCTCGAGTCCGACGAGGCGCTTCCCGGACCGAGAGCCGACCTGAGCGGCCTTGGGGACCTGGCTGCCTTGCAGGGAGTGGTCAAGTTCCCGGTTCGGATCAAGTGCGCGACCTTGTCGTGGAACACTCTTGCCCAGTGCCTCGACCAAGCGGAGCAGGCCGCCGGCTCCTGATCGCCAATGCCGACTTCCGGCGCCCTTCCCGAGCTCGACCAGGCTCGAGCGGTTCGTGCCCACATTCGTCCCGACATCCACGGTCTGCCGCTTGCGTGATTGGCTCGGGTAGCCCGCCTCCAGAGGAGGGAGCTACCGCTCAGCCGCTCAGCCGCTCAGCCGCTCAGCCGGATGCTGCAGCGCCCGGGACCGGCCGGGCATAGATGCCGATGAAGTCTCGCGCCGTGGGGCCGAAGTAGCGAGTGACGGGCCTGACCATGTCCGACAGTAGGGCGGCTCCGTTCGACGGCGAAGCCGCCTGGCCGGCCGCGGGTTCGAAGTAGAAGAAGTTCACCCAGTCGGTGTTGATGTCCATCTCCATCGCCCGGACCGCCCCCGCCCTGACCAGGACCGATGCCAGTGAGGTGATGGACATGCCCGGACCTCCGGCGTAGACGAGAGCGCCGTTCGCGGTCACCCCCACTCCGGACCGCCACACCATCAGCTGGTTGCCCAACGTCGCTCCCCACTGCTGGAAGTTGTTGTTCGACAGCCCGGGCACCGGCTGTCCGTGGTTGACGATCAGCGACAGGTTCTGGCGGACCGAGGCGATGTTGGGGCTCATCGTGTAGTTGCGACCCCACGTTCCCACGCTGGCGGTGCCGTTGTTGAAGATCACGAACGAAGCGGCTCCGTTCACCAGAGGAACGCCGACCTTGCCCTCGGAGTACCAGCCGCCCTGCGACGCGTTCATCCGGAACCCCGCGTTGAAAAGGGCCTCCAGGCCTGTCGCCGTGCTTCCCTGAATCGGCGAGGTGAACTGCCACGTCCCTACGCCCGGGGACTGCGAGCCGGCGAACAGGCGGGCCGACAACAGCTTCTGGTCCATCCACACCACCCCGGTCACCAGGCTCGTGTGCAAGGCGTCGGGAGCCACCTGCGTGGCATACATTGCCGGAACGCCGTCCACAGGCGTTCCTATGGCTCTCCACGTTCCCTCCCCCGCCACACTGACACCCGGCAGCTGTGGAATCGAGGCGGGTGGCGGCAGCTGTGGAACCGCAGGCTTGGCGGGAAGCGGCTTCACCGGCCTGGAACCCTTCAGGGTGAGCAGCGACCGTGACGGCTTGCCGCCCACGGGCGGCTTGTTGATGCTGTACCACACCTTCTCGGCCGCGATCACGAACGGACCGCCGCCATGACCCCGGACCCACTCCACGAACCGGATGCTCAGCGGCAGAGTGCCGGGCGCCGCCAGTGCCGATCCGAGCGACCAGCTGGCCGCCAGGAACAGAAATGCCACGGCCCCCACCACTGCCCTGCGGGCGAGGAACACGTTGCGGGACGCTGGTCGTCTGGACCGCTTCGACAGCGGACCGCGTCGCCCATCGGATCGCGGCTCACCTGTCGGCGCTTGGCGCCCCCCTCCCGAGCCAGCGGCGGCCGGCCCACGAGCGCCGTACCTGGTCGCTCCTCCCCTGCCGGCAATGGCGATCCGCCGCCTCTCCGCTTCCTGGGCAGTGCTGCCCGGACCGTGCCGTCCGTCCGACAGCCCTGCTCCGTCTGGACGGGAGCCCACGGACGTCGACCCGGCTCTGGTCGAGCCGGCGGCTCCGGTGGAGCGCACGGAGGAACGCTCCGTGGAGCGGCCGGTGGAGCTGACCACCCTTCGCCTCGCCCCTCGCTCTCCGAGATTGGCATCGGGTGTGTCTTCGGCTGACGTCACGTATCCGGGAGGCTCCTGTCTCGGCGGCGCGAAATATCGCGGCGATGAAAGCTGTCGGTATCCAACACGATACCGCTCCGGTGTTCCGCGACGACGTCAATGCCTACGCCCACTACGGATACCGGCACCGGCAGGCAGCTCCCGCCGCCGGGTTGGGGACGTCAAGCGTCGGACCGCGGCAGCCGGACGACCACCCGCGCGCCTACGTCGGAGGGCTCCACTGCGACACAGCCACCGTGGAACGTGACGATCTCCCTGACTATGGCAAGCCCCAGTCCCGCACCGCCGCCACTGCGGCTCCTGGACTCGTCCAATCGGGCGAACCGCTCGAACACCTTCTCCCGGTGCTGCTCGGGGATACCCGGGCCGTCGTCTGCCACGACGAGCTGGACCTGGTCGCCGACGCCGCCCAGCTCGAGCGTCACCTTGGCGGACGCATGCCGAGCCGCGTTGTCGCAGAGGTTGCGCACCACCCGGCGCAGGTGATCGGCGTCCCCGACGACACGACCCGCGCTCACCCTGCCCACGTCCACGGCCGGCCCCCTGGCCCTCACGGAACGGGCCTCGTCCAGAACCAGCTCGTCCAAGTCGACCGGCCCCATCCGGGCGACCAGTTGGCCGTCGTCCGCCCGAGCCAGGATCAACAGGTCCTCCACTATCCGGGCCATCCGCCTGGTCTCCTCCAGAACCTGGCCCGCGACGCAGTTCCAATCCTGGCCAGGATGTGCGAGAGCAACCTCCAGCTCGGCCTGCACCACGGTCAGGGGCGTGCGCAGCTCGTGGCTCGCGTCGGCCAGGAAGCCCCGCTGACGGGAGGCCGAGACCTCCAGCCGTTCCAGCATCGTGTTCATCGTGGTGGCCAACCGGGCAACTTCGTCGGCTCCCGGGGGGACCGGCACCCTGCGATGCAACTGCCCCTGCGACAGCTCGGCCACCTCGACCCTGATCGCCTCGACCGGCTGCAGCGCCCGGCCCGCCAGCACCCACGCGCCGACGCCGACGAATGCGACCAGCAACGGGACGCCGAGACCGAGGATCAGGGCGAGGTGGGCGAGAACCTCGTTGAGCGTGTCGAGAGAAGTGGCGACGGCGACCGTGAAGACGCCGGTCGGCGCGGCGACGAAGTGCCGCACCACGAGCCAAGGACCCTCTTCGCCAAGGGGCTGTGGACCGTTGGAGGGAATGCTGGACAGCACCTCCACGCTGTTCTGAGAACCGGAGGCGAGCGGCCGAGCCATCGGGGGCTGGTCCAGAGCGTCCGGAGTTGCAGTCCGCACTTTGCCGCCGGTGTCCAGCACCTGTACCAGACTGGCCCTGCCCCTCAGGTGTCGTGGCAGCGTAGTGCTGTTCTCCAGCAGGGACCCCACTGCAGCCGCCTGGAGCCTGGTGCTCTGGGTGAGACTGCCCATGAGCGACCGCTGCAGGAGCAGAAGCATGCCCGCTGCGCCGACCACGAGCGCGGCGGCCACGACGGCCACGGCGGCTGCGGTCAACCGCACGCGCACCGGAGCGGCACGCCTCTGCAGCTTCCGCCAGGACGAGCTGGTGTCCGGCAGCCGCCGGCTCCGGGCGGTCACGGGCGGCCTCGCCAGAGTCATGCCTGGTCGGGCTCCAACAGATAACCCGCTCCTCGCCGGGTGCGGATCGACTGACATCCGAAGGGCGCGTCGACCTTGCGCCGCAGATATCCGATGTAGACCTCGACGATGTTGGGGTCTCCCTCGAAGTCGTCACCCCACACTGCGGACAGAATCTCCCTCTTGCCCAGGACTTGACCGGGCCGGCGCATCAGCAGCTCCAGCAGCGAGAACTCACGGGCTGTAAGGGTTATCTCGACGCCAAGCCTCTCCACTCGGTGCGACGCCGGGTCCAGCGACAGGCTTCCGGAGGACAGCACGGCCGGCCGTTCCATCGCGCCACGCCTCATCAGCGCCCGAATGCGGGCCAACAGCACGACGAAGCTGAACGGCTTGGTCAGATAGTCGTCCGCCCCGCCGTCCAGTGCCTCCGCCTCGTCCAAGTCGCCGTCCTTTGCGGTCAGCATGAGCACCGGCGTCCAGATACCGGCCTCTCTCAGACCGGAGCAGACCTTGTAACCACTGAAGCCCGGCAGCAGGATGTCGAGCACTATCGCGTCGTAGGCGTTCTCCTTCGCCATCCACAGGCCGATCGGCCCCGTGTGAGCTGTGTCCACGGCGAAGCCTTCCGCTTTCAACCCGCGGCTCAGGGCCGCAGCCAGGGAAACTTCGTCTTCGACCACGAGGATCCGCATCAGCTGCTCCGTCCCGGAGCACTGCTCCTGACGCGCCGGTGGCCGGGCCCTGTGGCCCGGCCACCGCAGCCGCCGCTTCTACGGCGCATTCCCCCTCCGGTGATTCGATTGGCCGGCAGAGGCGAATCCGGCACGACTGCAAAAGAGTACGCCCGGTGAACGCCGAGCGCCAGACCTGGGCGCGACTTTTTGTCGCAACTCACCTTGCGGCCCTCACCAGAACTGGCGTGAGGTTCCGCCGAATGGTGCCGCCCCGAACCAACGGCGCCACGTCCGGTCGACCGGAGAACCATTCACGTGCCTGGCGAGCAGCCGGGCGGACAGGCGCTCAACCCCTCCTCCTCCACCACGGCCTGGCGGCTCGCGCCTCTTGGCGCCGCACCTCTTCCAGCGCTTCGGGCACGGCGTTGGAGATGACCTCCTCGGCATAGTCCAGAGCCGCCATGACGTCCTCACCCACTTCCTCCGGCTCCGCCTCGACCGCAGGGGGCACCAGGCTGCCGTGGTTCCACGCGACGTCCGCCAACCTCCGCTCGTAAGCGGCGCAGTCGTCCGGGCAACGCCACGGAGCCTCCGGGGCCAGGTCCAGAACGCAGAAGCGCGCCACTTCACCCGATTGATATGTCCGACTTTGGAAGTGCTTGCACTCTTCACGCATCGTCATGTGCCCCATCTTTGTCCCTCCAGAGCCGCTCCGGATGCCGGGGGGGTGGAGGGAGGGGAGCGGGCCAGCCGGTCCCAGCCTTCGGTAAGTCTCAGCAAGTTCCCAGTTCGTTCACAGCATTCCTGGGCACAGTGGTACCAACAGCCGGTGACGGCCCACTCGGAGCGGTACCGCCGATCCGAACAGGGACGGACCCGGAGTGTCGTGGGCAACACAGGTCTTGGGCAGCGCAGGTCTTGGGTGGCACAGGTCTTGGACAGCACAGGTCTTGGACAGCACAGGTTTTTGGGTGGCACAGCAGCCGAAGCAGTCAGCCGCACGGAGAGGCGGCGGAAGGAGGAGACAGTGGCCGATCGAGCACTGACGAGCGGTTCGGCCCATCTCGGGCAGAACGAAGCGGCAGAGCAGGTGCAGGGAAGCGAGAGCGGGCACTACGTGCCCTGGTGGGAGCATACCGACGAGAGTCTCGGGCGGGCCGGTACGACCACTGCAACCGATCCGACGGATCCCGGTACGCCTTGGGCCGGCGGCGCAGCCTCCGGCGGCTCAGGCGGGGGGCCTGGTGGCCCGTACGGGGGATGGGGAGGGGGAGGTTCCGGCGGCTCGCACAGGTCCGGACCGCGGCGCGGGCGATCCCGCCGCGGAGCCGCAGCGGTGGCGGCCGCCCTCGTGCTGGGTGCGGCGGGCGGCGCGACGGCAATGGGCGTGCTGGGGGGCGGGAGCGCAGGGCCGGTGCGGACCAGTGGCTCGTCTCCAGCTCCTGCCAACCCCGTCGCCTCGTCGTCCGGTACCAGTCACCTGAACGTCACGGGCGTGCTGTCGAGGGTGGAGCCGGGCGTGGTGGACATCAACACGACGCTCGGCGTGGCGGGTGCCTCCTACGGCAAGGCCGCCGGTACGGGCATGGTCCTCACGTCTTCGGGTGAGGTCATCACGAACAACCACGTGGTTGCGGGAGCCGGTTCGATCAGCGTGACCATCCCGTCGACGTCCAAGACCTACCCGGCGAAGGTGGTGGCGGTCGACCCGACCGCCGACGTAGCCCTTCTCCAACTGAAGGGTGCCTCCGGCCTCAGGACGGCGCCGATCGGAAGCTCCACGTCGGTCGCCATTGGCCAGCCGGTGGTAGCGATCGGCAATGCGCTGGGCCTGGGGGGCACGCCTACGGTCACGACCGGCATCGTGTCGGGGATGGGCAGGTCGATCACGGCAAGCGATCCCGGCGGTCCTCCGGAGCACTTGAAGGGCCTGATCCAGACCGACGCTCCGATCAACCCGGGCAACTCCGGCGGCCCGCTGGTCAGCGCGGCCGGCAAGGTGATCGGGATGGACACTGCGGCGGCTACGGGTAGCTCCACGCAGCCGGCATCGAACGTCGGGTTCGCAATACCCATAAGCCGGGTCATGACGATCGTCCACCAGATGCAGTCCGGCCAGCACGCTTCGGGCATCTTCTACGGCAGCTCGGCATTCCTCGGGGTCGCGACCCAGACGCTGAACCCGTTCGTGGCCGCCCAGCTGGGAATCAACGTCTCGAACGGGGCAGCGGTGGTGCAGGTGGTGCCCGGGACTCCCGCTGCGTCCCTCGGCCTCAGCTCGGGAGACGTCATAACCGGCCTGGGAGGCAGGACCATCTCGTCCACGAGCGCCCTGCGACAGGCGATCCTGGCTTACAAGCCGGGCAGCCGGGTCCGGGTGACCTGGATAGGCCCTAACGGGACCCAGAGCGGCTGGGCTCGGCTGGCGTCCGGACCGGCCCAGTGACGCTCCGGACACGGGCTGCGAAGTCCTCGGCGCCCAGACGGTGACGATGAGCCTGTCCCGGACTTCCGGCGAGGCGCGGCCCCCTCTTGAGGGGGCCGCCGGTCCGCGTGTGCTGGTGGTGGACGACGAGGAGGCGATCTCGGACCTGGTGAAGGCGGCGTTGGGTTACGAAGGGTACGAGGTGGCCCAGGCGGCTACAGGTACCCAGGCGCTCACCGAAGCCGTCAGGTTCCGACCGGACCTGGTGGTGCTGGACGTGATGCTGCCCGACATCGACGGTTTCGAGGTGGTCCGCAAGCTGCGCCAGGACGCGAGCGGGGTGCCGGTGATATTCCTGACCGCCAGGGACACGACCGAGGACAAGGTCCGAGGCCTGACTCTCGGCGGGGACGACTACCTGACCAAGCCGTTCAGCCTCGAGGAGCTGCTTGCGAGGGCAAGAGCCGTGCTGAGGAGGACCGCAGGCCGGGGATCCACCAGCCATGTGCTGCGCTTCTCCGATCTGGAGCTGGACGAGGAGAGCCACGAGGTCTGGCGAGGGGGCGAGCCCGTCGAGCTGACTGCCACCGAGTTCAAGCTCCTCCGCTACCTCATGCTCAACGCCAGGCGCGTCGTGTCCAAGGCCCAGATACTGGACCACGTCTGGAGCTACGATTTCGGCGGCGACGCGAACGTGGTGGAGACCTACATCAGTTATTTGCGCAGGAAGATCGACGGGGGCGGACGGCCACCTCTCATCCGTACCCTGCGCGGTGCCGGTTACAGTCTCCGGCTTCCGCCTACCGCAGACGGGAACGGTTCGCGGGGTGGCCAGATGGGTGGCGAGACGGGTGGCGGGACCGGCTGAGCGCCGCCGCGTTCGCAACTTGGGAGACGGTGCGGAGAGGACCTCCAGGTCCCGGGTGCGCCCGCCGGCGTCCCTCCGGACGAGGCTGGTGGCCGGGCTACTGGCCGTGATGGCAGTCGGCCTCCTGGTTGCCGGAGTGGTCACCTGGGAGGCCGTGCGCAGCTTCGAGCTCGCCCGTGTGGACAGCGAGCTGCAGCTGGCGCAGGGGCCGATGGCACACGAGCTGAACGTCGCGTCCCAGAGCCCGGAGTCCGCCGTCCAGCAGTCGGTCACCCTGCTGCCCGAAGGGACCTACGGAGCGGTGGTGGACGGGGGCGGCCACGCCCTGCTGTGGGTGTTCCCGTTCCAGTCCAATTCGGTCGGCAAGTCCAGGAAGCCGCCCGCCGTGCCCACGTCGCTGCTCGGCACCGTGGCTGGCCGCGGCCCGGGCTCGGTGGTGTTCTCCACCGTGCGGTTCCCCGGGCTTCCGCCGTACCGGCTCCTGGCCAGGAGCCTCGGTGCGGGAGCGCCCACGTTCGTGGTTGCGATGCCGCTCACGACGGTGCTCGGCACCCTCCGTCGACTGGCGCTGGCCGAAGTGATCGTGGGGGCCGCAGCGCTCGCGGTGGTCGGCATGGGGACGCGCTGGGCGGTGGACATCGGCCTGCGTCCCCTGGACGCGATCGTGAAGACGGCAGGTTCGATCGCAGCAGGAGATCTGAGCCGCCGAGTCGACAGGGACGAACCCACCACCGAGGTCGGACGCCTCGGAGCGGCCCTGAACGCGATGCTCGCCCAGATCGAGACGTCTTTCGAGGCGAGGGCGGCGTCCGAGCGGAGGCTGCGTCAGTTCGTCGCCGACGCCGGGCACGAGCTTCGAACTCCGCTCACGTCCATCCGCGGCTATGCGGAGCTGTTCCGCAGAGGTGCGGCATCGCGGCCGGACGACCTGGCCCTCGCTATGAGACGGATAGAGGCGGAGGCTCACCGGATGGGCACCATGGTGGAGGACCTCCTTCTGCTCGCCAGGCTCGACCAGCGCCGTGGGCTCGAGCTGGAGCCGGTGGAGCTGGCGTCCCTGGCGACCGACGCCGTGGCGGACATGAGAGCCGTGGAGCCCGACCGACCCGTGGAGAGCAGCCTGGAGGACGGAGTCGTCGCCGAAGCCGATCACGCGCGACTGAGCCAGGTGTTCGCGAACCTCCTGTCGAACGCCCGCAGCCACACGCCGCCCGGCACGCCGGTGTCGGTGTCCGTTCGGGCAGAGGACAGCGTCGCCGTGATCGAGGTGGCGGACCAGGGACCGGGACTGCCCGCCGACCAGGCCGCCCACGTCTTCGAGCGCTTCTATCGGGCCGACTCGTCCCGTAAGCGCAGTGGGGAGAGCGGGAGCGGCTTGGGCTTGTCGATAGTCGCGGCGATAGCCCAGGCCCACGGCGGTTCGGTGTCTCTCGACACTGCTCCGGGCAGGGGCGCCAAGTTCACCGTTCGCATCCCGCTTCAACGACACTCCAAGGTTCCCGGCCGGAGGAGGGAGCTGTCGCCAGGGCTTGAACGAAGTGCGACCAGCGGCAGCGGCTTCGCACACCCAGAACTGCCTGTCGAGCGCTAACCACAGCAGACCCGCCCCGGATGCGCGAACCTCTCACGGTGCCGTCACCCGAACCGACCGAATCGCGAGAGCTAACCGTGCCGCAGCGCCCAGCCGAGCCGAACCCCCCGGGGCGCCCAGGGAACCCGAACCGCCCGGGGTTGAGCGAGCGCCCAGGGGACCCGGGAGAGCCCGGAGCGCGACTCGAGCGCACTGCCGCAGGCGCTCCCCTTGCCCCCCGGCGGCCGTACGAGCTGGTCAGCCACGGTGACTCGCGGGTCGACGACTGGCACTGGCTCAGGAACCGCGAGGATCCGGCGGTCGTCGAGTACCTGGAAGCCGAGAACCGGTTCGCCCGAGAGCGGAACGAGGCGCTCGCACCGCTGGCCGGCGAGCTGTTCGAGGAGATGGTGGCACGTATACAGGAGACCGACTTGAGCGTCCCGGTGCGGAAGGGCCCCTGGGAGTACTACTCCCGCACGGTGGAGGGCGCCCAGTACTCGATCCACTGCCGCCGCCCCGTCGCCGGGTCAGCGAAGTCCACCGGATCCAGCGGCGGCGTGGACCGGTCGGCCACCGACGGGACGGCTAGCGACGGGACGGCTAGCGACGGACCCGAGCAGGTGATGGTGGACGAGAACGACATGGCGTCGGGTCACGAGTTCTTCTCGCTTGGCGGACTGGAGCCCAGCCCCGACCACCTGATGGTGGCCTATTCCTTCGACACGACCGGCGGTGAGCGGCACAGGATCCGAGTACGGGACCTGCAGAGTGGCTGCGACCTGCCCGACGTGATCGACGACGCCTACTACGGGCTCGCCTGGTCTGCAGACTCCAGACACCTGTTCTACACGCGGCCTGACGCCGCAATGCGGCCGTTCCAGGTGCTGCGTCACGAGCTGGGAACGCCCGTCACCGCCGATGCAGTCGTGTACGAGGAGGCGGACGAGCGGTTCTACGTGGGGGTGGAAGCCACCAAAGACGAGCGGTACGTGATTATCGGCGTGGAGAGCAAGACCACAACCGAGTCGTGGACGGTCGATTCGGCGTCGCCCGAAGGGGATCCGATGCCGTTGCGCCGTCGTCAGGAGGGCATCGAGTACTCGGCCCAGCACTGGGGAGACAGGTTCCTGCTGGTGACCAACGAGGGAGCGGAGAACTTCCGTCTCTGCTGGGTGCCCGACCACGACTCCGGCGGCGAGCTGAACGAGATGCTGCCTTACGACCCGGCGGTGAAGTTGGAGGGCATCGAGGTGTTCGCCAGGCACCTGGCGCTGTACGAGCGCAGCGACGCGGTGCGGAGGATCCGAGTTGTGGATCTCGATGCCGACGGTACGCCACGGTCGGGGACGCTGCGGAGCCTGGACCAACCACAGGCCGTTTCGTCGGCATGGGGCACCGGAAACGCCGAGCTCTCACGCCCAGTGCTCCGCTACGAGTTCACGTCCATGACGACTCCGAGGTCGATCTACGAGCACGACTTGGAGACCGGCGAGACGACCCTGCTCAAACGACAACCCGTACTGGGCTCGTTCGATCCGGACCACTACAGGACGTGGCGGGAGTGGGCCAAGGCCGACGACGGGACCGAAGTCCCTCTTTCGGTGGTGGCACACCGGGACTTGCAACCGGACGGGACGGCGCCATGCCTGTTGTACGGGTACGGGTCTTACGAATCCAGCATCGACCCCACCTTCTCGAACCTGCGGCTCAGCCTGCTGGACCGGGGCGTCGTGTACGCCATTGCACACGTGCGCGGCGGGGGCGAGATGGGACGTCCCTGGTACAGGGACGGGAAGCTGCTCCGCAAGAAGAACACCTTCGGCGACTTCCTTTCGGCCGCCCGCCACCTGCAGTCCACCGGCTGGGCAGGACCGGGGAAGCTGGCCGCAAGGGGAGGGAGCGCCGGCGGGATGCTCATGGGCGTGGTGGCCAACGAGGCCGCTGCGCTCTTCGCTGCGATCGTGGCGGAAGTGCCGTTCGTAGACTGCCTGACCACCATCCTGGACCCGACACTGCCCTTGACGGTCCTGGAATGGGAGGAGTGGGGAGACCCGATCGGCTCGCAGGAGGTCTACCACTACATGAAGTCCTACAGCCCCTACGACAACGTGAGGGCGCAGCGGTACCCGGACATGCTGGTCACGGCAGGCCTGGAAGACCCCCGGGTGGGGTTCTGGGAGCCGGCAAAGTGGGTCGCCAAGCTGCGCCACGTGTCTCCGGAGTCGGACATCACCCTCGAGACCCGCATGGGAGCGGGGCACATGGGACCTTCCGGGCGCTACGACGCGTGGAGGGAAGAGGCGTCGATCTTCGCGTTCCTGCTGGACCGTCTCGGAACGGCTCGCCCGACGCGGCTGCCCTGAGCCGGCCGGTTCATGCACGGTGGCCCCGTCGAAGGCTTTCGCCGTCGCTGCGGGGTCCGGGGGCCAGTGGTCAAGGCTGTCCGCCGCCATACGCGCCGGGAGGCCGGATGCCTTTGAGGTAGAGGTCGACCGGCACCCCTCCGGCCGAGGGAAACGAGAGAGGGCGCCCGTTCAGCGTGACCGCCGCCAGGGGCGGGTTCCCGAGACGGAGCCACAGGGTGCCCGTGATCTGCATGGTGCGGCGATTGCCCGCCTGCATCACCCGCTGCCAGAGCACAGTCGTGTTCGGGCCGCTCTGCTCCTCGACCCAGCACGGACCGGACGTGACCACAGTCACGTAGTAGCTCCGCAGAGGAACGTTGTAGACGGCCAGCCCCTGGCTGACAGACACGGGAGACAAAGCGACCGGCAACGGGCTCGGTGGCCTGGGAGAAGCAGCGGGACGAGACGGCGACTTGCCTTTCCTGTGGCCGTGGCCCACCCCTTTGGCACTGCCGCTCCCATTCGCATTGCCGCTCCCATTCGCACTGCCGGTCGAGTAAGTCGACACGACGGCAGCCGTTCCGACGGCGACCAACGAAACGGCGACTGCCCCCACCCCCGCCAGAAGGACCGGGTCCCTCTTGGACCCTGCGCTGCGTCGCTTGGCCGCCGAGCGCGAAGGACCGAGCGCGCCTGGTCCCTCCGCCGTCCCTTCACCGCCTCGGACCTCTCCGGATGACGGCTTCCGAGGGACGCCGTCGACCGTTCGTGCTTCGGCTGCAAGCCGAGCGCCCCTGCCCCGGCCCTGGTGGACAGGTCGCTTTGACACCCGGGTCTCTCCCCGCGGGGCCCGGCGCAGGTGCCTGCCTGACCGGGGAGCCTTCCGAGCGGCAGGGTCCTGGGGACCGCCGGCTCCGCCAGGCCTCGCGACGATGGGGGCCCTCTCCTCGACCGACCGGGAGACTGGCTTGCGGCGGTCAGCTGCCCTCGGCAGCGACGGGAGCGGCGGCGAAGTTCCAGACTGGTCGTCACCGCGAATGCGCAGGGACGGCCGAGGTTGGCTGGGTGCACGGGCCGGCCGCAGGGGCTTGGGCGTCGGCACGGGGGTGACGATCCCTTCCGCACCGTCGTCCCCGTCTCCCCCCAGGTCGTCGGGGTCCGGTCCCGCCGTCGAGGAACGAGCCCCCTCCCCCACCTTGACGGCGATGGCAGGGCGCTTCTTGGACAGGTCGCCCAGCGCCTCCATGGCCTTCCCGTAGCCCTCCACAGAGGAGCTGGGCGAACGGGACCGCTTCCAACCGCGGAAGGCGTAGGAGCCGCCCATGAGAGCGATGACGGCGATCAGTACTATGTCGATGACCGGCATCGGACGCGCCACACCTTCCTCAGCCGCCGGCCGCTCCCGCGACCCTGCGAATAGCCGTGCTGGACCAGAAGATTACTCCCCGGCCACCAAGAGATGGCGGCAATCCACCGGCACCGGCAATCCACCGGCACCGGCAATCCACCGGCACCGGCAATCCACCGGCACCGGCAATGACACCGGCAATGACATCCGCACCGGCAGTCCCACCGGCACCGGCAATGGCAGCTGTGATCGCACCCGCACCCGCAGTCTCACCGGCACTGGCGGCCGATCTCGCACTCGCACCGGCGGCCGATCTCGCACCGGCAGCAGCGGCCGATCTCCGGAGCCCGATCGCACAGCGTGCAGACTGGCGAGGACCCCGACGCCCATCACCCCGACGCCCATCCCCCCGACGCCCGTCCGCCAGGATCAGCCCGATGCGGTCGAGAGCACTTCGGCCATCCGCCGCACCCCGGTCTCGAGGTCGGCATCGCCCAGCGCATAGGACATGCGGACGAAGCCGGGCGCTCCGAACGCCTCGCCCGGCACGACTGCCACCTTGACGCTGTCCAACAGCACCTCGGCCAGCTGCGCCGACGTCCGTACCTCGACGCCCCCGATCCTGCGACCCAGGAAGGAAGCCACGGAGGGGAAGGCGTAGAACGCACCTCTCGGCTCGGCACATTCGATGCCTTCGATATGTCTCAGCATCTGCAGCATCCTGGTGCGCCTCCTGTCGAAGGCGTCCCGCATGGGCACTGCAGATTCGGGACCGAGCCGCAGCGCTTCGAGAGCCGCCCGCTGGCTCACGTTGGCCACGTTGGACGTCATCTGGGACTGGAGGTTGATCGCCGCGGCGGTCACGTCGGGAGGCCCGACCATCCAGCCCACCCGCCACCCGGTCATCGCGTAGGTCTTGGCGACGCCGTTGACCAGCACCAGCCGGTCGGTCAGTTCGGGTACGAGCGACGGGAGCGCCCACCGCTTCCCGTCGCCGTAGACCAGGTGCTCGTAGATGTCGTCGGAGATGACCCACAGCCCGCGCTCGAGAGCCCATCGTCCTATCTCGGCCAGCTCGTCGCGCCCGTACAGCGCTCCCGTGGGGTTCGACGGAGACACCAGGATCAGCGCCTTGGTCCTCTCCGTCGTGGCCCTGTCCAGCTGATCGACGCCGACTTGGAACCCCTGCTCCGGGCGGCCCTCCACGACCACGGTCGTCCCCCCGGCCAGAGCGACCGCCTCGGGATAGGTAGTCCAGTAGGGGGACGGCAGAAGCACCTCGTCGCCTGGGTCGACCAGGCTGGCCAGCGCCGTGGCGACGGCGTGCTTCCCGCCGTTGGTCACGAGCACCTGGGAGCTGGCGACCTGCCATCCGGAGTCGCGGGCGGTCGCCTCGGCGATGGCGGCGCGAAGCTCGGCCAGCCCCGCAGTCGGGCTGTAACGGTGATTGCGCGGGTCGGAGCAGGCCGCCGCGGCGGCGGCCACGACGGCCGGAGGCGTGGGAAAGTCGGGCTCCCCGGCACCGAAGCTGATGACGTCCTCGCCCGCCTGGCGTAGCGCCTTCGCCTTCGAGTCGATGGCAAGAGTGGCGGACGCCGGGACTGCCGCGACGCGGGCGGAGACCCGCGATGCGCGCGTCGGCAAAGAACTTGCTGCCGTGCTGCCGATCGGAGCGTTCATGCCTGCCATGCTTGCACAGTGAGCACTGACACGGTTCCTCAACTCAAGATCCCGCAGTCACTTCTGCCCTCCGACGGTCGCTTCGGCTCCGGCCCGTCGAAGGTGCGGCCCGAAGCGGTGGACGCCCTGGCCTCTGCCGCCAGCAGCTACCTGGGCACCAGCCACCGACGTCCGGGCGTGCGCTCCATGGTGAAGAGACTTCGCCAGGGACTGTCCCAGATGTTCTCCCTGCCGGACGGGTACATGGTGGTGCTGGGCAACGGCGGCGCGACGACGTTTTGGGACATGGCGTCGTTCGGACTGGTCGAGAGGCGCAGCCAGCACTGCAGCTTCGGCGAGTTCTCGTCCAAGTTCGCTTCCGTCGTGCGGGCAGCCCCGCACTTGGGCGACCCAGAGGTGCTGCAGTCCGAGCCGGGCACGCATCCGCTGCCCGTGGCCAGGACGGACGTGGACGCGTACGCGCTGACCCACTGCGAGACGTCTACGGGGGTAGCGATGCAGCTCCGAAGGCCGGCCGGCGCGGACGGATTGGTGCTGGTGGACGCCACGTCGGCGGCAGGGGGTCTGGAGGTGGACCTTGCCGAGACCGACGCGTACTACTTCTCGCCGCAGAAGTGCTTCGCGGCGGAAGGAGGCCTGTGGGTGTCGATACTGTCGCCTGCCGCCCTGGAACGGGCCCGCGGCCTGATCGGCGGCGGCCGCTGGGTGCCGCCGAGCCTGAACCTGGTGGTGGCGATCGACAACTCGACCCAGGACCAGACCTACAACACCCCGGCGCTGGCCACGCTGTTCCTGATGGTGAACCAGATCGAGCACGTTCTGTCCAACGGTGGCCTGCCCTGGGCGGTCGACAGGTGCACCCGCTCCTCCAACCACCTCTACGGATGGGCCGAGAAGAGCACCTTCGCAGCTCCGTTCGTGTCGCAACCGAACGAGAGGAGCAAGGTGGTCGGCACGATCGACTTCGACGAGTCGGTCGACGCCGCCAAAGTGGCCTCCATCTTGAGAGCCAATGGGGTGGTCGACACGGAGCCCTACAGGAAGCTGGGCAGAAACCAGCTTCGCATCGCCATGTTCCCTGCGATAGAGCCCGACGACGTGGCAGCGCTGACCGGCTGCATAGACCACATCGTGACCAACCTGTGACGGAGGCCACCCACTGGCAGTGGTCAACCTGTGACGGAGGCCACCCAGTGGCAGCGGGCGACCGGCAAAGCGGGTGTGCCTGGGCGTGTCAGTCGAGCAGATCCGAAACGGCGTCGTCGTCGGGCCGGCCGCTGAAGGCGACCGTGCCGTCGAGCATCCCGACGCATCGCTGCGCCACCGCGAGGTAGTCCCGCTGGTGGGTCGCAACCAGGACTGACGCTCCGTCGGCCGAGGCCTCGGCCAGGAACTCCATGAGGGCCGTTCGCCCCAGCTGGTCGAGGCCGACGAACGGTTCGTCGATCAGCAGGGCGCCGAACGGTCGCGCCAGCGCGACCGCAATGGCGGTCTTCTGCCTGAGTCCCCTGCTGAAGCGGGAGGGCAGGTCGTCTGCCCGGGCCGCCAGACCGAGACGCTCGACCAGCTCCTGCGCCCTCGGCCGCCACTGCCGGACGCCGTGGAGACGTGCGACGTACTCCAGGTGCTCCATGACCGACAGGTCGTCGTACAGCACGGGGTTGTCGGGAACGAAGGACGTCACGGCTCGGGCCTCGATGCTCCCCGCAGTCGCCCCCATGACGGTCACCCGGCCGCTCGTCGGGTCCAATAGTCCCGCCGCCACGGCCAGCAGAGTGGTCTTTCCGGAACCATTCGGACCCACCAGGGCCGTCTGAGCTCCTCTCGGAGCCTCGAACGTCACTCCGTCCACGACCGGACCGTCGCCGAAGTCCTTGCTCAGATCGGCGACGACCACCCCGGGTCCGACGCCCCTGGCTCGGGATCCGGTCGTGGAGACCTCCTCGGCGGGCGTCAAGAGGAAGCACTCTCCGGCTGCCGGGCCGCCTGGGGCACGCGGCCGTTGGAGTGGACCCATCCCAGCACTGCGGCAGGCGCGAGCATGACGAAGAACGCTGCATTGAGAGCGGCCGGCAGCGGCGGCCGGCCGCCCAGGAAGGCCAGACGGTCCATGGAGACCGGCACGAAGCCCGCAGTGGCGACGGCAAGGGGCAGGAGCTCCCGGACCAGTATCGCCATGCCGGCCATCTCACCGGCCGGGGCCAGATCGCCCGGGCCGGCCGGCTCGCGCAGCACCGTGATCGCTGCGGCGGCAGCCGAGCAGAGAACCGCCGTCCCGGCGGTTGTCAGGGCGAGCACCGCCACACCTGAGCCGGCGATGACGACAGCGACGGCCGCTCCCGCCAGTGCGGGAACGACCAGCACCCCGGCGGCGAAACGCATGTGACGGAGGTGGACCCATCCCGCCGGCCGGGGAACGGAGGCAAGCCGGTCCGGATGGTCCACTTCCTGGCCGAGACCTTCCGACGCGTCGAGGGCGGCGACCCAGCCGAGCACTCCGGCCACAGCCACGATCGGCACGGCGGCTGACCACGCAGCTACGCAGGCAGCGCCGGCTGCCATGCCCAGACCCAACAGGCGCAGGATGCGGGCGAGGGGCCACCGGAGCGTCCCGTGCATATCCCGGCGCAGGACGGGCGATACCCTGGCGGACTCCGAGGGCGGCAGCCGGAACCACGGGCGGCGGCGGACCCGCTCACCCGCAAGTTGACGGCGGAACAGCGCCACCGCCCGGAAGTCGAAGGTGCTGGCCGAGAATCGCACGAGACCTGCGAGCGCCGCCCGCCGAGCCGACGCCTCGACGGACAGACCCCCGACCGTCGTCAGGGCGGCGAGGGCGGCAGCCGGTGCCAGGGCTGCAGCCACAAGGTCCAGAGGGTGTGGCGAGAGCGGCCACACCGCGACGGCACCGAGGGCGGAAAGGGGCGACGTGACCCGGCCGCCCATCACGTCCAGGACGGACCACCCGACCAGGGCGGTGGCCACGGCCGCCGCAGACCGCTGGCCGATGCGGACGCCTGACCCGACCAAGCCGGCTCCGACCGCCGTGGCACCCGCCAGGGCGGCCGACATGCCGGCCCACAGGATCCACTCCGCTTCCGACCCGCCTACGGCCCGGGAGGCGACAACTCCGGCTGCGCAGCCTGCCGTCGCGCCCCAAGCAGCGCCGCGAGCCAGCGCCCGGGTTGCCGCAGGCCGCAGGACGGACCGCCGGTCGACCGGCGCTTGAAGGACGAAGTGGACGTCGGCCGGTTCCAGCACGAGGGGGCCACCCCTCGAACCGGAGCGCACCGCAGCGGCAATGGCCAGGGCGTAGGCGAGCCCGACCAAAGGCGCACCAAGGAGGCGGGCGGCACCCTGTTCCTTGACCGGCACCCTGACCACACCGCCGATCCCGGTCAGCACCAGCAGGACGACGCCTGCGACCACCAGGAGCAGATAGATCCGGTAGACCACCCGCCACTTGTCGACGTGCCGCAGCTTCCTACGCCTGCGGAGGCGGCGCAACGCCGCCACGTCCGCGGCTGCAGTCCCTGCACCGCCGCCCGTGCTCCCGGGCATGTCCGACCGGTCCGCCGAGGGTCAGCCGCCCGAGACGTCCTGGGGGCGGGCTTTCCCGGCGCTGACGAAGGGCATCATGGCGCGCAGCTCGGCGCCCACCTTCTCCACCGGGTGCGCCGCCGCCTCCTGGCGCAGCTGCTCGAACCTCGGGCGCCCGGCGCGATGCTCGGCCATCCACTCCTCGGCGAAGCTGCCCGAGCGAATCTCCTCCAGAATGCGCTGCATCTCCTGGCGGACGTGGCCGTCCACGATCCGTGGCCCCCGCGTCAGGTCGCCGTACTCGGCAGTATCGGAGATGGAGAACCGCATCCCGGCCAGCCCCTGCTCGTACATCAGGTCCACGATCAGCTTCACTTCGTGCAGGCACTCGAAGTACGCCGACTCGGGAGCGTACCCGGCTCCCACGAGGGTGTCGAAGCCTGCGGTTATGAGGGCGCTCAGACCGCCGCACAGCACTGCCTGCTCGCCGAACAGGTCGGTCTCGGTCTCCTCTGCGAACGTCGTGTCGAGCACGCCCGCCCGGGTGGCGCCTATCGCATGGGCGTAGGACAGCGCCAGGCCATGTGCCTTGCCGGTGGCATCCTGCGCAACCGCCACCAGCGCCGGGACCCCCCCGCCCTCTACGTAGGTCCGCCTGACCAGGTGGCCGGGGCCCTTCGGCGCCACCATCGCCACGTCCACGCCGGCCGGCGGTTCGATGTAGCCGAAACGGATGTTGAACCCGTGTGCGAACAGCACGGCGTCGCCCTCGGACAGGTTGGGCGCGATGCCCGCTGCCCACACGTCGGGCTGCTCGACGTCGGGGAGCAGGATCATCACCACGTCCGCCTCGGCCGTCGCCTCGCCGATCCCGGTCACCTTCAGCCCCGCCTCCGCGGCCTTGGCGGCCGACGACGAGCCCTCCCGGAGCCCTACCCGCACGTCGACGCCCGAGTCGGCGAGGTTCTGGGCATGGGCGTGGCCCTGCGACCCGTAGCCGATGACGGCCACTTTCCGGGCACCGATCAGTGCTGGATCGGCGTCTGAATCGTAGTAGAGGGTGGCCATGAGAGCACCGTTCCTTCCTGTACCTGTACCTGTGTCAACTTCTCGTGTGGTCCCAACACTTCACCACCGGAGCCGCCTCGGGGCCGCATGCCGTCACCGCGCCCCTGGAGCTCTTGTGGTCCCGGTCCGTCCACTTCCGGCCGGTCCGCCAACCGCCGTTCCGGGCTACTTCAGGCGGTCCGCTGGGCGACGCTGCGCAGCCGCGCCCTGCGGTCCAGCTTGGGAAGCGCCAGTTGGCCGCTCCGCTGGATAGACACTATGCCGTAGGGCCGGACCAGCTCCTCGAAGTCGTCCAGCCGGCTCGGCTCCTCCGCAAGGCATACGGTCAGCTGGTCCACCCCGACGTCCAGGATGCTGCCGCCGAAGACTTCCACCAGCTCGATCACCTGGCCCCGCTTGTCGGGATCGGCCGACACGGTGGCCATCATCAGCTCCCGCTCGACTGCAGCGTAAGGGTCCAGCTCGACGATCTTCAGCACGTTGACCAGCTTGTGCAGCTGCTTGACGATCTGCTCCAGCGGCGCGGACTCCACGTCGACCACGACGGTGATGCGGCTGAAACGCTCGTCGTCGGTCGGAGCGACGGCGAGGGAGTAGATGTTGTACCCGCGGCGGGAGAACAGCCCGGCGACCCTCGCCAGCACGCCGGACCGGTTCTCGACCAGGACAGAAAGCAGGCGATGCCGGCTGGACGGCGCCATCAGTGGCCACCCTCTCCCTGAGCGGGACCGACGACCACGTCGTCGTTGGACGCCCCGGCGGGCACCATGGGGTAGACCATCTCGGTCGCGTCGGTGCGGAACTCGATCACTACCGGCCGGTCGTCCACGTTGGACGCCTTGTCGATGGCCGGGTCCACCTCCTCGGGCGACTCGACCCTGAGAGCGACGCACCCCATCGCCTCGGCCCACTTCACGTAGTCCGGCAGGTCGGGAGAGAGGTAGACCTCCGAGTACCGCTGGTCGTAGAACATCTCCTGCCACTGGCGGACCATGCCCAGGTAGGCGTTGTTGAGGATCGCCACCTTGATCGGGATGCGCTCCGAGGCCGCCGTGACAAGCTCCTGGGCGGTCATCTGGAAGCAGCCGTCGCCGTCGATGGCCCATACGGTCCGGCCCGGCTGGCCGACCTTGGCGCCGATCGCGGCGGGTACCGCGAAGCCCATGGTGCCCAGGCCGCCCGAGTTCACCCAGGTGTTGGGGTGGTTGAACTTCCAGTACTGCGAAGCCCACATCTGGTGCTGGCCGACGCCGGAGACGACGATCGTATCGTCGGGCGTCGCGTCCCGTAGTCGCTCTATTACGAACTGAGGCTTCAGCACACCCTGTTCCGGCTGGTCGTACCGGAGCGGGTAGCGCTCCTGCCACTGCCGTACCTGCGCCATCCAAGGCCCCAGGTCGGGAGCCTGCCGGCCGGACTCCGCACTGCGGACCCGCTCCGACTCGATCACTTCGGCAAGGTCCTCGATGACCAGCCGGCAGTCGCCGACGATGGGAACGTCGGGCTGGCGCACCTTGCCCAGCTCGGCTGGGTCCACGTCGACGTGGATCACCTTGGCGTCCGGGGCGAAGGCGTCGATGCGGCCGGTGACCCTGTCGTCGAAGCGGGCTCCCAGGGCGATCAGCAGGTCCGACTTCTGCAGTGCGGTGATAGCTGTGAAGTTCCCGTGCATCCCCGGCATGCCGAGGCAGAGCGGATGGTCGTCGGGGAACGCCCCGCGCGCCATGAGAGTCGTGACGACCGGGATGCCGGTCAACTCGACCAGCCGGGCGAGAGCGGCCGAGGCGCGGGCCTTGAGTATCCCGCCGCCGGCGTAGATGACCGGCCGCTCCGCTTCACCGATCAACCGAGCCGCCTCCCTCACCATGCGGGGGTGACCACGCAGCGTCGGCCGGTACCCGGGCAGCCCGGCCGCCGGGTCTTCGGGCCAGTACCACTCCATCGTGCCGTTGGACACGTCCTTCGGGATGTCGATCAGGACGGGACCCGGCCGGCCGGTCGTCGCCACGTGGAACGCCTGGGCTACGACGGTCGGTATCTGGGATGCGTCGGTGACGAGCCAGTTGTGCTTGGTGATGCTCATGGTGATGCCGGTCGTGTCCGCCTCCTGGAACGCGTCGGTGCCGATCGACTGCGTCCCGACCTGCCCGGTGATGCAGACCAGTGGCACGGAGTCCATGTAGGCGTCGGCCAGCGGCGTCACCACGTTGGTCGCCGCGGGGCCGCTCGTCACCATGAGCACACCCGGCCGCCCGGTCACCTGCGCATAGCCCTCGGCGGCATGCCCGGCTCCCTGTTCGTGCCTTACCAGGATGTGGCGTATCGGAGAGTCGATGATGGGGTCGTAGACCGGCAGGATCGCTCCGCCCGGCATTCCGAATATGACTTCGACGCCCTGCATCTCCAGACTCTTTATGAGGGCTTGCGCCCCGGTCAGCTTCATCCTGGGTCAACTCCTGGCAACTGGTCGTTCCGGACGGCCCGCTCGGCCGCTTGGTTGCTGCTCCATGCCCTGCCCGGAGGCGGTCCGGCCCCAAGCAGCTGGCCGGCCCCCGCCGGAGGGCCCACAACAAAACGGCCTCCCCGGAGGGAGGCCGTGAACGCACGCGAGGAAAGGCGTGCGTTCAGGTTACGAGTACGACGAGCGCAAGCTGGTCCACCTGGAAAGTTTCGCATGCGGAAGGATTGCGCGCAAATCACCTTCTGGAGCAGTCAAGGACTGGTGACGGCGCCGGTGTCGGCCCCACCGACGAGTCGTGCGAACTTGGCCAGCACCCCGGACGTGTAACGCGGCTCGGGCAGCTTCCACTCCGCTCGGCGCCGGTCCATCTCGTCTTCCGGCACCAGCACGTCGATCGACCGGGAGTCGGTGTCGAGGACGATCCTGTCGCCCGTGCGGACGAAGGCGATCGGTCCGCCCACCGCCGCCTCCGGCGCCACGTGGCCGACGCAGAACCCGTGGGTGCCACCCGAGAACCTCCCGTCGGTGACCAGCGCCGAGTCCGATCCCCGGCCTGCACCCTTCATCGCGCCAGTGACGGCCAGCATCTCCCGCATGCCGGGACCACCCTTGGGGCCTTCGTAGCGGATAACCACCACGGTGCCGGCCTGGATCGAACCGGCCAGGATCGCCTCCATCGCCTCCTCCTCGCCGTCGAACACCGCGGCGGTGCCCTCGAACCGGGGCGTGTCGATGCCGGCCACCTTCACGACCGACCCCTGTGGCGCCAGAGAGCCGGTGAGTATCGCTATGCCGCCGTCGTGGTGGATCGGCTGGGACAGCTTCCTCACGACCGATCCGTCGGGAGCCGGAGGCCGGAGAGCGTCCAGGTTCTCGCCCAGCGTCTTTCCGGTGACGGTCAGCGTGGTGGTGTCGATCAATCCCGCTTCGGCCAGCTCGGACAGGACCACCGCGACGCCACCGATGTTGTCGATGTCCACCATGTGGTACCGCCCGTGCGGCTTGGTGTCGGCAATGTGGGGAACCTTGCGCCCGATCCGGTCGAAGTCGGCGAGGGACAGCTCGACACGAGCCTCGTTCGCTATCGCCAGCAGGTGAAGCACGGCGTTGGTGGAGCCTCCCAGCGCCATGACGACCGCGATCGCGTTCTCGAACGCGGCGTGGGTCATGATGCGACGGGCCCGGATGCCCTTGCGAGCCAGTTCGACAGCGGCGCGGCCGCTGTTCTGCGCCAGGTCCGAGCGGCGCCGGTCGACGGCGGGAACGGACGCGCCGGGCAGCGCCATGCCCATCGCCTCCGCCGCCGACGCCATCGTGTTGGCGGTGAACATTCCGGCGCAGCTTCCCTCCGTCGGGCAGGCGTTCCGTTCGATGGAAGCCAGCTCGTCATCCGACATCTGACCGGCAGCGTGAGCTCCCACCGCCTCGAACACGCTGACGATGTCGAGCGCCCGATCGCCCAGGCGGCCGGGCAGGATGGAGCCGCCGTAGAGG
>JAJYPS010000030.1 GCA_021795215.1 Actinomycetes bacterium
GCGTCAGAGGGCCCGTGATCCAGAGAGCAAATCCGGTCGTCACGCAGATTACCGCCCAGATCTCTGGCCAACTGATAGGTCCAAGCTGTGCACGCATCTGAGGAATGGCCACCTTCGCGTCCGACAGCTCCATCCCTTTCAAGCGGAACCACCGCCTCGCCATAAGGAAGAGAATAGGAAGTAGCCCCCAAAGTGGCAGGTTGTACAGGAACCAGCTCAGCCAACTGATCCGGATTCCAATTGTCCTATGAAGTAGGCTGGTAAGCATGAGGTTCGGGAAGGCACCGGTCAGGAACAATGGCCCGGCGAAGAGAGGGGTTAATCCGGCAATAGTCATTACGAACGCGGTATTAGTGCGCTGCTGATGCACCTCTTGGCCGGCCTTCGGAGGTATCTCGGAGAGGCCCTGTGCAACCGGTAGGAACAGGGCGGTCTCGCTGACGGTAGGCAGCACAGCGTGGAGAAACACCGTTCCTCCCATTGCGGCCGAGAGGATGCGGGGCACTTTCGATGAGTTGCACAGGCCGGTTATCGAAAGCGCTATGCGCCTGCCCAACGGAGTGGCCATCATCACTGCGGCGATCACGAAGGCGCCCAGAGCGAGAAAGAACACTTTGCCGTCGAAAGCGCTGAACGCGACAGACAGCTTTGCATGGGTCAGCACGACCACAAGGGTCGGTGCAGTCAAACCTACCACCGGGCCAGGCAACGCGTTGGTGGCGGTGCACAATATGAAGAACAGGAACACCCCCAGCACGGTCTGGCCCTCTGGCGAAAGGCCCGGCAGCAGTGGGCCGAACCTGGCCAGTGCTACGAGTGCCAACGCCGCCGCCACGACCGCCGACTTCGCCACGCTCTGCCTCAGCGTTTGGGCGAGGCTCTCCCTCCAACGGAACTTGCCAGCCGAAACTCCGACCGCAGCATCGACGGCCATGGTTCGAACTTGTGCCACAATCGCTCCCCTCCCTGGATCAACGCCTGCGCCCCCCGTGGTCGCCGGTACCAACGTCGCTGCTAAGTGGACTTCAGAGTCGCTGCATCGAGATCACTCCAACCGACCACTCGTCGACTGCGGTTGCACAAATAGAGGGCTGGTCCATACCTCGTGACCATCGCGCTGTCGGGCCCTCAGGTAGACACAGGCCGGTCCGCTATCCGCTTGCACTGAAAAGCTTCCCTTGACGTGACGAGGCAGCTGCTCTCCGGACAGCCGTTCGAGTGACAGGTACAGCCCTATGCCGCCCAGCTCCTTGCGAAGATGTCCGGTCGATTCCAGTTCGCGGCCGTCCACCTCCCAAGTGACTCGGGACTGCCCCCCGTCATCCAGTTCTACGTCGAGAGCGAACCGGCATCCCCCAAGGTCCCGCAGTGCGATCACAGCTCCTTGCGAGTCGCCGTAAGTACGGGCGCTCCATTCGATGCCGCGAGCGTCGGCCGAGCGGCGAAGTCGATGCTCGGCGTGCTGGAACGCCCACGGTTCCACCCAATCGATCGCCGATCCGGAGACGGCCAGGCTGCCTGACCAGGAGACCCATCTGTACCGGTCCTTCACTCGAGCTCCACCCCAGCGCAGACGGACCAAGCCGGAGGAATAGCCATACTCCGCGTCCATGCGCCGCTCCCACAGGACTCCTGCCCCGTCGTATGCCCTTACGACCTCCCATCCGGCGTCACCGAACAGGTTGTAGGCGATCTCAACCGGCGCGTCGGAGAAGACCTCGTCACCTTGGATGTGACCGTCCGACCGCACGAGAGCGACCAGTCGCGCACCTGTCGTGGCCCAAGTGTGCCGGGACCGAAGTGCCCGGCCCACGGCGGAGCGTTCCAGGGCTGGGGCCACCAGGCCACAAAGCCCTCCGTGGGAACCGAAAATGTTGGCGCCGGGATGGCCGCCTCCGGGCCGGCCCCGGTGCTCGTCGCTGGCTCCGGACGCTCCCAATCGGAGGCCCCTGCGCATCGCGTCCTCGAAGAACCAAGGGTCCGGTCCCCATGCGGAGTGAACCTCGATCAGGCGCTCGAGAGCCGGGTGGTGCCAGTCGAGCACCGCGCGGCGCCCTCCCACATGAGGGATCAGGAGATAGTCCTCCGGGTTGTCCTCGTACGCTTGGTAGAGACGGGCGATCGGCCAAGCCTGTGGTTGCGGCTGCGACGAGCCCATCTTCTCGTGCCACTCCACGCTTCGGGCAAGGGTGGTGTCGGTACCGATGAACACCACGTTGTGATCTCCGCCGACTCCCGGCGTACCGCACCACTCCACTCCCGGAAAGCACACGAAGCGACCTTCGTCGGTGAACTTCGAAGCAAGGTCGACTACGTCCGACCACTTCTGGTCGGTGATCTGAAAGTCGTTGGCCGTGTAGCCCATGAAGTCGATACCGGACACTTCTCGTGCGTAAGAAAAGTTGTACTCGTTGTCGTTGGTGCCTACGGTATCGTTCGTATGCACGTGGAGATCTCCGAAATAGGCTTGGTCACACCCAAGTTCGTCGAAGGAGTCAATGAAAGCCGAGCTGCTGAGAAGGGGTCTGCTTCCTGCTCCGGACTCTTCGAATACCGCCTCGAATCGAGTCTCGCCCGAAGGAGGTGCCTCTAAGTCGATCTCGGCGCATGCCCATCCAGACTGCGGTACGGGCATGCTCCACACCCGTTCCATCGCCCCTTTTGCAGACATCGTGATGCTCCCGCCAAGGTTTTCGATCGGATTACCCCAGGCATCCTCGACGTGCGCCACGACACGGGCATTGGCTCCTGAGCGCACCACCCGCGGTGTATTGATCACAACCCTTGCAGGCGGAGATGCCACGACGTCGAGCAGGAGATCCGGGCCTCGGCCATAACGTTGGGTACCGAGAGGGTCGACCATCACCCGGAAGCAAAATGCTCGCTCGACGAAAGTCTGAGCTCTGGTCCCCGGGCCACCCGCACGACGGTCGCCCAATCTCACGAGAAGGTGATCGCCAGGGCGCAGGTAGCCATCCACCAGGTCGATGACGATCGCCTTCTGGAAGGGGCGCTCCCCTCCCTTCTCGTCGTAACGCCATCTCAGGTTCCGCAGAGTCGAAGTTCCTTGTGACGAAGCTCCGCCCGACAGCGATCCAGTCCTGTACTCGACAGAGCAGTAGTCGGCTTCCAGAGCATTATCCGTCTGTAGCTGCCAATCGGAGTAGAACTTGTAACAAAGCTTGACGCCGCCGCTATCGGCGATCCCGGATGATCCGACGGTATAGTCGATCAGAATCTCCTCCACCGAACCGGCAATGAGCGATGTATGCGAGCACGACACTGTTCCGAGGAACGGCATCGCGTCGAGCTCTTCCATCGATCGCCGGGCGACTACAGGATCGTCCAAGAGGTTCGTGACCGGATTTGCGAGTGAAGTCAGGCGATAACTGGACTCGACTTCCTCTGCAGCAGGCATTGGCGCTCCTTGATCTATGGAAGGCTTGACGGAGACTGTAGGAACCCGCCGCTTGGCGCGTCTGTCGCCTGGGCGACATACGGCAATCCTTGGCCGTGGCTTTACCGATTTCTGCACAAACCGCTCGGGAGACGACGAGGGGCTCTCCGAGCTACCGACGCCATGGCCGTCGGTAGCTCCTGCTCGTGCGGCAGACGTCCTCCTCGACAAGCCGTAGGACCGAGCCGAGCTCAGCGCCGAGAGCTGCCCCTCACCACCAGAGTCGGTTGCAAGACGACCGTCTTGGCAGGCCGGCTTGGGCCCGGAGGCCCCTCGAGCAGCAGCCGAGCGGCACTGGCACCGACGTCGTAAGTGGGCTGTGCGATCGTAGTCAGGGGACAGCAGGTCAAGGCGGACCATGTCATGTCGTCAAAGCCGACCAACCCCAAGTCGCCGGGTATGGACACCGAGCGCTGTCTGGCCGCGGCAAGGGCTCCGATGGTCATGCGGTTGTTCGCCACGAACACGGCTTCGGGAGGGTCGGCCAGTTCGAGTAGCGAAAGCATTGCATCCCGGCCTCCGGTCTCCTTGTAGTCCGCGACCCGCACCAGCTCCGGACGTGGTCGCACGCCTGCGGAGGCGAGCGCCGACCGGTAGCCGGCGAGACGACCCTGAGCTGTGGTCACCCTCAGCGGTCCCGTGATGCACGCAACGGACTTGTATCCCGCTCCGAGCAGCTCCGCCGTAGCGAGTTGCGCGCCACGGTGGTTGTCGGTGACGACACTGTGCACCGTAGCCGGACGCTCCGCGAGCGTCCTGTCGACCGTGACGACAGGAATGCCCCGCCGAAGCAGTGGCTCCACTTCGCTCTCCTCCTCCGAAGCGGGCGAAAGAATGACACCGCTCATTCGCTCGGCCAGCGCTACCTCGATGTAGCGGCGTTCCTTGCCGAGGTCTTCGTCGGCGTTGCACAGGACGACGGAGCAACCCGCCGCATGGGCTACGTCCTCCACTCCCCGCACCATGGACGTGAAGAAGGGGTTCTCGATGTCGGAGATGATGAGCTGCCACACAGCAGCAGACTTACGCCGGAGCGAGCGGGCGACGGCGTTGGGGCGGTAGTCGAGCGTGTCCACTGCAGCCCTCACCCGGTCCGCCAGGTGGCGCGCAACGACTCCATTCCCGTTTATCACCCGCGACACCGTGGCAGGCGATACGCCCGCCAGCTTGGCAACGTCCTGGATCGTCACTGCCTGGCCCATCTTCGTCGCCCTCAGAGATCGCCTTCGAAAAGGAGAGCATTGTCGCGCAACACGCTTGACGCGACTGCCTTGCAGACGTATGGTACCTGAGAAATCGATTTCTCGACCTACGGACCGGGGGGACAACCGTGGCGAAAGTTGGCTTGCTCACATTCTCAGACGGTCGGGATTTCGTCAACGACGACCTGTCGCCTTACGCTCTGGAGTCGCACCGCAGGGTGGCCGGTGCTCTCGAAGCGGGCGGCCACGATGTCGTCAGCGCCTCGGAGATTGTTTGGACCAACGAGATCGCGGTCACGCAAGCGCGGGCCGTCGGAGCTCAGCGACCTGCGGCAACGGTGTTCAACTATCCGGTGTGGGCGTTTCCGCACTTCACCATGCTGGCTGCCGATTCAACGCTGGGACCCCTCGTTCTGTTCTCGAACCTGGAGCCGGCGTATCCCGGAATGGTGGGAATGCTGGCGGCCGGCGGAGCTTTGGACCAAATCGGCCGCCGCCACGTCAGGGCGTGGGGTGACGTAGGGGAACCGGAGGTCCGGTCCAGCCTCCTGGCCCCGCTGCGGGCTGCGGACGCTGTTTCGAAGCTGCACGGCTCCACGTTCGGAAGGGTCGGCGGAAGGCCCATGGGGATGTACACCGCCGTGGCCGACAGCGACCAATGGATGCGGCAGTTCGGCATCGACGTCGAGGAGATCGACCAGTGGGAGATCGTGCGGTTGTCCGAGGGCATCCCGGTGGCGCAAGTGCAATCGGCGCGGAAGTGGCTGGAGAGCCATGCCGGGGGGGTCCACTACGACGGCAAGCGGCTCACGCCGGAGATCCTGGAGCGCCAGATCAGCTCTTACTACGCCATGCGCCAGCTGATCGAGGCCTACCGGCTCGACTTCTCCGGCATCAAGGGTCAGCCGGAACTGACCAACAGCTTCGCGACCATGGACGTGACCGAGGCGTTCCTGAACGACCCCTACGACTGGGACGGGCCCAAAGAGACGCATGTGTGCGCCACCGAGGCGGACATGGACGGTGCACTGACCATGCAGATCCTGAAGCACCTGAGCGGCACACCTGTACTGTTCGCCGACGTACGCCACTATCACAGGGCCCGCGACGTCTGGGACCTGTGCAACTCGGGCCAGCACGCCACCTGGTTCGCCGCTCGCAGCGATGATCCTGCGGAGAACATGGCGAACGTCCACCTGCGGCCGGAGATCTTCTACTTCCCAGCCGGTGGCGCGGCTGTACAGCATGTGGCCGCGCCCGGCGACTGCACGCTTGCGCGTCTGACCCGATTGGACGGTGAATACCGAATGCAGGTCACCAAGGGCTTCTTCCAACGTTACAGCGACGAGGTCAACGAGGACCTGATGCGGCAATCGACGTACGAGTGGCCCCATGCGTTCACACGGATCGAGGCGAGCGAATCGGAGTTCCTGGCGAAGTTCGGTGCCAACCACATCCACGCGGTACCCGGCGACCACATGGACGATCTACGGGCCGTCAGTGAGCTGCTGGGCATCCGATTCGAGAGCCTCGCCGGCGTAGGCGGCTCGCCTCGGGACGGGCATGCCGGCAGGCCCCCGGCGACACGGAGCCTCACGTGATGCAGAGACACCCGGCCCTGCGGCGCACGGGTTCCGGAAGGTCTCGTATGGCTCGGAGGGGCCTGGTCGCCAGATCAGCATCGACCGGGGAACCTGTCGACACCACTATCCGCCTCAACCAGGGCGAACGGGTGAGAGCGGTGCTCAACTCCTCTCTCGTGGCCTTGGCTCTGATCGTCCTGGTCGGCGTGTTCGGCATCGCTTCTCCGTACTTCCTCACGTCGGCCAACCTGTTCCGGGTGGTGCAGCAGGTGGCGGTGGTGGCTGTGCTGGCAGTCGGCCAGGCCATGGTGATCATCACCGGGGGGATCGACCTGTCAGAAGCCGCCGTTGTACCGCTCGCGGCCGTGGTGGCCGCGATGGTGATGAACAGCCAGCACTCCGTTGCGGCAGGTGTTGCGGCGGGCGTACTCACCGGAGCTGTGGTGGGGACCGTCAACGGCCTACTGGTGACTCGTCTGAAACTGCCACCTTTCATCGCCACTCTGGCCACCTTCAGCGCCGCAGACGGTTCGGCGCTTCTGCTGACGGGCGGCCAGCCGGTTTTCAACATTCCGCCGGCGTTCTCCTCCTTCGGCTCCGGAGGGGTGCTCGGCATTCCCTACATGACCTTGGTCGCATTGCTGCTGGCCATTTTGATGCAGTTCGTGTTGACTGCCACACCATTCGGCCGCCATGTGTACGCCGTGGGCAGCAATCCTCTGGCGGCTCGGCTGGCCGGCCTACGCAACGAACGCCTACTCGGGTCCGTCTACGTGATCAGCGGCCTGATGTCTGGCATCGGCGGCCTGTTGTTGACAGCATACGTGAGCACCGCTCAGCCGTCGGAAGCGCTCAACAGCGAGCTCGACGCTATTGCGGCGGTGGTCATCGGAGGAGCCAGTCTGTTCGGCGGGGAAGGAACCATCTGGGGGGCAATGCTGGGCGCCCTACTGCTCGCAGTGCTCAACAATGGCACCGATCTCTTGGGGATCTCGACATACGTCCAGACGGTCCTTCTCGGTGTGGTGGTTGCTGGCGCCGTAGCAGTGGACAATGTACGGAGGAGGGCTAGATACTGAGCTACAAGATGCGCCTCTGGCAATAATGCCTAGTACAAGGTGCAATACATAATACGCGTCGAGCGTTCCGGGGGGGAATAGAATGACACATAGATGGAGAATTGGCCGGACGGCAATAGTAGCGTCGCTAGCAGTGCTGACAAGCGCGTGCGGTTCGAGCTCGGGTTCGAACAAGACCGGCTCGTCAACTACATCGAGTGCCACCGGATCCGGTGGTCCCGCGAAGCATTACACCTTCGAGCTGATTACCAAATCGAATGCCAGCCCTTACTGGCTGGCGGTCAAGGATGGAGCTGATGCTGCGGCGGCCAAGCTCGGCAACGTGACCGTCACATTCCAAGCTCCGGCGTCGGGCACGGATCTGGCCACGCAGATCAACATGGTGAACGAGGCGGTTGTGGCTCACTCCCAGGGTATCATCCTGGCGGCACAGAGCCCGAGCGGACTGCTGGCCCCCGTAAAACATGCCGAAGCGGCGGGCGTGCCCGTCATAACAGTGGACTCGGGTGTATCCCCGAATGTCGCCAAAAGCTTCTTGGCCACCTCGAACGTACAGTCTGCGGCCGCCCTTGCAAAATACACGGCGAAGCTGGCAGGAGGGAAAGGCCAGTATGGGATCATCGACTTCAACACCATCTCCAGCACCGGCATAGCCCGGCCCAAGGGCTTCCGCCAGGGAATGGCGTCCTTGTCCAGCTTCAAGTACATAGGACAGAAGATCTCTAACAACAGTGTCTCCACCGCGCGGGCCGAGGCTTCCGCGATGCTGCAATCGCATCCTGGACTGACGTTGCTGTTTGGTGCAAATGACCGCTCTGCCCTTGGCGTCGCCGAGGCAGTCAAGGCGTCTCCCTCTCGTAAAGTGGTCGTCGCTGGCTTCGATGCTGACCTCGGCGAAGTAAATTACATCAAGTCCGGTGTGATATCTGCCTCGGTGCTGCAGAGCCCCTATCAGATGGGGTACCAGGCTGTCATGGAAATGGTGAAGCTGAAGCAGGGCAAGACCGTTCCCAAGCGAGTGGACACACCGTACATGATCGTCACGAAGCACAACATCTCCAGCGCCGCTGCAGTCAAGGCGATCCAGCAGTACATTCCGACGTACAAGGGTTGACTGTGGTGGCTCAGGTCGCGGAGGACGCTCCCTTTGTCGGCGATACCGTGCTGTCGCTACGCTCGGTCAGCAAGCACTTCGGCGGAGTGACGGCCCTGGACGACGTTTCGATGGAGCTGCAGGCTGCGCGGGTGACCGCACTGGTGGGAGATAATGGCGCAGGCAAGTCGACCCTGGTGAAATGCATTGCAGGCGCGCACACGCCGGACTCCGGAACGCTGGAGATGGAGGGACACGCTGTGGTCCTTCGTCATCCTAGCCAAGCTCGAAGTATGGGTATCGAGGCGGTGTTCCAAGAGCTTGCACTGGCAGACCACTTGGATGTGGTGGCGAACATCTTCCTCGGAAGGGAGGTACGCCGCCGGTTCGGACCGATCGCGCTGCTCGACAACCGAGCTATGAGAGCCCGGGCAAAAGAGATCATCGACGGATTCTCAATCAATATACCTTCACTCAGGGCGAACGTGAGGAACCTGTCGGGAGGCCAACGTCAAGGCGTCGCGATAGGACGCGCGGTGGGCTGGGGCACGAAGTTGATCATCATGGACGAGCCAACGGCGGCTCTCGGCGTCAGAGAAACTGCTCGTATCGAGCAGTTGATCCGCTCTCTCGGCGATCGAGGTTTGGCGGTCCTTCTGATAAGTCACAACTTGGAGCAGGTGTTCAACGTCTCGGACGTCATCTACGTGCTTCGCCGCGGCCGACTGGTCGCTCGCCGGGAAACTGGCAACTGCACCCCCTCCGAGATCGTGGGTCTGATCACCGGCGCCAAAGAAGCTGACAAGCGGGACTGACCGAATTCGCCTGTCCGCGGCTCGATAAAGGTGGGCCAGTTGTGCTCACTCGACTGCCTGTTGAAGCCGCGCAAGGGCGTGGGCCTGCGGCAAGGTTGCTTCGTAAAGCGAGCGGTACACTCCGTACAGCTCGTCGTACAGTGAACGGTTGCGCATCTCCGGCATCGTCACGCTGCCTCCGCTGTTCCACTCGCTCTCGGGGTCGACTCGGCCGATCCCGATCCCGGCAAGACGAGCGTCGCCGAACGCGGCACCGATCGCGTGGCGACGAACCATTTGGGATCGTCCCGTGACGTCCGACACGATGCGTGTCCAGAGTCCCCCCGTGGTGCCTCCTCCCACGGCCACCAAGTAGGACAAGTCGGCACCTGCTTCAGCCATGACTTCGAGATTGTGCCGAACTCCGTACGCGGTGGCTTCCAATATGGAACGGTAGATCTCGGCACGGCCATGCCGAAGCGTGAGCCCTGCGATCAACCCGCGGGCATCCGGATCGAAGATGGGTGTCCGCTCGCCTGCGAAGTATGGCAGAGTGACCAATCCCCTCGATCCGGCGGGCACCGATTCCGCTCCAGTAGCGAGCTCTTCGTAGCCAACGCCGCCGGCCAACTCCTTGAACCAACCGGCCAACGAACCGCTGGTGGCCATGCCGGCTGCAAGGCACCAAGTGCCGGGCCACGTTCCAACGGTCCCCCAAAGCCTCGAGTCGCTCATCGGCAAGTCCGCTGTAGCGACGATGAACATCGTGCTGCCGTACATCAACATGGTGCGCCCCGGGCGGTCGGCACCGACACTTACTGCTTCCGACCATGCGTCTATGGTGCCGCAGCAAACCGGCGTGCCGACTTGCAAACCGGTTTCGGCAGCCGCCCTCTCCGTGACGTGGCCCACGACTTCGGCGGGCCATGCAAGACGCGGTGACTCTATGTGAGGAGCTACCGTCTCGAACCAGTCGTCGGCCCAATTTCGGGATGTCCGGTCGTACAGGGGCACGCTCTGGCTGGCAGAGTGATGATCCAGCACGTACTCCCCGGTCAGCTGCCAGACGAGGAAGGAGCTGGCCATGAACGTCTTTCTGGCGCGTTGGTACAGTTCCGGCTCGTGGTTGGCGAGCCAACGGAACTTTGGACCAGTCGCCTGGCTGGTGAGCACCGTGCCGCTGCGTTCCACGATCGCCTGGACCGACAGCTGTCGGTTGAGCTGTTCGATCTCGGCAGTAGCTCTGGTGTCGATCCCGTAGAGAATGGCCGGCCGCAACGGCCTCCCATTCTCGTCCGCGACCGCCACGACGGGGCCGATCCCGCTAGGAGCCAGGGCCACCACGGGGCCGGGAGCGACGGAAAGCAGTCGACGGCAGACCCGGACCGTATCCGACCACCAGACGGCGCATGGATCCTGCTCGGCCCATCCTGGCCGCGGCATGGACACCTGATGCTCCTCGACAGCCGTCGCGATCAACTCCCCACTCAGGCTCACCAGCGCACCCTTGGTGGAGGACGTACCCACGTCGACACCCAGAAGGCAGTCCATCGACGTCGAACCCAGCCGGAACCGTCAGTCCCGACTGGAGGCGGCCCAGAGGTTGACGCCGCCTTCAGTGGCATAGCGGTCTATGGCGGCCAGCTCGTCGGGCTCGAAGTCCGATCGTCGTAGAGCTGCGACGTTCGACTCGAGCTGCTCGACGCTCCTCACGCCTACAAGGGCCGACGTCACCCGAGGATCTCGCAGCGCCCAGGCGAGCGCCATCTGTGAGAGAGACTGTCCTCTCCGGGCCGCTATCTGGGCCAGCGACCGCACGTTGGACAGGTTCCGCTCGCTGAGCATGTCGGGGGACAGAGAACCAGATTCGCTGGCGCGGGTCTCCTGCGGTACCCCGGAAAGGTATTTGTCGCTCAACAGGCCTTGGGCCAAGGGAGAGAACGCGATGCAGCCGATGCCCAACTCGTCCAGAGTGCCCAGCAAGCCGGCCTCGATCCAACGATTCAGCATCGAGTAGGAAGGCTGGTGGACCAGGAGCGGGGTTCCCATTTCGGCAAGGATGCGAGCCGCCTCCCTGGTCTTGGAGACCGAGTACGACGACACTCCCGCGTACAGCGCCCTGCCAGAGCTGACCGCCGTATGAAGGGCGCCCATCGTCTCTTCGAGCGGCGTGTCGGGGTCGAAACGGTGGGAGTAGAACAGGTCCACGTAGTCGAGCCCCATCCGAGACAGGCTCTGGTCCAAACTGGCGAGAAGGTACTTCCGCGACCCCCACTCGCCGTATGGGCCGGGCCACATGTCGTAGCCGGCCTTGGTGGAGATGAACAGCTCATCCCTGTAGAGGCGAAGGTCACTGCGGAGCACTCGGCCGAACGACTCCTCCGCCGTTCCGTACGGGGGTCCGTAGTTGTTCGCCAAGTCGAAGTGTGTGATCCCGAGGTCGAACGCCCGCGTGAGCATCGCCTTCACGTCCTCCAGCGGCCGCGTGCCACCGAAGTTCTGCCACAGGCCGAGCGAGACCAAGGGCAGCTGGATACCGCTACGGCCGCAACGCCGGTACTGCATCTCCGAGTAGCGGCCGGGACTGGGCAGATGGCTCAACGGGAGACGATGCCCCACCGACTCCCGGGCGCCAGACGCCCGCCCGCGTCGCTCAAGCAGCCACCGGGCGGCATGCTTCCCGCTCGTCCAGAAAGGCCCACCACGCTTCGGCCGCCTCCGAGGCAGCAGCCGTGACCGCCGTGTCGGAAGCGCCCAACTCGGCCAGCGCTTCGGCCGACCAGTCGGCGTGGTCCGCCTCCAAAGCGGCGTGCAGGTCCCAGAACCGCGTCCCCGAGGAGTCCATGCCGTAGTGGCGGCGCAGGCCATCGGCCTTGGATCCGGCGACCTCCGCCGCCTGGACCTCGTAGGCCGCCACTGCCGCCAGTCCGAGCACTGCGCCGGCGGCGGCCGAGCGGAGCTGCACCTCGACCAGGTCCGACGTCGCGGGCGAAGCCGGTGCATCGGCAACCGCCCCGCAGGCTGACGCGAACTGCTCGAACAGATCCAGGTGGGCCGGTGGGCCCAGCTCATCGGCCAGGTTCCGCTCCACCAGCTGGCGAGCGGAGTTGTCGGGCAGAGACGACACTATCGAGGTCAGCACACGGGGCAGCGCCGCCTCCACGTGACGGTACTGCTCCGCATAGTCGGCCAGCTCGCCAGGCTCCAACAAGCCCGCCTCCCAACGCTGGTAGAAGGGGTGGGACAGCAGGCGACGGCCCCGGACGGCGCCGAGGAGGACGGTCTCGAACAGTTGGCCGGTCATGGCGCGACCCTATCAGCAGCGACCGGTCGCGAACAGCTGCCGGACGCCAGGTTCGCACGTGCTGCCGACGGATGTCAGGGCTCAGTCGCCGTCCGCGGCAGCCAGCAGCCGAGCCACCGCAGGTGGCACCCCGAGGCGGCCGTCGCAGTGGTCGGAAAGGTCCCTGTGATGCGATGCGGCCCATGCGACGGCGAGCGGCCTGGCACCCGCCTCTCGGAGCAGCTGTGCTCCTATGCGCTGGTGATCGGCGAAGCAGGCGGCCCTGGCTCTCCAGCCGCCCCGCCGAGACCAACCGGCGACGGTCCGGTGACCGACCAGCCAGGCGGCCACGGTGGCCGCGACGCGCCCCGCAGTGCCCAGGGCGCAGCCCGTCTTGCCGACGTCGTGAAGCAGTGCTGCCGCGACCAGGTCCCGCTCGTCGACTGGGACCCGCGACGACCTGGCCCCCTGGACCGCCCGCTTGGCGACGGCGATGGAGTGCCTCTGGTCTGCAGCCGGCATAGATGTCCACAAGGCCCATTCACCTCCTCGCAGGGACCCGGCCACCCGAGCCCTCGCTCCGGCAGGTGGCCGCAGCGGCGAAAGCGAAGTCGCGAAACGGGTAGCCAGGTGCAGAACATGGCCGGGCGTCGGAAGCGCCGGGCGCAGCTGAGCCATACCGAACCTCGTCCCTCCCCCGGCTGCCGCGCCCGGCCTGGCCGTTGGCCGCCCCGTCGTCTCTGGGGGCGCCTTCCCACCGGCTGGCACGACGGGCGCCCGCCGTCGGCTCAGCCGCCTGCTGCGTGCTGCCACAAGGAGATCGCCGGCTGGATCAGCCTCCCCAGGCCGCCGGGCAGTACCAGCACGACGACGATGAGGACGGGCATGGCGAAACGGCGGACGGCGAGGTACTGGGGCCACATGCGGGCCGGCAGGAGACGCTCGACGACGGCGGACCCGTCCAGCGGCGGGATCGGGATCAGGTTGAACGCCGCCAGGACCGTATTGATCAGCCCCAGCACGGTGACCACGCCGGCAGCGGACAGAGCAGTCGTCCCGCCGACCAGCGAGTACCGCAGGGCCAAGGCGCAGGCGGCCGCCACGGCGATGTTGACGGCCGGCCCGGCGAGGGACACGACCACGCCCTGGTTCCTCGGGCTCCGGAGCCGGCCGACGTTCACCGGCACCGGCTTGGCGTAGCCGAACGCCGGCAGCCCGGTCAGCAGCAACATCACCGGCAGGAGAATCGTGCCGAACGGATCGACATGGCGCAGCGGGTTCAGGGTCAGCCTTCCCGCACGCTTGGCGGTGTCGTCCCCGAACAGAAGTGCGACGTACCCGTGCGACACCTCGTGGACGATGATGGAAGGCACCACACAAGCCAGCATCACCAGGTCGACGGCCCTGATCCGCAGTCTCGACACTACGACGACCGCCAAGGCGCCCAAGGCGACGTACAGCAGCAGCCTCAGCGGACCTCGGCGCATCCGCGAAGGGCCCCGGCCGATCACGTCCTGGAGGCGCAGGCGATGCAGTACCGGGTGGCAGGCATCGCCTCCAGCCTATCGGACCCGATGGGAGACGAGCATCGCAGGCACGACCCGTAGGTGCCTTCGTCCACTCGCTCCAACGCCTCGTCGACCTCGCTCAGCGCTTCACGCAGCGGTGCGGCCAGTGCCTCGGCCTCACCCCGTTCGGCGTTCACCTGGCTCGAGTCGGCGAAGTTGGTATCGTACGACAGACCACCGTCCTGGCCGAAACCCAGTTCGGCCAGCTGCGACAAGAGTTGATCCCGCTCCTTCTGCAGCAGGGTCCGGAACTCGACTGTGGCTGAGTGGCTAGTCATGGCCGACTGAGCCTATCGGCCACCAAGTCAGGACTCAGCCCCGGGCGGGTGGCCCCCGGGCGGGTGGCCCCCGGGCGAGCGGCCCCCGGACGGGTGGGACCGACCCGCGGCGGCCCTGGGGTGGGCCGCCAGGTATGCCTCTCTCAGGTGTTCGGGGGAGACCTTGGTGTAGACCTGGGTGGTGGCGATGGACGCGTGGCCGAGCAGCTCCTGGACCACCCTGAGGTCGGCGCCGCGCTCCAGCATGTGGGTGGCACAGCTGTGGCGGAGCACATGGGGGCTGGCGCGATCACCCAAGCCGGCCAGCGTGGCGTAGCGGCGGAGTATGTTCCAGACGGCCTGCCGAGTGAGCCTTCCTCCGCGGGCGTTGAGCACCAGGGCGTCGGAGTCGCTGCGGCGGGCCCAGCGGCACGGCACGAGCTGTGGCCTGCCACCCGGCTCCAGCCAACTCTCCACCGCCTCCAAAGCCATTCGGCCTATGGGAACGACCCTCTGCTTGGAGCCCTTTCCGGTGACCAGGGCGGTCCACTGGTCGGTGTCCAGGTCCCCCAAGCCCAAGGCGGTCAGCTCGGAGGCCCTGATGCCGGTGCCGTAGAGCAGTTCGAGGACGAGCCGGTCCCTCCGCTGCAGGGGGCCGGTGCCGGGGACGGCAGCGATCAGCCGCTCCACGTCGGCCTCCGACAGCGGCTTGGGAAGACCGCGGGGAACAGCTACCCGGACGGCGGCGGCGCCGTCGGACTGCAGGCGGTCGCTGCTCTGCAGGTCCAGGTACCGGTGCATGCCGGACACGGCTGCCACTGCCCGGGCGACGGTGGAGGGGCGCCGGCCCGCCTGGCGCAGGTGTGCGACGTAGTCCTGCAAGTGTGAGCGGCTGGTGTCGGTGACATCTGCTCCCCGGCTGCGGAGGAACGCCTCGTAGGCCGCAAGATCGCGCCGATAGGCAGCCAACGTGTTGGCGGCGCGGCCTCTCTCGAGTGCCAGCCAGGACAGGTACTCCTGCGCCCCATCTGACACCGGAACGGTCGTGGCGCCGCCGATCGTTCCGCTCTGCGCCGTTGGTTCCGCTCTGCCGCTACCGTCCGAGGGCGGCGCGGGCGAGCGTTATGCCGATGATGGTCTTGGCATCGACGATCTCCCCTGAGGCGATCATGGCCGGCGTGTCGGCCAGCCGGACGTCGACCAACGACATGGCCGCCTCCTCCGGCCCCTGAGGACTGTGCGGCACCTGCTGCAGCCCCGTGGCCATGTAGCAGTGGCTGAACTCGTCGCAGAAACCGGGCGAGTTGTAGAACGACGCCAGCAGCTTCATGCTGGAGGCGGTCCTGCCGATCTCCTCGCGCAGCTCCCGTCGAGCGGTGTCTCGAGGCTCCTCGCCCGGCACATCCCTCTTACCTGCCGGAAGCTCCAGCAGCTCCCCGTCGACGGCAGCCCGGTACTGGCGCACCAGCAGCACCCGGTCCTGGTGGATCGGCGCAACGATCACCGCCCCGGGATGGCGCAGCACGTCCCGCTCGAACCTCTGACCGGAAGGACCCTCCACGACGCTGCGGTAGAGGGAGACGACCGAACCGCGAAACAGCAGCTGTTGGTCGACGGCGCGGAAGCCGCCCGAGGAGGCGCCGCTCAAAGTGGTCCGACTGCGGCGGTGGCCTGCGTCGTCTGGCCCGACTTCTCCAGAGCGGCCCCGATCAGGTCCCGGAACAGCGGGTGGGGGCGGTCGGGTCGGCTCTTGAACTCCGGGTGCGCCTGGGTGCCCACCCAGAACGGATGGCCGTCCAGCTCTACGAACTCCACCAGGCGATCGTCGGCGGACGTTCCGGAGCACACCAGACCGGCCTGCTCCAGCCGCCCCCTGTAGCGGGGATTGAACTCGTAGCGGTGCCTGTGCCGTTCGGTCACGACCGGCCTTCCATAGGCCTGGGCCACCTTGGTGCCTTCCCGGAGCACCGCAATCTGTGCGCCGAGCCTCATGGTGCCGCCTTTGTCCACCACTCGGCGCTGGTCGTCCATCAGGTCGATCACCATGTGCGGGCTGGACAGGTCGAACTCCCTGGAGTGGGCTCCCTCCAGCCCGGCCAACGAGCGCGCCGCATCTATCACCATCACCTGCAGCCCCAGGCACAGGCCCAGGCAGGGGACCAGGTTCTCCCGGGCGAAGCCCGCCGCCGCTATCTTGCCCTCCACCCCCCTCTCGCCGAAGCCACCCGGGATGACGATGCCGTCGAGACCGGTCAACTTGCCTTCGGCCAGCAGGCCGGTCACCTCTTCGGCCTGAACCCACTCGATCTCGACCCTGGCGTCGTGGTGGAAACCGGCATGGCGCAGCGCCTCGACGACCGACAGGTACGCGTCGGGAAGGTTGACGTACTTGCCGATGATGCCGATCCGGATCGACCGCTCGGGACGGCGGGCTCTCTCGACCAGTGCGGACCACTCAGCCAGGTCTGCCTGCTGAGATGTCAGGTCGCCTTCGACGCCCAGGATCGAGCAGAGGTAGGCGTCCAGGCCCTCCTCCGCCAGCACCAAGGGGATCTCGTAGATGTTCTCGACGTCGATGGCAGACACGACCCCCTCTATGGGCACGTCGCAGGTGAGAGCGATCTTCCGCTTGATCCCAGGGGACAGCGGCTCTGCGGAGCGGCACACGATCACGTCCGGCAGGATGCCGCGGCTACGCAGCTCCTCCACCGAGTGCTGGGTCGGCTTCGTCTTCTGCTCGCCGGAGCTTCCCAGGAACGGCACCAGGGTCAGGTGCACGTAGGCGACGTTGTCCCGTCCCATGTCCGCCCGGAACTGCCGGATGGCGTAGAGGAACGGCAGGATCTCGATGTCCCCCACCGTGCCGCCCACCTCGGTGATGACCACGTCCGCCTCCTCCGTCCCCAGCCGGAGGATCCGCTGCTTGATCTCGTCGGTCACGTGCGGTATGACCTGCACGGTACGGCCCAGGAACTCGCCCCGGCGCTCCATTGCGATGACCGACGAGTAGATCGATCCGGCCGTCGCATTGGAGTCCCTGGTCAGGCTGGCATCTGTGAACCGCTCGTAGTGGCCGAGGTCCAGGTCCGTCTCGCTGCCGTCGTCGGTGACGAACACCTCCCCGTGCTCGAACGGGTTCATCGTGCCCGGGTCCACGTTCAGGTAAGGGTCGAGCTTCTGCATCACGACCCGCAGGCCCCGGCTGCGCAGCAGCCGCCCCAGGCCCGATGCGGTCAGCCCTTTGCCCAGCGAACTGGACACACCACCGGTCACAAAGATGTGCTTGGCCAATGCAGTCCTCCTGTCCCTGCCACGTTAACCGAGCGGGGATCGGACGTGGGGCACCGACGGCTACCGGTTCGGCGACGGAGTGCGCCGGGGAGTCGACTCCGCCGGATCGGCGCCGGATCGGGGCCGGAGCGGCCGGACATGGGCCGTGTCAGCCGCCGCTCAAGCGGAACTTGGAGCGAAGCAGGCCGTGGAAGCTGGGTCCCCCGACGCGTGCCAGTCGGGCTCTGAGGGGGCCACCCGAGCAGATCAGCGAGTCGCCGGAGTGGAGCAGCGCCACGTTGACGCCGTCGATCGCGACCGACGCGTCACGCTGGTCGATCAGCTCCAACCGGATCGTGGTGCCCACCGGCACCACGAGCGTCCTGTCGAACAGCGTGTGGGGCGACACCGGGGTGAGCAGCAGCAACTCCATTGCCGGCGACACGACCGGTCCTCCGGCGGACAGGTTGTAGCCGGTGGACCCCGTGGGCGTCGACAGGATGAGCCCGTCGGCGGGATAGACCATGAAGGACTGCTCCTCCACCCAGACCCGCACCCGGATGGTGTGCCCGCAGTTCGCCCGCTCGAGGACGACGTCGTTGAGGCCGGCCCTCTCGACGACAACCGGTTCGGCGCCCTGGTGCCTGATCCAGGTCCGCAGCGTCATTCGTTCCTCGACGGGCACTCGCCCGTCCAGGAACAGCTCGATGGCCCGACAGACGTCGTCCGGAGCGACGTCGGTCAGGTAGCCCAACTTGCCCAGGTTGACGCCCATGACCGGCACTTCGGCCGGCATCGCCAGGTGGACTGTGCGCAGCATCGTGCCGTCCCCGCCGAAGCTGACGGCCAAGTCGTACTCGCCGACGGCCCAGGGCCGCGAGTCGGTCACCACGTCTGCCGAATGACCGCCGTCGCGGAGCCACGCTTCCGCCTCGAGCGCCAGTTTCACTGCTTCCGGCCGGTGAGGGTGGGCCACCAGGGCGAAACGGGCCACTCAGCTCACCTCCGGCAGGGAATCGACGGGACGGGCGCCCCGCTCTACTTCCGCGACGACTTCGCTCACAGCCCGATCCAGGTCGAGCGAGGGACGCCTTCCGGGTGGCACCTGCAGCCATGCCAGGAACTCGACGTTGCCACGAGAGCTCACCGACGGCTTGCCAGGGGCACCCCTGGACGGCTTGCCAGGGGCACCCCTGGACGGCTTGCCGTGGGCCCCCCTCAGCGGCGAGGCCATAAGGCCCCTCACGGACGCCCCACGCTCCGAGTACCCCCCGAGAACCCTGTGCAGGCACTCCGCCCACGGCACCGCACCTTCGACCACACCCCCCGTCCGCAGCGCGTCCCGCCGCTGCACCTCGTACTGCGGCTTGACCAGCAGCACCAGGTCGGCCGACCGCCGCGCCAGGCCCAGCAGCGCCTCGGCCGCCTCGAGCAGCGACGTGAAGGACAGGTCGGCGACCACCATCGGAAAAGGCGCTCCGAGCGCGGCGGGATCGGTTCTCCGCACGTCGGTTCTCTCCACCACGACCACCCTGGGATCGGTCCGGAGCGAATGGTGGAGCTGGCCGTGACCGGCGTCCAACGCCACGACGGAGGCGGCGCCCCTCTGCAGTAGGCAGTCGGTGAAGCCACCCGTCGAAGCGCCCACGTCGAGCACCCGCAGGTCGGTAGGCGCCAGGCCGAAGCGGTCGAGAGCGGCGTCCAGCTTGGTGCCACCCCTGGAGACGAACCGGGGCGGTTCCGGGGCCATCACGATCGGCTCGCAGGGGGATACCAGCCGACTGGCGTTGTCCGCCACACAGCCGGCGACCAGCACCGAGCGCCGACGGATCTGCTCCTTCGCGTGCTCGGCGCTCTCCGCCATCCCCCGCCTGACCAGCTCCAGGTCCAGCCGCCGTCTTCCGGACGCACTTCGGGTCACCAGCTGAGCATCGGCTCTTCTAGGAATCCTCTCCCGCAGGCGACTGCGGCCGCCGGGGGGAAGAAGGAGCGGAACCGGGCGCCTTGCCTCGCCCGCCGGGAGACTTGCTACCCGGCGGCGGGAAAGACGGCTGAGACGGTTGCGGCGTGGGACCGGTCCGCTTGGTGGCCACCTGTTGCCGACGCGCACGACCGGAAGGCTCCGAGGCGGAGCCCGATGCCGGAGGATCGTCGGTGCCGGACGTCGGCTTCGAAGGTGCCCGCTCGGTTGCGGACGGCTCTGTTGTGGACGGCTCTGTTGTGGACGGCTGCGGACGGCCGGTGGCCCCTGTCAGGTGTGGCTCGGCAGCGGACGGCTCGGAAGTCGCCGGACCGCCTTCGTCGTTGCTCGACGGACCGCCAGACGACGGGTCCATCTCGAGTATGGACGACACCATGTTGCGGCCTACGTCGACCAGGAACGAGCGCACCTTGGCGACGTCGTCCGAACTGGCGATACCCAGGTTCTGCACTTGGCGGCCGATCTCCGCTCCGACCATGTCGATGATCTGGCCGCCTCCGGGGCGAGCCCGCTGCCGGGCGGCAGCCGCTTCCCGCTTCAGCTTTTCGCTCTCCTCCTCTGCCGCCCCGGACACGATCTTGGCTACCCCCTCGACCCGGGAGCACGCCAGCTCCGTCGCGGCGGTCAGGAGCAGCAGGTAACGGCGGAGGGAATCGCATGGCTGCATGTGACAAACCTACCCGGACCCGGCGAGACCTGCACTCGAGTGCCCAGGCGGCCGGCAGGCTCCATGTGCAGGCGACCCGTACGAACGATCCGCCAACCCATCCGCCCGACCGATACCCGAACCAGGCGGTGCCCCCCACAGCCGCATCGCCCTGCCTTGTCGCCCCCGACTCTTTCAGGACCCGATGAGGCGGTCCACGACTGCGGACAGGTCCACCTCGTCCAAGTCCGGCGCCTTGCCCTCGACGGGCTCGCCGGGAGCGACGATCCCCGTGCGAACCAGCGCATAGGGGACGCCGAGCCGTCGGGCGAGCAAGCCGTCGGTCGTCGGTCGGTCCCCGATGACCAGTTCCACGTCGTCCGTCTGCTCCTTCAGCAGGCGGACTATGGGCTCGTGCGGCTTGCCGGCCACTACCGGCCGAGCTCCGCTGGCGTAGGACACTGCCGCCAGGAGCGCTCCCCCTCCCGGCAGCACGCCGTCGGGGACCGGGTACGTCGCATCCTCGTTCGTGCCGACCAGCCTGGCTCCTCCGAGCACCGCCCGCATCGCCACCGTCAGGCGGTCGAAGTCGAACTCGACGTGCCACCCGACCACCACCACGTCCGCTTCGCCCTCGGCCACCACCGTTGCGCCCCGATCCTGCAGCGCTTCGCGGACTCCCTCCCCGGCACACAGCAGGGCCCGCTCGCCCGGCTCAACCAGGAGCGCTGCAGCTTGGGCAGCGCTGCGCACTTCGTCAGGCGACGCCTTGACGCCGAACGACTCCAGCTTGGCCACGTTGGCGGCACGTGTCGGCGCCGAGTTGTTGGTCAGGAACACGATCGAGCGGCCGGCTGCCCGAAGCCGGTCGAGCGCTTCCGCCGAGCCGGGGATCGGCCTGTCCCCCCGCCAGACGACACCATCGAGATCTACCACCACTGTCATGGCCACCATGCTGGCAGCTGAGCGATCCCACTGGCGAACCGGGGATCGGAGCCGGGTGGGGAACGGGCCGTTGCACGACCGCCGCCACCCGCAGCGTCCTCGCAGCCGAGAAGCAGCTTGGGCTCGCGTTCCGGCCTCTGGCTCCCGTTCCGGCCTCTGGCTCCCGTTCCCGCCCCGGCTGTGGCTGTGGCTGTGGCTGTGGCTGTGGCTGTGGCTGTGGCTGTGGCAAACGACATACGGCTTGCGCAGAAACGTGGTAAAGAGGACCGGTGCCCCAGCTACTGCCCTTCCGGGCCCTCCGCTATGACCCGTCCCGTGTGTCGGCCGACGAGGTGGTGGCTCCCCCTTACGACGTCGTCGGTCCAGAGCAGCGTGCGGCACTGGCCGCTCGGAGCGCCTACAACGCGATCAGGGTGGAGGCGCCGGAACCGGAGCGGGACGCAGACCGCTACCGGTCCGCCGCACTGCTGTTCGAGGAGTGGGAACGGGACGGCGTGCTGATCCGCGAGTCGGTGCCGACGCTCTACGGCTACAGGATGACGTACGAGGGCAGAACAGGTTCGCGGCGAAGCACCACCGGAGTGATGGGCGCCCTGGCGCTCGAGCCGCCCGGCGAGGGGGACGTGCTGCCACACGAGAGGACGACCCCCAAGGCCCGCAGCGACCGGCTGGAGCTGCTCACCGCGACGAAGGTGAACACCTCCCCGGTGTGGGGCCTCTCGATGACGCAGGGTCTCTCGGCGCTGCTGACGATGGGCGGCGTGGCACTGCTGAAGGCCGAGGTGGACGGCGTGGTGCACGAGATGTGGGCGCTGGACAGGGAGACTGCGGGCAAGGTGTCGGCCGCCGTGGCTGAAGCACCTGTGGTGCTTGCCGACGGCCACCATCGTTGGGAGACGGCTCTGGCCTACGCGTCCCGGCAGGGTGCTGCCGGACACGGGTCGCCGTCGATGGCGGCACTGGCGCTGATCGTGGAGCTGGTGGAGGAGGAGTTGGAGGTGGGGCCCATTCACCGGCTGGTGAAGAGCCAACTGGCGACCGAGGCGCTGGCGGTGGAGATGGGTAGGTACTTCGAGGTGGAGCCGCTCGAAGGGGAGGCCGATCCGTGGCGGTTGGAGGAGCAGGCCGAGAGCCTGGGAGGCCCAGTGTTGACCGGGGGAGGCAGGGCATGGCTGCTGCGGGCGCTGCCTTCGACGGTCCGGTCCGCAGAGGAGGACCTGGACTCGGCGCACCTGGCGGTGGCGCTGGAGGGTATCGGCGCGACGGGGGTGACGTACGTCAACAGTCCGAGCGAGGTGGCGGAGGGACTGGCCAGTGGAGCTGCCGGATCGGCGGTGCTGCTGAGGGCGGTGACCGTGGGGCAGATCTCCGACGTCGCAAGAGCCAGGCGGCGGATGCCGCCCAAGACGACTTTCTTCCGCCCGAAGCCCCGGACTGGAATGCTGTTCCGGCCTCTTTCCGAGTGAAGGAGGATCGGCTGCCCGGTCAAGGCACTCGACGACCGGCAGCGGTCGTGCATCTGCCCCCCCGGCTGATCGCCGAAGACGCCCTCATCGCCAGCGACTCTCCTGCTGCGACTCTCTTCTGCCATCCGGGGGTGCTCGTCGGGGGCCCGCGGGCACTGTTGATGCAGGTCGCTGCGCCAGGTGTGGCGGCCGGGGTGGTGGAGCACTCGCGATACACCGAGGACCCGTTCTCCCGGCTGGTGGCAACACTGACGACCGTGGCCACGGTCGCCTTCGCGGAGCCCGAGGCGAGGGAGGCGGCGCTACGCAGGTTGGCGGCACGTCACAGGTCCGTGACCGGGACGACGCCTTCGGGCGCTCCCTACTCGGCTTCGGACACCGGGCTGTCCACGTGGGTCTACGCAACTCTGGTCGATTCGGCGTTGGCGGCTGACCGGAGGTGGCTGGGGCTTCTCGGCGTCGGGCAACGGAGGCGGTTCTACGAAGACGCACAGCGACTGGGCGAGGCTCTGGGAGCTCCCAGTGGTGCGCTGCCGCCTACTCTGGACGCCTTCCAGGAGTGGATGACGTCGCAAATGGCCGACCTGGAGGTGGGCCAGCAGGCACTCGGCATCGCCGCGAGCATCTCCAGGCTGCCGTTCCGGCGCACGTGGGGACCCCTCGGATTGGTGCTGGAAGCGGTGGGCGAGCCCGCTTCGGCGGTGCTGACAGCAGACCTGATGCCGCCCGCCCTGAGGGACGCGTACGGCATGAGCCGCCCGACGGCGGCCCAGCAAGCCGTTCTGTCGTCGGCTACCGCTCTGTCGAAGGTGGTTGCGCGCAGAACGTCCGGGCGCCCCCATCCGGATGGACCGGCCCTGTTGGCCAGCCGCATCACTCGGTCGGCCGTCAAGAGGGCAGCCTGACTTTCCCGCCTTTCGGCCCCGAGTACCGATGCACCCGAGTACCGATGCAGGAGCCGGGCGTGGCCCTGCCGAGGAGCCGCTGGACCGAGCGTCTCTCCGTCGGCGCGTGCCGTATGGGCCGTCGGAGCGAACGGAGCGGGCCGCACCCGGCAGGCGCGTCGCGGTCCTACCCGGAGCGCGGCACGCCTGCCTAAAGACCTGAGTGCTGGTCGCTCCGCGTCAGGCCACGGTGACCGACTGGTCCAGGTAGACGTCCTGGATCGCCTGGAGAAGCTCCACCCCTTCGGCCATCGGCTTCTGGAACGCCTTGCGGCCGACGATCAGACCGCAGCCGCCGGCACGCTTGTTGATGACCGCCGTACGGACCGCGGCGGCGAGGTCGCCCGAGCCCTTTGCCTCTCCTCCGGAGTTGATCAGCCCGACTCGGCCCGAGTAGCAGTTGACGACCTGCCAGCGGGTCAGGTCGATCGGATTGTCGGTGGTCAGCTCGTCGTAGACGAGCGGGTCCGTCTTCCCGAACTTGAGTGCGGTGAAACCGCCGTTCGATTCGGGCATCTTCTGCTTGATGATGTCCGCCTCGATGGTCACTCCGATGTGGTTGGCCTGGGCGGTGAGGTCGGCGGCCGTGTGGTAGTCCACCGAGTCCGTCTTGAAACCCGGGTTTCGCAAGTAGCACCACAGGACGGTGAACAGACCCATCCGGTGCGCTTCGGCAAACGCCTCCGACACCTCCTGGATCTGGCGGGTGCTCTCCTCGGAACCGAAGTAGATCGTCGCCCCGACTCCCGCGGCGCCCAGTTCGACCGCCTGGCGCACGGACGAGAACATGATCTGGTCGTACCGGTTGGGAAAGGACAGGAACTCGTTGTGGTTGATCTTGACGATGAACGGAATCTTGTGAGCGAAGCGCCGCGAGACCGACCCCAGCACGCCGAGCGTCGTCGCTATCGCGTTCGACCCCGCCTCGACGGCAAGCTGGCACAGGTTGGTGGGATTGAAGTAGGCCGGGTTCTTGGCGAAGCTGGCCGCTGCAGAGTGCTCGATCCCCTGGTCGACCGGAAAGATCGAGATGTAGCCGGTGCCGCCCAGGCGGCCGTGGGAGTAGAGCTGGCCCAGGCTGCGAAGCACCGACGCCGGTCGGTCCGATTCGATCATAACCCGGTCCAAGAAGTCCGGGCCGGGAAGCACCAGGTCTTCCCGGGGAATGGTCTTGCACTCGTGTGACAAGAGCTGTTCGGCGTCGTTACCCAGTAGCTGCTGCAGGTCCATGCTGGCTCCTTCTCGCCTGAGAGCGGTGTCCCGACCCTCGTCGGGAGCGCTGCTTCACGTGCGCCGGCAGGGCCGGCAATCTATGTAGTCCCTAGAGTACCCAAGCTTTCCGGGGCTGCCCAGTTGGGCCGGCCGGTGGGTCTGGTCAGTCGGGCTGCAGGTCAGGTCAGAGCGGCTGCACGCTCCTCCGCCGAACCGAGATCCGAGTCGAACGAAGCGACACGCGAGAAGAGCTGGCGTGCCTTGGGCAGCTCGCCCGCCCGTTCGTACAGGTCGGCGAGCGCGTACCAGGTACGCACGTGCCGCAGCGTGGGGTGCCTGAGAGGTCTGGCGTGGCGCTCGAGCAGCGCAATCGCGTCGTGGAGCCTTCCCCGGTCGGCCAACGACCCGGCGAGCACCAGGCGGCCCTCTGCCAACAGATCGGCTCCGGGCGAAGCCTGCCGCAGCAGCTCCAGCCGCTGCTCGGCAGCCCGATGGTTGCCCAGCACCCGCTCGCAGTCCGCAATCACGGGATGCTGGTCGAAGGACCCGGTGAGCCTGTGGAACGCCTCCAACTCCCTGGCCGCCTTCCGCCAGCGCCCCAGGCGGTAGAGGACGAGACCGTAGAGCTCCCGGACCGAGGGAGCGTCCGGCACCTCTCTCGAGAGGGGTTCGAGGATCTGGCGCGCCTCGGCGTAGTGGTCGCGATCGTATGCGACCGTGGCAGCCGTCATCCTCCTGCACAGCCACACTGACCTCTTCGGGCCGGCCACCGCTCGCAGTTCGGACGCCACCTCTTCGGGAAGTGCCAGCTGGCGATGCCTTCCCGTGGTACCGGTGCCCGTGGGCTTACGGACGGCATCCGACCGGGACCGTTCGTCCAGCCTCTCCCACCTCTCGAAAGTGTCCCCGTCCTCAGCTTCGTGCCTCCTCTCCTCCGGCCGCACTTCGGCGCGTGTGGGCTGCGGCTGGTGGATCTCCGGCCGAGAGAGGCTGGTCGCTCCGCGACGGGCAACCGATCCCCACCTGCTCCCCGGTGGCATGCCCCTACCCGAGGCAGTGCGGTCCGACGCAGTGCGGTCCGAGGCGGTGCGGTCCGCCGTCCGCTGAGGCCGTCTCCCCGGTGGCATGCCCCCACCCGAGGCAGTGCGGTCCGAGGCGGTGCGGTCCGCCGTCCGCTGAGGCCGTCGGGTGCGGCCCCCTCCGGCAGCGGGACCGTCGTTCCGGGACCGCCACCGCGGCGCGGTGGCGGATGCGGGCGAACTCTTGCCGGTAGTGGCCCCCTTCCGGGAGGCCCTCTCCCCAGCAGGCCCCGCCGGACGTTCCGGCGCCCCCGATGCCGTCTCGGCGACTGATGCCGGCGTCCTAGTTGCATGCGTGCGACTCCGCTGCCGCGAGAAATCACCGGGTCGGGACCGGAAGTCCGTTCGGTCGACGGAGCGGCCCGGGGCGTCCCTCCGGGGAGCGGACCGGCGCCCGTCGGACTCACTTGACCCGGAGGCGGACCGGCGTCGATCGGCTGCACCCGGCCGGGAGCCGGCTGCGGTCTTACGACCAGCACCGACGCTCGGGGCGACGTTTGGAGAGCGGCCACGGCGGGAGCCGCCCGACCCGGAGGAGCCGCGGCCGGGTTCGACCGGAGGTCGACGAGCAGCAGGCCTGGCGGAGTTTGCGGACTTGGCGGAGTCGCCGTGCCCGCGACCGTACTTGGGGCTGTCGGGCACGGTAGCGAGGTTATCCACTGCCGCCGTCCCTCCCGATACACTCCGGCGGCCTCAGGCGAACCCCGCCGCCGACCCCACTGCGCAGGTGGGGGCCCGCGCAGGCCCACCCCTGCTCGAGCCGACAACATGGCAGGACTGGTGCCCAGCGCCCGGTAAGCAGTGCGACCACTCTGATCGGAAGCCACTCCGACCCCCTGACGCGAGAATGACCGCCGACGCGAAAGTGCCCCCGCACGAGGCGGGGGCACTTCGACAATTATTCCGGCAACGTCCTACTCTCCCAGGGGAATTCCCCCCTAGTACCATCGGCGCTGGCGGGCTTAACTTCCGTGTTCGGAATGGGAACGGGTGTGACTCCGCCGCTATGGTCACCGGAAACCTGTACGCCGAATCGCGGAGCGACTCCGGCGCGAAAACCCTTGAACCTTCCATAGCGAGCACGAGCATGGTATCCCCAAGCCCTCGGCCGATTAGTACCGGTCGGCTGAACACGTTACCGTGCGTACACCTCCGGCCTATCAACGTGGTCGTCTACCACGGGCCTTACCAGGTTAACCCTGTGGGAAACCTCATCTCGGAACAGGCTTCGCACTTAGATGCCTTCAGCGCTTATCCCTCCCGTAGGTCGCAAACCAGCGGTGCCCTTGGCAGGACAACTGGCACACGAGAGCTACGTCCGTCCCGGTCCTCTCGTACTAGGGACAGCCTTCCTCAGGTTTCCTACGGCTGCATCGGATAGGGACCGAACTGTCTCACGACGTTCTAAACCCAGCTCGCGTACCGCTTTAATGGGCGAACAGCCCAACCCTTGGGACCTACTTCAGCCCCAGGATGCGACGAGCCGACATCGAGGTGCCAAACCTTCCCGTCGATATGGACTCTTGGGGAAGATGAGCCTGTTATCCCCGGGGTACCTTTTATCCGTTGAGCGACGGCGCTTCCACACGCAACCGCCGGATCACTATGCCCTGCTTTCGCACCTGCTCGACTTGTGGGTCTCGCAGTCAAGCTCCCTTTTGCCATTGCACTCAACGACTGATTGCCAACCAGTCTGAGGGAACCTTTGGGCGCCTCCGTTACAATTTAGGAGGCGACCGCCCCAGTCAAACTGCCCACCTGACGCTGTTCCCGATCCGGATCACGGACCATGGTTAGAATCCCAGCACAAACAGGGTGGTATTTCAAGGTTGCCTCCACCGAAGCTAGCGCCTCGGCTTCTATGGCTCCCACCTATCCTACACAATCTGTACCAAAATCC
>JAJYPS010000120.1 GCA_021795215.1 Actinomycetes bacterium
ACCGCACTGGTGACGAAACGCGGTCTGGTCCAAGCGGTGGAGGGGATCGACCTCGATGTCGGGCGTGGCGAGACGGTGAGCCTGGTGGGCGAGTCCGGCAGCGGCAAATCGCTGACGGCGCTGTCGGTGATGCGCCTCGTGGAGTTGGAGAGTGAGGCTGTCCTCAGCGGCGAGGTGTGGCTGGAGGGCCAGGAGCTTCTCGCCAAGCCTCAGAGCGAGATGCGCCGACTCCGGGGCAGCGCCGTGGCGATGGTGTTCCAGGAGCCGATGACGGCGTTGAACCCGGTACTGGGTATCGGACGTCAGCTGGCACAGGTGCTCCACTACCACGGTCGCTCCTCGTCTCGCAGCCAGGCACGCAGCATCGCGGCAGAGTCGCTGGCGGCGGTCGGGATAGCCGACCCGGCTGCGACCATGCGCCGCTATCCCCACCAGTTGTCGGGCGGGATGCGCCAGAGAGTGGTGATCGCTATGGCTCTGTTGGCACGGCCTTCGCTGCTGATCGCCGACGAGCCGACGACGGCGCTCGACGTGACCACCCAGGCCCAGGTGCTGGAACTCATGCAGCGTCTGCAGTCCGAAAACGGCATGGGGCTCCTTTTGATCACCCACGACATGGGAGTTGCGGCACAGGTGGCCGACCGGGTCGCGGTCATGTACGCCGGACGTATCGTGGAGCAGGGCGCCGCAACGGACATCTTCGGCGGTCCCTTGCACCCCTACACCCGAGGTCTGCTGGGATCGGTTCCTACCCTCGACGGACCTCGCCGCAGGCACCTAGTCACCATCCCGGGATCTGTTCCCGCTCCCGGCACCCATCCGACGTCATGCGCGTTCTCGCCACGTTGCCCACTGGCGACGGAGGTGTGTCGCTCCGAGCGACCTCCCCAGGCGGTGCTGGATGGCCGTCGGGTCGAATGCTGGCATGCCCGGCAGACCGCCGCATGAAACTCCCGGGCGCCGGTGCCGGACTCCAGCGGGAGGCGCAGGCAGCTCTTTCCGAGGGTGGCGCCCGGCCGGCGCAGCCTCTGGTGGAGGTCAAAGACCTCGTTCGCCACTACCGGGCGCCTGGCACCATGTCGAAGCGGCAGGTGATCCGAGCCGTCGACGGGGTCAGCTTCGACGTGATCGAGGGCGAGACGCTGGGCGTGGTCGGCGAATCCGGGTGCGGCAAGTCGACTCTGGGAAGGCTGCTGGTCAAGTTGGACTCCCCCACTTCCGGGAATGTCCGGTTCGAAGGGCTCGATCTCTCCACCGTCCACCGCGGAGCCCTGCAGGGCTTGCGCCGTGACCTCCAGATGATCTTCCAGGATCCGATGGGGTCGCTCGATCCGCTGTGGCGAGCAGAGCGCATCATCGCCGAGCCGCTGCGGGCGTCGGGAATGCGGGACCGCCACGAACTGCGAGCTCGTGTCGAGGAGCTTCTCTCCACGGTGGGACTCGATCCGGAGCTGGGTTCCCGCCTTCCTTCGGAGATGTCGGGGGGTCAGCGTCAGAGGGTCGGCATCGCTCGGGCGATCGCCACCGGACCACGCCTGATCGTGGCCGACGAACCGGTATCCGCCCTGGACGTGTCGGTGCAGGCCCAGGTCGTGAATCTCCTGGCCGAGCTCCAGAGCCGGCTGAAACTGTCCTACGTGTTCATCGCCCACGGGCTGGAGGTGGTCCGACATCTGTCGGATCGGGTCGCCGTGATGTACCTGGGCAAGGTCGTCGAGCTGGCGCCGGCCGAGGAGCTCTTCGCCGCCCCTGCGCACCACTACACCGCGATGCTGCTCGCGGCCGTGCCCTCGGCCGATCCCGGCCGCCGGTCGGGCGTTGCGGTCCAGGGAGAGGTCGGGTCGGCCATGACCCCCCCCTCCGGATGCCGATTCAATCCCCGCTGCCCGGCCCGCCAGACCCGCTGCTCCACCGAGGAGCCGGTTCTCGCCCGGATCGGAGAGAGCCGGCTGGTGGCGTGCCACTACCCCCTCAAAGCCGAGTTCCGTTCGGCGACCGTCGCGTCGGGCACCGCTTCGGATCTCCCCACCTTTTCCGACGCCCCACCCAAAGCGGTCCCGGCCATCCGCCCGCCGGCGCCCTCGAACAGGAGGAACACACCAAATGCCCGATGAATCCCGAAGCCCAACTGCCGCCCTGGGCAAGGTCCGCCCGACTCGCCGGTGGAGCTTGCGAAAGCTGTCCAGGGCGGCGGTCGGAGTTTCGCTATCGGCCAGTGTCCTGGCTGCCTGCGGCTCGTCCGGATCCACGTCCGGATCCAAGGGCTCGGCCTCGACCGGATCGCCGGCAACGAACGCTTCCGCGCCGGTCTCTGGTGGCACAGCCAACATCGCCATCGTGGGAGACCCGCCCACGCTGGATTGGACCTACAGCACCTCCACCATAACCCACGAGGTCTCCTGGAACATCTTCGAGCAGCTGTTCGGCTTCGACCGTAACTACCACATCCGCCCCATGCTGGCAAAGAGCTACACGGTGAGCCCCAGCGGTCTGGTCTATACCATCCCGCTCAGGACCCATGTCAAGTTCCAGAACGGCCAGCCGATGACCGCCGCTGACGTGGTCGCCAGCATCGAACGCTGGGGGCAGATATCGAATCCGGGCAAGCAGGCTTTCGCTGCGATAGCGAGTGTGACCGCCGTCGATCCACACACTGTGCGAATCACGCTTTCGCATCCGTACGCTCCGCTGATCTCAGATCTCGCCAGCTTGGACCAGGCGTGCATCATCATCCCTGCATCCATCGCGAAGGCGGCGGGGACCAATCCACTTACCAACGCCCAGATCGTCGGGACCGGCCCGTACAAGCTGGTCAGCTGGGCCCGGGGCCAGGTGATCAAGCTGGCCGCGTGGTCCGGCTACCGGGCCCTTCCTGCTGCGGACAACTGGGGCGGGCTGGCCGGTCACAAGGTGGCCTACATAAAGACCCTCAACTACGACATCGTACCGAGCGCCTCGGTACGCTTCAGCGGGCTGCAGACGGGGCAGTACACCGTCGCCACAGAATTGACCAGCGACGTGTACTCCCAGATGAAGGGCTTGCCCAACATCCGTCCAGTCCGGATACAGCCCGCCGACGCGCTGTACTTCGTACTGAACCAGGCAAGGCCGCCCTTCGACAACCTGAAGATGCGGGAAGCGATTAACCTCTTGATAAACAAGGCTCAGATAGCTGCCGCCGCATTCGGCAACAAGCAGTTCTGGTCGCTCAACGACGGCATGTTCTTTCCTCAACAGTCCTCTCTGTACACATCGGTCGGTAAATCTGTCTACAACTCCTATGACCCGAAGAAGGCAAAGCTGCTGATGCAGCAGGCCGGGTACGACTTCAACCGACCCCTTCGCATTCTCGTCACCAAGACCTACCCCTACATGTATAACGCCGGAGTGGTGTTGGCCGAGGAGCTGAACTCCATCGGTGTCAAGACCGACGTCCAGGTGTACGACTGGCCCACGGACCTTGCTCATCGCAAGAACCCCAACTTGTGGGACATCTTCGTGACCAGCTTCTCCGCTGAGTTCGACCCGACCCAGCTGCTGTGGATCTCGCCGACGTTCAACGGCTCCGCGAAGAGCCCTCAGATGCAGGCGGCGCTGGCGTCGTGGGATGCGGCCCGGACCGCTGCGCAGCGGCAGGCGGCGCTCCGCCGGATCCAGATCACCCAGTACCAGCAGCTGCCTTCGGTGAAGGTGGCCAACCAGATTCTTCTCGATGGAGTAAGCACCAAGCTGCACGGCTTCCACTCCTACATAGACGTGGTGATGTGGAACACATGGCTGGCGAAGGGGTGAGCCGGCCATGACCCGGTACGTGGCACGCCGGCTGGTGTCTCTCGTGCCCGTGCTGGTCACCATCGGCGTGGTGACGTTCGTCATCATCCATCTGATACCGGGCAACCCGGCTGACGTGATCCTGGGGAACCAGGCCACAGCGGCCCAGGTCGCGCAGCTCACTCACCAGCTCGGACTGGACCGGCCACTTTGGGACCAGTTCGTCACATGGTCCGCCAACGCGCTGCAGGGAAATCTGGGGCAGTCCATCTTCTACCAGCAACCTGTGCTGCCGGTGGTGCTGTCACACCTGGTGCCGACCGCGACCCTGGCCGCCATGTCCACGGCAGTAAGTATCGCCATCGCGCTTCCGGCGGGCCTGCTGGCCGCGTCGCAACGGGGCAGGGTGCTTGATCGGGCACTGATGGCCGTCTCGCTCCTCGGAGTGTCGGTGCCCGGGTTCTGGCTCGCTTTCATGCTGATCCTGGTGTTCGCGGTGCTGCTCGGCTGGCTGCCTGTCGCTGGATACGTGCCGCTGTCCGGCGGTGTCGGGCCGTGGCTCTCACACCTGGTGCTTCCAGTGGCCGTCCTGGCCGCGGGACAGTCGGCCATCATCGCCCGGATGCTGCGGGACGGGACTCTCGAGAGCCTACGCCAGCCGTACATCCGCACCGCCAGAGCAAAAGGGGCGACGGAGCGGTCGGTGCTGCTGGGTCACGCTCTGCCCAACGCAGCCATACCGACTCTGACGATCGTGGGCAACAGCTTGGCCAGCCTGCTAAGCGGTGTCGTGGTGGTTGAGGTGGTATTCGGCATACCGGGGATCGGGAATCTGATCATCCAGGCGATGGAGAACAGGGACTATCCCCTGATCGAAGGTGTGACGCTGATCGTGGCGCTCGGCTACGTCGCGGTGAACCTGGTGGTGGACCTGCTCTACGCGCTGGCCGATCCGCGGGTGAGGCTGGGTTGACCGGGGGCTGGCGATCGGTCCTGGAGAGGGCGTGGGCGGAGGAGCGGCTCGGAACGCTGGCCGTAGCGGTACTGGTGGTGATGGCGGCGCTGGCAGTCGGCGCCCCGCTGCTGGCCGGCTCCCCTACTGCGCTCAATGCGCTGCACCGCCTGGAGCCACCGTCGCTGCGGCACCCATTCGGCACAGACGACTTCGGCCGCGACGTGCTTGCCCGCACGCTCTACGGCGGCAGGGTGTCCCTGGGTCTCGGCCTGACCGTGACCGTTGCCACGTCGGTCGCCGGTGCGGCCCTCGGGCTGTTGTCCGGCTTCTACCCGAGGATGGACGGGCCGTTGATGCGCCTCATGGACGGCATGATGGCTTTCCCTCCGCTGGTCCTGGCCATCGCGCTCGTGGCGGCACTGGGTCCCGGACTGGTGAGCGAGCTGATCGCACTTTGGATCGTGTTCACTCCTCGGATCGCGAGGGTGGTACGTGCCTCGACGTTGCAGCTCCGTTCGAGCGAGATGGTCGAGGCGTCCAGAGTCAGCGGGTCCGGGCCGGCCACCATCCTGCTCGGCCATGTGCTGCCCAACGCGATGGCGCCACTGGTGGTGCAGGCCAGCTTCGTCTATGCGGAAGTGATCCTGGCCGACGCGGCGCTCTCGTTCCTAGGACTGGGAGTGGCGCCACCGGTCCCGACGTGGGGGAACATGGTCGCAGATGCGCGGGACTACATGACGGTCGCCCCGTGGTTCGCGATCTTCCCGGGACTGGCGATCGTCGTATCGGTGGTGTCGCTGAACCTTGCCGGAGACTCGCTCCGAGCGGTACTACTGCCTCGGTCAGGAGCACCCCGCCGCCGGTTGGGGCGAGGACGGCAGCTGCACGTGTCCGCCAGCTCGAATTCGGACCGGCTGATGACGGTCGCCGAGTAATGGGTGGAACGAAGCGGTCTGAACGCCAAGTCGTCGGCGAACAGTGCGAAGGCGTCGGAGAACAGGGTCGTCTCGAAACGAGAGCGAAGAGCAAATTGAACACTGGACAAGAGGGAGACCAATGCGACTGAGCAACTCGCCGGACCTGGACAGCACGATCGAGGCCGTGACACAGGCCGTGTCGGACATCAACCATCAGCTTGCGGACCGGCAGGCCGGCCTGGTGGCATTGAGCCACGAAGTGTTCGAGGACTCCGAGATCCGGTTCCAGGAGCATCGGAGCTCGGCACGCGTGGCGGCCCATCTGGAGAAAGAGGGCTTCGAGGTCAACCGAGGAACTGGAGGGATGCCGACAGCGTTCAGGGCTGAGCGAGCCATCGGGACCGGCGGCCCGAGCCTTGCCATCTTCTGCGAGTACGACGCCCTCCCGGAGATCGGCCACGCCTGTGGGCACAACGTGATCGCGACTGCTGGAGCTGGTGCGGCAGCCGCAGTGGCGTCCCAACTCGAAGCGGAGGGCACCCCCTGCCGGGTGATCGTCCTGGGCAGCCCAGCCGAGGAGGGGGGCGGCGGCAAGGTGAAGCTGATCCAAGCAGGCCAGCTCGACGGCGTGGACGCGGCGATAATGGTCCATCCTGCCGGCTTCGACGCCGAGTACAAGGCCAACCTAGGCCGGGTCGCCCTGGAAGTCGCCTTCACCGGCAGGGCCGCGCACGCGGCAGCCACTCCGGACGAGGGACGCAACGCGCTGGACGGGGCCGCTCTGTTCCTGACCGCGATCGGCCTGTTGCGCCAACAGCTCCGATCAAGCTCCAGGATCCATGCGATCATCGTCGAGGGCGGCGGCGCAGTGAACGTGATCCCCGAGCGGGCCCGCTTG
>JAJYPS010000121.1 GCA_021795215.1 Actinomycetes bacterium
AGGCCCAGGATGGTGGCCACCGGCGCACTGTAGTCCGGTGGCGCTAATGCAGTCCGGTGGCGCTAATGCGGCTCGAGCGAGCCCGGTTCGTCGCCTGCCACCACCGGAAGCCCGGCGCGGCGCCACTCCGGGAACCCGTCCTCGAGCCGCTCCGCCCGAAAGCCGGCCGCTCGGAGCACCCGTACTGCGGCAGGGGCGAACACGCAGAACGGTCCTCTGCAGTAGGCCACCACTTCGAGATCCGTAGGCAGCTCCTCCAGCAGGGCGGGCAGCCGATCGAGTGGCACCGATCGTGCACCTGGGAGGTGGCCCGCCCGGTACTCCACCGGGGGACGGACGTCCACGACCCGCACCTTCCCGTCACGCATCCGGTCGAGCAGCACTGAGCGGCCCGTCGCCTCCAGATCATCGACGGGACCGAGATATGCGGCGGTCAGCCGGGGCAGATCGTCACGGCCCACCGTGGCGACTCGCCTGAGAGCCTCCCAGAACTGCTCCACTTCGGGACCGGTCAGCCGATAGTGAACCCTGGTGCCCTGCTTGCGCGAGCGCACCAGACCCGCTCTGGCCAACGCCCTCAGATGGTGCGACGTGTTGGCGATGCTCTGGCGCAGTTCCAAAGCCACCTCCTCCACCGAGCGCTCGCCTTGGGCCAGAAGGTCCACGATTTCCACCCTACGCCCGGCGGACAGGGCTCCCGCAACGTCGGCGAGGGCGTCGAACAGGGCGGCCTTGGCCTCTCGGGAGCCGGCCTTCTCTTGACCGTCGGCGGCCCGCATAACTAGGTCAGCCTATCTACTTCTCGCTGCAGTGAAGGGATCGGAACCACGCAGGTATGCCGGAACGGAGACCGAGTGCTCGTCCGCCGTCCCTCGCGCAGGGAACTGTTGGGGAGTGGCCAGGAGCCGGCCAGTGTGACCCGGCCGGCTCCGGCGTGCAAACCCCCCGGATTGCGAACCCCAACGTACGCCTGTGGAGGTAATGGCACGGTAAGCGGACGGAAGGCTGTCGGCAATGTGCAACACACGGCGGCGGGGCACCGATCTGCCGGGGCCTGTAGCGGGGAGCGGCTGGCGGGGGTGCGATCCGAGGCTCAGGAGCGTGGAGGCGGTGGCGGCCTACGACGGCACCACCGCTGTGACTGCGGCCAGGTGGCTGCTTAGCGTCGGCGTCCAGCTCCAACCGGGCCGGAAGCCCCGTGATGGCTGAAAGAGCACAGAAGCTCGGTGCCGTACGGACGCTCCGTGCGGTGTCCCAAGGAGAGCTTCTCCGGAGTCATCACCGGCGGCCGGGCCTCCAATTTTTAGGACAAGACCTGTATCGTTTCGCATTGGACCCGTCGCACGACAACCGTCCGCCCCAGTTCCCGCCGCCCGGGCAGGGCCGGCGGGTTTGCGACCGCCGGTCCTGCCCCCTCTCGAACTCATCGCGGCGGGATGTACACGCTTCCTGTGTTCTGGTTCCAGACGTGGCGGTTCGCCATACCCGACACCCTGTCGACCTGCGTCTGCTCGTTCCACGAGATGTCGGAGTAGCTACCTAGCACGTAGGTCATGTTGTAGGGACCGTCGGCCGGGGAGACCAGGAAGGTCGGGGCCACCGACGCCAGGTAGCCGCGAATGCTGGATGGCAGTGTGCTGCCGCTGGTACTTAGCAGCAGCGGGGCATGGAATCCGAGATGCGACAGGATCGATGACCCCACCGCTTGCTGCCACGCGTAAGGGCTGTTCAGGTTCAACAGGGTGAACCCGTGACCCGGCCCGGTGATGTTCCAGCCGACCATGCCGGCCGGGTCCCACATCTTGGCGAAGGCGATGCTCGTCGCAGATGGCGTGTCGACTGGCGGCTGGTTGTAAGCGACTGGGTCGTTGTTGGTGATGCGCATTACGGACCCGTACTTCGCCAGCTGCCGTACTACCGACGGCGCCACCTGTGCCGGACCGCCCCATACGTAGATCATGGCATGCCCCCCACGCCGGGCCAGTGCAGCACGCGTCGGTGCAGGAATGGTATGGCCGGTGACCCACAGCAACCCGGTCGGCATGTGGGAGGCCCAGTGCGTAGCAGGCAGCATGTACTGCCACGCATGGATATTGCCGACCATTACATCTTGTATCCCATTGCCACCGGTGCTGGCAGACCCGCCCATCTGAGGGACCCCGAGGTCTGGGTTCTGGATCTTCCCGTAATACGCGTCGATCTTGTTCGCAAGTTCGAACGGGTTCGGGGCGGTAATCGTGTCCGACTTCATGCCAAGCTGCTGCAGCTGCTTCATGACTGCCGGGTTCGCCGCTCCCCCGACCACGATGGCTTGGACCATGTGGTCCCTGGCGATCCCCGTCGGCATTATCCGCTTCAGCTCGTCATATGTGACCTGTGGAATGCCGTGACGCGTGACGAACAGCACCGGTGCGTCGTTGGGAAAGTGCACGAGTTCGACAGCGGGGATCCCCGTCAGGGGACTGTGGGCACGAATCAACACCACACCCCATGGCCTGTCATTGACGTTGTTCAGCTCATGCGGAGCATTGATTGCTCGCCCGACAGGATATACCTCGTTGGTAACCGATACTGCCGTTTGATACGGATCTGTCCCATATAACCGCGTGGTGTATTTGGTGTTGGCGTTCAGCCTGTACGGAGCCGGCGGCGGCACCGTGAAGCTCGCACCTGGAACGGGCTGGGTCGCTCCGGCGTTTACCGTAAAGGACGCGACAAGCGTCGCAGCGCTCGATGCCGCCGCTATGGCTACGTATGACCACGAGCGGCCACTGAGTCGGTGTAGCACTCTATTTCGCACTTGCTGGCGATCCCTTCATCCCTTCATTGCGATCGGCTCTTTGCGACGATCGTCCCTTCTCGCTTCCCCGTTCGGGCCTGCCGGTTGCCAATTCCCTTGGCGGCACTGCCTTGCCCGACCGGAAGCACAGCCGTTAGCTTGACCGCTGACCAGATCACAAGGAAGGACCAGTTTGATACCTGTTGAGCGGACCAGTCGCGGCCTGGAGCTTCTCCTCGGGCCGTTGCCTGTCGATCACCGTGGCCGCTGGCTCGAAGCCGCCCTGCGCGACACGATCCGCTCTGGTCGCCTTTCGATCGGGAGCATCCTTCCGTCGAGCCGCGCTCTCGCCCGTGACCTCGGGTGCTCCCGCAGCCTGGTGGTCGAGGCTTACCAACAGCTCTCCGCCGAGGGCTACGTGACGAGTCGGCCGGGGTCCGCCACCTTTGTGACGGGGGGAGCGGGCGAGGACGAAGGGGTACGAACCGCCCACCCCTCCGGGGCAGCGCCCGGCGCAGGAGAGGTCCGCGGCCCGGGATCTTACGACATGCGGCCAGGGGAACCGGACCTAAGCACCTTCCCCCGCTCGGCCTGGCTGGCGTCGGTACGCCACGTGATGCAGCAGGCACCTGATGGTTTATTCGGCTATGGGGATCCGAGGGGGAGCGTTGATCTTCGGACAATACTCTCCAGTTACCTGGCACGGGTGCGGGGTGTGCTTGCCCCACGTGAGCAGATCTGTGTGTCCACAGGTTTTGCTCAGGCACTACGCCTGGCGTGCGACATCTTTCGTGCCAAGGGCATCCGCCGTGTCGCCATCGAGGACCCAAGCCATCCCCAGATGCGCAACCTGATCACCCGTGCCGGAATGGCCCTGATGCCGATTCCGGTCGACGAGCAGGGCATCCGCGTCGACGAGCTGGCCAAGAGCGGCGCACGTGCCGTTGTTGTCGGCCCCGCCCATCAATACCCGCTCGGCGTTGTGATGTCGCCCCAACGTCGTGCGGCACTCGTGCGCTGGGCACGGGACAGGGACGGGCTGATCGTCGAGGACGACTACGACGCCGAGTTCCGTTACGACCGTGCACCCATAGGTGCGGTCCAGGGTCTGGCGCCCGAGTACGTCCTTCACGTCGGAACGGTCAGCAAGTCGCTCGCGCCGGGCCTACGCCTGGGCTGGCTGAGCGCCCCGTCCAAACTCGTGAGCACGGTCATGGAGATAAAGAGCACCTATGACATCCACTCACCCGTCCTGGACCAGCTCACCATCGCCCATCTGATCGAGACGGGTAGGTTCGACCGGCATATCCGCAAGGTCAGGCAGCAGTACCGTGCCCGACGCGACACCATTGTGGAGGCGATCACCGCCAAGTTTCCCGACGTGAGAGTGCGTGGCATCTCAGCCGGTATCCACGTCCTGGTGGAGCTCCCTAGCGACATCTCAGAAGACGCCGCCGTCTCCTGTGCCGCCGCACACAGCGTGCGCTGCGTAGGGCTGGCAGGTCACTACGCAATCCCTGGGCCCCGGACCCCGGGATTGGTACTCGGCTACACCAGTACGGCTCCCCACTCACTCGGGCCGGCGATCCGAGCCCTGCTGCGAGGGCTAGAGGATGCCCGCTGCGCTGCTCGCTGAGAACCGCCCCAACCAAGGGCTCCGGCCTGCGGCAAGCTCGACGCCCTGGCCCGTCCCTGCCTTGTCGGCGCCAGGAAGCTCCACCCGTTGCCCGATTGTCGGGAGCCGATTGCGAGCGCCACCGATTGTCTGCGACAGGTAGGGACGGGCCAGGTTCGAGAGCTCGGATCGCTCTCGGAATGAGCGAAAGCCTCCCTGGCGTCTCCAACAGTGCGACTATGGAGCCGTGACTGACGAAGGCGTGGCAACGGCGTCCAGGGGGCGCATCCTGGTAGTGGACGACGAGCGTTCGATCCGGCGCCTGGTGGCGCAGTACCTGGAGAGGGAGGGGTACACCGTCTTGGAGACCGACAACGGGGAAGAGGCCCTGTCGATCCTCAACCGGGGGAGTGCCGACTTGGCGCTGGTGGACGTGATGCTCCCCGGTCTGGATGGGTTCGAGGTGGTCCGGCGCGCCCGCCGCTTCAGCGACGTGCCGATTCTCCTGCTCACTGCGAGGGGGGAGGAGGCCAACCGGGTGGCGGGACTGGAGCTGGGGGCCGACGACTACGTGGTGAAGCCGTTCTCCGCGGCGGAGGTGGCAGCGCGGGTCAGGGCCCATCTTCGCAGGCGGCACGGACAGGCGTCCGCGGAGGAGATGATGCGTCTGGGCGAAGTGGACATAGACCTGTCCGCCAGGCGCTGCACGGTCAAGGGCAAGGAGGTGGACCTGACCAGGCGGGAGTTCGACCTTCTGGCGGCGCTCGCCGAACGGCAGGGAAGAGTGCTCACCCGAACTCAGTTGCTCGAAGCCGGATGGGGTACGACGTTCGTGACCGAGAAGACGGTCGACGTCCACCTGGCGTCGCTGCGACGGAAACTGGGCGGGTCGCTGAAGGTCAGCGCGATCCGAGGGGTCGGCTACCGCCTGGACACCTGATGCTCGGCCGCTTCGCTTCGCTGCGCGCAAAGGTCCTGCTCATCATGGGTATGGCAGCCCTGGTGGGCCTGATCGGCATGTTCTTCGTCGTGGACACCGTAGAGCAGACGATGTCCCAGCGGACGCTCGTGTTCCATCTCCACCGCTCCGCCCAGGTGTTCGAGAACCTCGTCGCTCAGCATGCCGACCGCAAGCAGCTCGAGGCGGCCGGCCAGGTGCTCCTTCTGGAGAGGGTCACGATCGAGGGTGTGCCGGGCGGCACGTTGGTGCTGGGACACGGCCGGGGCGGCCCGGGTTCGCTGACGGTGCGCAGCGGTCTTCCCGGCGGCGGCGTCGTGGCGGTGACGGGTAGGCCGGAGACTGCGACGGGCTTCGCGCTGGAGATCACAGCCGTCGCAGCAGCGCTGCTGGCTTTGATGCTGGCAACAGGTCTGGCTGTGGCCAGGGTTCTCACCGGCAGCGTCACAGGTCCGGTGGAGCAGGCGGTGCGTGCCGCGGACCGGGTCGCCGGTGGTGACCTGTCAGCGAGGATGGGAGACGTGGGGCCGCCCGAACTGCGTCGACTGGCGACGGCATTCGACGGCATGGCGGCGCGCCTGGAGGAGGCGGACCATCTACAGCGGCGGTTCCTCGGGGACCTGGCGCACGAGATAGCCACGCCGCTCAATGCCGTGACCGGCTTCGCGATCGGTCTGGCGGAAGGCACGATCACCAGCCCCGAAGGGCGCCAGGAGGCAGCCGAGCTGGTACAGGCGGAGAGCCAGAGGCTGCACGACCTGCTGGAAGCGCTCAGGCGGCTGCACCAGTTGGACCTGGCCGAGCCGCTGGAGCACGTCGAACTGGATGCCGCGGGAGTCGCAGCCGACGTGGTGCACCGGCTGGAGCCGCTGGCACGTTCCGCAGGGGTCCAGCTGGTCTCGCGAGGCCACTCTGCCACTCTGGTCGGCGACCCGAGACTGGTCGAGATGGCGACCGAGAACCTGATATCCAACGCGATCCGTTACACGCCCGAGGGTGGCCGGGTGGAGGTCGTGGCCGGACCCCGGGGTGACCAGGTGGAGATCAAGGTGCGGGACAATGGGATCGGCATAGACCCGGAGCACCT
>JAJYPS010000031.1 GCA_021795215.1 Actinomycetes bacterium
GTTCCGGCGGAACCGATCCGTCAGGCTGGAGCGCCTGACCTACACTTGCCACAGGATCTTCTCGAAATCGTGCGAGGGAGTGGCCAGCTCGAGGACGCCCTCGCGCGGCGCCCGGTCGAGGCTGGAGCTCCACCGGCCCGGACCGCCGCCGGGCGCGTCCCAGTGGCTGCGAGGGCTTCCGTCGGCCGACCAGCGGCCCGCCGCGTTCACGGTCCTGCTGTGGCTGGTGGGGCTGGCATTGGGCCTGGGTACGGTGATGGTCTTCTCGGCCTCCTCGGTCGAGTCGCTGATCCTTTACGGGTCGCCGCTGCGGATATTCGAGAAGCAGACCATGTACGTGGTGCTCGGCACCGCGGCGCTTGCCGTCGCCGTGAGGGTCGACTATCGCCGCTGGAGGAGGCTGGCTCCGGTGATGCTGCTCGGGAGCATCCTCGCTCTGGTGGCGGTTCTGGTGCCCGGACTGGGGATCGGAAGCGGAGGGGCGAGCCGGTGGTTGGGTGTCGGTTCGCTGAGGGTGCAGCCGTCCGAGGTAGCCAAGCTGGCCGTGCTCGTGTACGTGGCCGACATGCTGGCCCGCCGCCAGAGGTCGGTCGGGGACTGGCGCCAGAGCGTCCGTCCGGTAGCCATCCTGCTCGGCGTCGTCGGGATGCTGCTGATGATGCAGCCGGACATGGGCACTTCCCTGGTGGTGGCCCTCATAGCGTTCACGCTGCTGTGGGCTGCGGGAGTGCCGCTGCGGGCTCTCGGCGCCCTGGTGTTCATGGCGGTCGTGGGGGTGCTGGCGCTGGGGTGGGCCGCTCCTTACCGCCGGGCCAGGCTCTTGAGCTTCGTCGATCCGTGGCACCACAAGCTGAGCAGCGGGTTCCAGGTGGTCGAGTCGCTGGTCGGGTTCTCGGGCGGCCATCTGACCGGCGTCGGCCTCGGGGCGAGCCCGCTCAAGTGGGGGCTGCTGCCGAACCCCTACACCGACTTCATTTTCTCCGTCGTCGGATCGGAGCTGGGTCTACTCGGCTCTGTGGCGATCGTGGTGCTGTTCGGCGCGATCGGCTGGTGGGGCATAAGGATCGCAGCAAGAGCGCCCGACTGCTTCGGCACGCTGCTGGCAGCCGGTATCACTGCCTGGCTGGTGGGCCAGGCGACCATAAACATGGGCGCCGTCGTCGGGCTCCTGCCGGTGACCGGCATCCCGCTTCCGTTCATCTCCTTCGGCGGGTCGTCCCTGGTGATCGAGATGGCTGCCACCGGGATGCTGCTGAACGTGGCCGCCCGATCCGAGGAGAACCGGTCCGCCAAGAGCTGGAGGGACTGAAGATGGCCAAGCGTTTCGCCATCGTGGCGGGCGGCGGCACCGCCGGGCACGTGCTGCCCGCGTTGGCTGTCGCCGACGCACTGGTGGACCTCGGCCACCCCGCCGAGCAGGTGCTCTTCGTCGGCTCCCGTCGAGGCCAGGAGAGCCGCCTCGTTCCCGAAGCCGGGTTCCCCGTTCGTCTGCTCCCCGGCAGGGGACTTCTCCGGCGCATGTCGGCTGCCAACATCGCCTCCGGCGCCGGGTTGGCCATGGCGGCGGTGATGTCGATGTCCCTGGTCCGCAGGGAGCGTCCGGCCGTCGTGCTGGCCGTGGGCGGGTACGCGTCGCTCGGACCCTCCCTGGCGGCCGTGGCCCTGCGGATCCCTCTCGTGCTGTTGAACGTCGATGCGGTGCCTGGTGCGGCCAACCGGCTGCTGGCGCCGTTCGCAGCGGCTTCCGCTGTTGCGTGGGGCGGAACGGCTCTGCCGCGGGCCACCGTCACCGGGGCGCCGCTTAGGCGGGAGCTGGCGGCGCTGCCGTCGCTGCCGCCGTCCACCCGGAGAGAGGCGCGAAGAGTCCTCGGCATACCGGAGCCTGCCAAGCTGGTCCTCGCCGTCGGGGGCTCGCTCGGTTCTGCGACCATCAATACGGCTGTGGCGAGGTTGGCGTCCCTGTGGAGCGACCGGTCGGACGTGGTGGTTCGCCACGTGGTGGGCAGCAGGGACTGGGCAGCCCGGCCGCCGGGGCCGCCCGCCGGCTCGAAGCTGCTTTACCAGGTGGTGGAGTACGAGCGGAACATGGCCCAGGCGCTGGCCGCTGCGGACCTCGTCGTAGCGAGGGCCGGAGCGCTGACCGTCGCGGAGTTGGCCGCAGCGGGTCGGCCCTCGATCCTCGTGCCGCTGCCGGGGGCGCCCGGCGACCACCAGGCTGCCAATGCGGCCGTGCTGGCCAGGGTCGGGGCGGCTGCCGTCCTTCGGGACCAGGACTGTAAGCCCGAGCGGCTGAGCGTGATGGCCGACCGGTTGTTGGGCACCCCCGGTAGGCTCCAGTCGATGGGCGCAGCGGCACTTCGGCTGGCCCGGCCCGACGCAGCGGACGAGGTGGGCCGCCTGGTGGAGCGGGTCGCTCTACGGGTCGCCGGAGTGGTTCCCGACGAGCGGTCCCGACTGCAGGGCAGATCGGCATCCTGGCCGCCGCCGGGAGGAGAGGCGCCGACGAAGGGCAGCAGGAGCCGGCAGGCACTGGCTCGGATCTGCTCGGCTCGAAGGAAGCCCCTCGGCGAGAGACGGTCCCGCGAGGGAGGAACCGGTGCCGCCGCAGCGGATGGCGCCGCAGCGGATGGCACCGCCGGCCGGGTACGGCAGATGACGAGACGGCGTAAGCCGGGAGGCTCGACCCAGACCACGTCCATGTCAGAGGGGAGATCGCAGTCATGAGCATCGAGAGCTCGATCGCCGGCCGGGAGGAGGCGCGTGCATCGGTGTTCGCACTCGACACTCCCCGCCGGGTCCACCTGGTGGGGATCGGCGGGGTCGGGATGAGCGCCATCGCCACTGTGCTGTGGGAGATGGGTCACAAGGTCAGCGGGAGCGACCTGAAGGACTCGGCTTCGCTGGACCGGCTCAGGTCTCTCGGAGCCACCGTCACGGTCGGGCACCACCCGGCCAATGTCGGCGACGCCCAAGCGGTGGCGATATCGAGCGCCATAAGGGCGTCGAACCCCGAGGTCATGGCTGCGACCGATTCCGGCATCCCGGTGCTGTCCAGGGCGGATCTGCTCGCATCCATCGTCGCTACACGGCGCACGCTCGCAGTGGCTGGTACGCACGGCAAGACGACCACCACTTCGATGCTGTCGCTCGCTCTGGTGGAGGCCGGTTGGAGGCCCTCCTACCTGGTCGGCGGGGAGCTGAACGAGATCGGCGGCGGTGCGGCCTGGGAGGACGGCGGTTGGCTGGTGGTCGAAGCGGACGAGAGCGACGGCACCTTCTTGGAGCTCTCGCCGGAAGTGGCGGTGGTCACGAACGTGGAGGCGGACCACCTCGACTACTACGGCAGCTTCGAAGCGTTGAAGGAGGCGTTCCGCCGGTACATCTCGACGGCGCCGTGCGCCGTGGTGTGGACGGACGACCCGGTTGCAGCACAGTTGGCGGTGGAACGGGGAGCGGTGACGGTCGGACGGAGCGAGGGTGCTCGCTACAGGGTCGTCGACGAGAACCGGGGCAGGGCGGGGTCCCTCTTCCGGCTGTTGAAGGATGGAGCGGAGCTGGGGCAGGCAGTTCTTGCCGTTCCGGGCGCCTACAACGTCGCCAACGCGGCGGTCGCCGCCGCCGCCGCCTCGGAGATCGGCGTGCCGTTCGACTCCATCGCCTCCGCTCTGGCCCGTTTCGGCGGAGTCGCGCGCAGGTTCCAGTTCGGCCCCTCCCGGGCGGGCGTCCAGATCGTGGAGGATTATGCCCATCTCCCCGGCGAGGTGCGGCCGGTGCTGGAGGCCGCCAGGGAGTGCGGGTGGCAGCGGGTGGTCGCAGTCTTCCAGCCGCACCGCTACTCCAGGACGGAGCTGCTGTGGGAGAGCTTCGGGGAAGCGTTCGCAGCTGCCGATGTCGTCGTGGTCACGGACGTCTACTCCGCCGGCGAAGCGGCGAGACCCGGCGTCACCGGTCGCCTCGTGGCGGAGGCCGTCCGGCGCCGGGAGCCGTCCAAGGAGGTTCACTACGTCCCGTCGAGGGCCGAGCTGGCAGGCCAGGTGGCGGAGCTGGTCCGGCCAGGCGACGTTTGCATGCTTCTCGGAGCGGGCGACATAGGCGGTCTGTCGGAGGAGCTGGCGGCTCGGCTCGGCTGAGATGGATCGGTCCGAGTCGAGTGGCGAACCGGGTCGAGTGGCGGCCGACTCGAGCGCCGCTGGCCTCGCCGCTCGGTCGACATCACCTAACCGTGAACTAAAGGTGGAGTTAGCATGACGGAGACCATGGACCCTCGTATCGAGGCGAGGCGAGCGGAAGTTCGCCACCAGGCGGCGAAGAAGTGGCGATGGGCGGCAGCGTCCGTGGCGGTCGTCGTGACGGTGTCCATAGCGGCCTTCGCTTTCAGCCGCAGCTCCCTCGTGGGAGTGCACCGGGTCGTCCTCCGCGGTGCGCCCCCTGCGCTGCTCGGCCAAGTGCGCTCGGCCGGAGGGTTGCGCAACGGCTTGCCGCTGGCAGAGTTGAGCGTGGCGTCGGCCGCTTCGGGCATCGACAAGTTGCCGTGGGTCCTGTCGGCCACGGTGCGGCGTTCGTGGCCCCGGACGGTGGTGGTGAGCGTGGTCGTCCGCAAGCCGGTTGCCGTCGTGGCGGAGGCGGGCCACCGGTACGCGACGGTCGACCGGACCGGCCGGGTCCTCTCGGCTCCCGTACCGAGCCGCCCCCCGCTCCCCCTGCTTAGCGGCCAACTGGCACCCGGCGCGGTCGGGACTTGGCTGAACGGCAGCGGAAGGGCGGCAGCGTCGGTAGCCGGAGCTCTTCCCCCCTCACTCGCCGCTCGAGTCGTGTACATCTTTTCCCGGTCCGTTCCGAGTGGGACTTCCGCGGTGTCTGGAGGAGCGGGCGGCACCGCCGGAGGGTCGCCCGAGGTGGTCCTGCGGCTGAGCTCCGGCCCGTTGGTGGAGATGGGATCGGCGACCGCCCTGCACGCCAAGGTGGTGGCGCTGGCGACACTGCTGCAGGACGTCTCACTTAGCGGGGTCAAGGTGGTAGACCTGAAGGTGCCGGAAGCTCCGACCTTGACCGCTGGCTGAGGCTGGTCTAGTCTACCGAAACAAGAAGTTTAGCCCAATATGGACCTTATGTAAAGGTTGAGTGGTCAAAGCGATTGGCGCCGGGATGGAGACCCAGTAGTGGGGGAGACCCGGTAGCGGGGTGGGGTGCGATTCGCCGAGGCTGCATAGGGCCGAGGCTGCAGAGGAACGGCGCCTGGGCCGCAGAGGGTGGGGATTCGAAGTTTCGGTACTGGCCGCAGAAAGGGTGGGCAGATGGTTACTGGCTCTCAGAACTACATAGCCGTCGTGAAGGTGGTGGGCGTCGGAGGTGGAGGGGTCAACGCGGTAAACCGCATGATCGACGCCGGGTTGAAGGGGGTGGAGTTCACCGCGGTCAACACCGACGCCCAGGCCTTGCTGATGAGCGATGCGGACGTGAAGCTGGACATAGGGCGCCAGCTGACCCGGGGCCTCGGCGCAGGCAGCGACCCGGAGGTGGGCCGGCGGGCGGCCGAGGAGCACCACGACGAGATCACGGAGGCGTTGAAGGGCGCCGACATGGTGTTCATCACCGCGGGCAAGGGGGGTGGCACGGGGACCGGGGCAGCCCCGGTGATCGCGGAGATCGCCAAGGGGTTGGGCGCTCTCACCATCGGTGTGGTGACACGACCGTTCTCCTTCGAGGGGCGGAGGCGCTCGATCCAGGCGGAGCAGGGGATCCAGAAGCTGAAGGAGAAGGTGGACACGTTGATCGTCATCCCCAACGACCGCCTGCTGACGGTGGCGACGGAGAAGACTTCGATGATGAACGCGTTCAAGATGGCCGACGAGGTCCTGCTTCAGGGCGTCCAGGGCATCACGGACCTGATCATGACACCCGGCCTGATCAACACCGACTTCGCAGACGTGAAGATGATCATGTCCAACGCCGGGACGGCGATCATGGGGATAGGTTCCGCTTCGGGCGAGGGCAGGTCGGTCAACGCCGCCCGCGCCGCGGTCACCAGCCCGCTCCTGGAGGCGTCCATCGAGGGAGCCCGGGGCATCCTGCTGAACATCGCAGGCGGCACCGATCTGGGGCTGTTCGAGGTGAACGAGGCGGCGGAGATCATCCACGGAGCCGCGCACCCCGACGCGAACATCATCTTCGGCAGCGTCATCGACGAGGGAATGGGCGACGAGGTGAGGGTGACGGTCATTGCCGCCGGCTTCGAGCGCTGGGACGGCGAGGGGCAGCAGCCCTCGACAGCGTCGCGTCCCGTCGCCGGGGCTCGGAGCGCCGGTCAGGGCGCGGTGACGACCAACGGCCAAGCTCCGTCGGAGGATCGTGCGGCCGGGCAGCCCGCCCTGGCGGGCTCCGCTGCCGGTGCCACGTCGAACGGCCGAGAGGTGATCGACCTGGCGGACGACGACTTCGACGTGCCCTCGTTTCTTCGTTGACTCCGTCCCTCTCCGAGGAGGCCGCCGAGCAGGAGATCGCACCGGGGCAGGAGAGAGGGGAACGTGGCGGGTGCGAAGCGGAGATCGCTCCCAGTGCGGTGGGCGAATGGGGCGCGCTGGCAGTCTGGACTGGGATCGACCAGGGCGACCTCAGCCGGGCCACGCCTGTGGAGCGGCGCCGGGCGGTGCAGTTCGGGCTGACCGGATGCCCTTGGAGCGGGATCAACCAGGTGCACGGCGCCGTAGTGGAGGTGGTCACGCGGCCCGGCCAGCAGGGTGGGGATGCGGACGCTCTGGTGACGGCCGAGAGGGGAGTCGCCCTCTCGGTGCTGTCGGCGGACTGCGGGGCGGTCGCGCTGGCCAGTCCGGAAGGCGTGATCGGGGCCGCACACTGCGGGTGGAGGGGCCTCGTGGCCGGAGTGCTTCCCGCCACCGTCCGCTCGATGCGGAAGCTGGGTGCCAGCGGGGTCGTCGGAGCGGTCGGTCCCTGCATCCGCCCCTGCTGCTACGAGTTCGGGGAGGACGTGGCGGCGGAGGTCTCGTCTGCGATCGGCCATCGGATCTCGACGGCGACGGCTTCGGGGCTGCCCGCGCTGGACCTGCCGGCGGGCATAAGAGCCGTTCTGCGCGACTGCGGCGTCCGCGTGGCCCCGGGCGTCGACTGCTGTACTGCGTGCTCGCCCCGCCACTTCTCACGCCGCAGGGACGGGTCGGCGGCTCGCCAGGCCATGGCGGTGTGGGTCCCCGAGCGTGGATGAGCTGACTGTGGAGCAGTTCGGTGCCCGCCTCGCAGCCGTTCGGGGCCGGATAGAAGCCGCCGGTGGCGACCCGTGCCGCACGTCGATCGTCGCCGTCGCCAAGCGGTTCGGACCGGAAGCCGTCCTCACCGCCATGCAGTGCGGGCTGGAGGACATCGGGGAGAACTACGCCGGCGAGCTGGTCTCCAAAGCCACCTCCGAGCCGTTGGCCGGGTTCAAGGCGCGCTGGCACTACCTGGGAGCGCTTCAACGTAACAAGCTCGGCCGGCTCTCCCCCTTCGTCCACACGTGGCACGGGCTGTCCCGTGAGGTGGAAGTGGACGCGCTGAGCGCCGTGCAGCCGGGCGCCCGGGTGCTGGTGCAGGTCGCCTTCGACGACCGCCAGGGATGTGCCCCCCGAGACGTCGGCCGCCTGTGCGAGGCGGGCCGGCAGGCGGGGCTCGACGTGGCCGGCCTGATGACGGTCGCTCCCCGCGGCGGCCCCGACGTGGCGGCGGCGGCATTCTCGTCCCTTGCCGGCCTGCGCGAAGCGCTGGGCCTGGCGGAGCTGTCGATGGGGATGAGCGGCGACTTCGAGACGGCGGTCCGGCATGGAGCGACGATGGTACGGATCGGGTCCGCACTGTTCGGTCCGCGCCCTGCCGGGCCGCGCATGAAACAATAAGCTCTGGCTCTGGGAGGTTGTAGATGGCATCGTTTGGCGGCCGCTTCTTGGCGTGGCTCGGCATCGGAGAAGAGGACGAGTACGAGGAGTACGAGGACGAGGGCCTCGAGGGTGCCGTCGGCGCCCAGCCGGCACCTGCCCTCGTGTCGAGAGGCGCGGTCCGCAACGGGTCCGGACCCGAGCCGGAGCTCGGGTCCGGCTCTACTTCGATTCGGACGCTGAACCGCGACCTGCGGGACGATCTCGCGGCTGAGCAGCGGACGTCCGTGCTGCGTCAGGTGAGCCCGGAGAAGCCGACCGTGCACGTCATCGTGCCGGGGGACTTCGGCTCCGCCCAGGAGATCGCAGACCGGCTGAAGGAAGGTCAACCCGTGATAGTGAACCTCCAGGCCGCCGAGCGGGACCTGGCACGCAGGATGATCGATTTCTGCAGCGGTGCCACTTACGCCCTGAGCGGCAAGATGGAGAAGGCCGCCGAGCAAGTGTTCCTGCTCTCACCCAGCGACGTCCAGGTGTCCGCCGAAGAGCGCCAGCGGCTGTCCGACCGCGGCTTCTACCAGAGGCAGTAGGTGTCTCTTGTGCTGATGGTGGTCGTCCGGCTTCTCGAGATCTACGAGTTGCTGCTGCTGGCCCGCATCCTCATGTCGTACTTTCCTCTGGCTCCCGGTTCGTCGATGGCCGGCATCTACAGCTTCACCTACCGGGCGACGGAGCCCGTCCTCGCTCCGATACGGAGGCTGATACCGCCGATCGGCGGCGCAGGCATGGCTATCGACCTCTCGCCCATGATCGTGTTCTTCGTGATAGGGCTCCTGATCAGCCGGCTTTGAGCCGGCTTTGAGCCGGCTCGGCGGGAGCCGACCGCCGCGGGGAGCTGATGACCCGATCTGATCCCAGAGAGCGACTTTGCGTAATAGCATTGCCGGATGGCCATAACTGCACGCGACGTACGGTCAGTGGAGTTCACGGAGCGTCTGAGGGGCTACAACCCCGACTCGGTGGACCAGTTCCTGCGGCTGGTCGCCCAGCGCTTCGACGAGATGGAAGCTGAGATCGCCACTCTCGAGGAGCGCAGCACCAAGGCGGAGAACCGCCTGGCGGACAGCGGCGACGAGGACGTGATCAGACGCACGCTGATCCTGGCGCAGCGTGCTGCCGACCTGGCGATAGCCGAGGCACGCGAGCGCGCCGACGCTCTCATCGAGGAGGCGAAAGAGCAGGGGCAGCGGATACTCGAAGACGCGGAGACGGCAGCCAAGCAACGTATCGACGCCGCCTCCGGCGAGCTGAGAGAAGAGGTCCAACGGCTTTCCGGGGAGAAGGCGGCCCTGATCGGGGTGCTGACCGACCTGCATGGGAGATTGGACCGCGAGCGCAACGACGCGCTTCGGATGTACGAGTCGACCGTGGAGTGGCTGCGAGCCGGAGCGGTAGAACGCGAACCGCTGGCTTCGGGGCTGGCGGAGCGGACGGCGCCGGCCGAGAGCGGACCGGCCGAAGCGAACCAAACGCCCTTCGGCGGCCCCACCGGCGACATGGGGATCGAGGCGGCGGCGGACGCCGGAGCGTCCGATCTCGGCGCCGGCTCCGAGGCATCCGCGGACGAGGTGGGCACGGCGGCCGCCGAGCCCACCCACGAGATGCCCGACATGGACCACCTGGGAGGCGTCGCCCACCAGGCAGGAGACGACGCCTACTCCCAGGGTGGCCACGGACCGTGGGACCAGGACGCCGAAGGTACGCCGACCGCCAAGCTCATCTCGGACGACCCCAACGTCACCACCATCCTGCCGGTGGTCAACTTGGACGGCAGTGCCCAGCAGTCGGACGGCAGTTCCGAGGGGGAGCCGACAAGGGCCATCGACCTGTCGGAAGTGTCGGCGGACTACGACTGAGCCGGGCTCAGGGCGCCACTCGCTCCACCATCACTGCCAACCGCCCCCCGCCTGCCAGCTTCTGCAGATGCCAGTTCCCGCCAGCAGCTTCCTCTTCGACCGCCGTGACCGCCACGTCCGTCGCCAGCACCTGTGTGGCGATGAGGTCGACGTGCGTCCTGAGCGCTTCTGCGAGCCGCACGTCGGACGGACCAACGCCCAGCACGAGCTTCACCCGGTCCGCCACGTCCAGCCCGGAGGCCCGTCTCGTCTCCTGGACGGCCCGCACGGCGTCCCGCGCCAGACCTTCCGCCACCAGTTCCGGCCCGGGCTCTACGTCCAGCGTCACCACCGCGTCCGACGAAGACAGCGCCCGGGACCGGTCCTGGTCCCGGGCTCGCAGCGCCAGCCGGTACTCGCCCGGCTGCAGGACCTCCCCCGCCACCTCGATCCGGTCGCCGTCCGCCGGCGACCAGTCGCCCCGGCGCACCGCCGCCATGACACGTTGCGTCGCCGGACCGAGCCTCGGCCCGATGGCGGAAGGCTCGATAGCCAGAACCTCTTCCGCCACGTCCCCCAGATCGGTGGACAGCTTCAATTCGCGTACGTTCACTTCGTCGCAGACAAGCTCGGCGAAGCCGTCCAGCTGCCGTGCCCACGGCGCCGACACGGTGAGCGACTGCAGCGGCAGCCGGGTTCGCAGGCCTGCCGCCTTGCGGATCGAATGGGCCGCGGAGCAGACCTCCCTCGCCCTTGCCATCGCCTGGCGCCTGTCGGCGTCGGGCGGCGGCAGGGCTGCCGCGTCGGGCCAGTCGGACAGGTGCACGCTCCGGCCGCCGGTCAGGTCCCGCCACACCGCCTCCGTCACCAACGGCAGCAGAGGGGCCGCAACCTGGCAGCAGATCCCGAGCACCGTCGCCAGCGTGTCGTAGGCGTCCCTCTTGTCGCGGTCCTCTTCGCCGTCCGCCGGTGCGGAGCGCCAGAAGCGGTCCCTGCTGCGTCGGATGTACCAGTTGGTCAGCTGCTCCAGGAACGCCGCCACCGCCTGGCAGGCCGCCGGCAGGTCGTCGCCCTCCAGTGCCGCTTGGGCGTCGGTAACCAGAGCGGATGCCTCGGCCAACACCCACCGGTCCAGGACCGACGCCGCATCGGTCCGGAACGCTGGGCTGATGCGATCAGCGTTCGCGTAGAGCGCCAAGAAGTGCCACGCGTTCCACAGAGGAGAGATCGCTTGACGGGCGGCGTCCGAGATCGACCGCTCGTCCACTATCAGATCCTGTCCCCGCAGGACCGGGGACGAGAGCAGGAACCACCGCAGAGCGTCCGCCCCCTGCTTGGCGAACACCTGCTCCGGATCGGGATAGTTGCCCAGGTGCTTGGACATCTTCCGCCCGTCGCTGCCCAGCACGACGCCGTGCGCGACGCAGGAGCGGAACGGGGGGCGGTCGAACAGCGCCGTCCCGAGCACGTGCAGGGTGTAGAACCAGCCCCGGGTCTGGCCCAGGTACTCCACTATGAAGTCTGCCGGGAAGTGCTGCTCGAACCTCTCGACGTTCTCGAAGGGGTAGTGCAGCTGGGCGAAGGGCATCGAGCCGGATTCGAACCAGCAGTCGAGCACGTCCGGCACTCTCCTCATCGTCGAGCGGCCGGACGGGTCGTCCGGGTTCGGTCTAACCAGCTCGTCCACGGCGGGCCGGTGCAGGTCCGCCGGCCGGACGCCGAAGTCTGCCTCCATCTGGTCCAGGCTGCCGTAGACGTCGACGCGGGGGTGGGCCGGGTCGTCGCTCTTCCACACCGGGATCGGGGAGCCCCAGAACCGGTTCCGGCTGATCGACCAGTCGTGCGCTCCCTCCAGCCACTTGCCGAACGCGCCGTCCCGCACGTGCGCCGGAACCCAATTGACCTGCTTGTTCAACTCGACCATCCGGTCCCGCACGGCGGTGACGTTCACGAACCAGCTGCTCATGGCGCGGTAGATCAGGGGCGTGTCGGTTCGCCAGCAGTGAGGGTAGCTGTGCTCGTACGCGGCAGTCTCCACCAGGCGACCCACGGCCTCCAGGTCGGCCAGCACCGCCGGGTTGGCCTCGAACACGCCGGTTCCCTTGTAGGGGCTCACCGGGTCGGTGAAGCGGCCCCGGTCGTCCACCGGCGCCACCACCGCTATGCCGTTGTCCGCGCAGGTTCGCTGGTCGTCCTCGCCGAACCCGGGCGCCATGTGCACGACCCCCGTACCCTCCTCCGTCGACACGAAGTCCGCCGCCAGCACCACGAACGCTCCCGGAGCGTCGGCGAAGAACGGGAACAGGGGCTCGTACCGCCGGCCCACCAGCTGGTCTCCCCGAACCAGTCCGAGATCGGCCTCGGACGCGTCCGGGTGCGACGCCCACCACTGCTGGCTGGCCACCGACGCTCCTCGGGTCGTGCGGTGGACCGCGTACGTCATCTCCGCACCCACCGCCAGGGCCAGGTTCGACGGCAGCGTCCAAGGAGTCGTCGTCCACGCCAGCAGGTCCACCGGACCTTCCACCGCGGTGCCGTCCGTCAGGAGCAGCGGCCTCTCCTCGTCCCGCAGGGAGAACGAGATGGTCGCCGCGGGGTCGACGCGGTTCCTGTAGGCGTCGTCCAGGCGGGTCTCGAAGTTCGACAGCGGCGTCTCGCACTCCCAGCAGTACGGCAGGACTCGCTGGCCCTCGTAGATCAGGCCCTTGCGCCAGAGCTCCCGGAACGCCCACATGACGCTCTCCATGTAAGGCAGGTCCATCGTCTTGTAGTCGTCGTCGAAGTCGACCCAGCGGGCCTGGCGGGTCACGTACCGGCGCCAGTCCTCCTTCGTCCGCATAGCCAGCAAGCGGCAGTGAGCGTTGAAGGTGTCCACGCCGAGCGTCTCCACCGCGGCGCGCCCCGACACCCCCAGCTCCCGCTCGGCCGTCATCTCCGCCGGCAGGCCGTGGCAGTCCCAGCCGAAGCGGCGCTCGACCCGCCGGCCCCGCATCGTCCGGTAACGGGGCACAGCGTCCTTCACGAACCCCGTCAGAAGGTGCCCGTAGTGGGGCAGCCCGTTGGCGAACGGGGGGCCGTCGTAGAACACGTACTCGTTCGCCCCGCCGGCCCTCGCTGCCACCGACGCCGCGAAAGTGCCGTCCGCTTCCCAGAACGCCAGGATCTCCTCCTCGATCCGGGGCAGGTCGGGCTGCACCGGTACGGTGGGGAAGGGCTGGCCATCTGAGCTTTTCATACGCACCTCACGATAGGCCGCACGTCACGGTGCCCGTGACACGCTCGGGCAGTCGATCGGTCCAGGCGACGGTCCGTCGCCGACAGGCTCACCCGTGGGGGGTGTCGAGGGAGCCGCCGCCCGGCCCCCGGAGTGCAGGGATGTAGGACGACCATGCCAACGCGAGTGCGGCACCGCACGCGGCCGCGCCGGCGGAGGCGTCATCGAGCGCGGAGTAGCCAGCCCTGCTCAGTATCCACCCGCCCACCGCTGAGCCTGCCAGGATGCCTGCGTACAGAGCGGAGTTGTTCCATGCCAGCATCGAAGCGGACTCGCGGGGGAACTGGTTTGCCAGGCGCGACTGGTGCGCCGAGTAGTACGGGTAAGCGCCCAGTCCGAGCATCCCGAGGACGACCGTTTCCGGCGCCAGCCGGCGCGCTGCCAATTCCCCGGCGATCTGTGCCGCTCCGAGCACGGCAAAGCTGGCGGCGCTCACCGACTTCGCTCCCGCCCGATCGGAGAGCAGACCGCCAGCCAGGTTGCCAACCAGTGCACCGGCACCGAACACGGCCACGGCAAGAGCGATCGCCGTCGGAGCGAACCCTTCCGAACGAAGGACGGCTCCCAGGAACGTGTACGGTCCATACACGGCATATCCCCAAAGTGCGGTCGGTGCCACAGCGAGCAGCTTGGTGATCAGGGTCCGGGCAGGCCGGGCCGCTTCCGGACGGGACACCGTCGAGGGGCCTCCCCCGGCAACGGCACCCTCCCGCCTGCACTCGTCGGGGCCGTCGACTTGGGGGAACCGCACAGTGTTCGGGGATCGCAGCGACTGCTCCCTCACGCCAGAGGACCGTTCCCGGGACTCGATAAGCGTCAGGGCCGTTGCGAGTGCCGCAAGGCCGCCGAACACCGAGTGCCACCCGAACCGCTGCGCGACGATCGCTCCGAGGGGAGCAGCGATCACCAGTGCCAACAGCAGCCCCGACGTGACGACACCCAGCCACGTGGCTTGCCGGCCCTCCGGGGCGGAAGCACCGACGAGTGCATAGACCGAAGGCGTGACGGCCGATGCCGACACGCCGGCCAAGCCTCGGGACACGACAAGTGCTGGGAAGTCGGGAGCCACGCTGGAGAGCAGGTTCGCCAGGGCGAACCCCGCCAGGCCGGCCGCAAGCACCTTCCGCCTCCCGACCCGATCGGCGACGCTGCCCAAACGTGGTCCGGCCAGCACGTAGGCGAGAGCGAACGCACTCACCGCCGATCCTGCGAGGGCCACCCCGTGGTGGAACTCGCTGGCTATGCCGGGAAGCAGTGGTGACACGACGAACAGATCGGCACCGATCAGAAAGAGCGTCACCCAGCCCATTGACCTAGACATAGCAGATAGTTAATATCCAGGTATGCGGTTGCCGCAAGGTGTCGAGTGGGTGCTGCACTGTGCGTGGGTCATCGCGGCCGTCCCCAGCGGCGTCCCGATCTCGTGCCGAAACCTCGCGGAGTACCACGGAGTACCGGATGCCTACCTCTCCAAGCAGCTCCAGGCCCTTGTGCGGGCAGGCATCTTGGTCGCCACAGGCGGGCCGAGGGGAGGGTTCCGCCTCTCCCGGCCGGCGGAGGAGATAACGGTGGCGGACGTCGTGGAGGCGATCGACGGGTCCTCGTCGCTGTTCTTCTGTACGGAGATACGCAAGAGAGGTCCAGATGTGTTGCCGCCAGACTGCCATCGGCAGGCGTGTGGCATAGCGACCGTCATGCGCGACGCAGAGGAGGTCTGGCGGGCACAGCTTTCGAGGACCACCGTGGCGGACCTCGTCGACTCTGCGCCGCAGGAGGCGAGGCAGCGGGCGGTGCGCTGGGCAGCCCTGTTGAAGGCGTCCGGACCGCCGGCCCGCGGCGCGTCCGGCTGAGTCGATCGGTCCGGGCGACGGTCCGTCGCCGACAGGCTCACCCGTGGGGGGCGTCGAGGGAGCCGCCGCCCGGCCCCCGGAGTGCAGTATCCAGCCGCCCACCGCCGAGGTCCGTGCTCGTCGGAGCCGCACGGCACTTGAGGGACCCCTGCGGGCTGTATCCTCTCCGACCATTATCCTCGGCGCCCCGCCCGACGGTGGGGAGCCTTCCGAGGGACGTGACGGAGGACATGGCAAGAGACGCTGCCGCAACCAATCAAGAGTTGGTAGAGGACGAGGACGACCTCACCGAGGACGAGTTTCTGCGACGCCAGCGAGAGGCGCTGACGACGGAGCGCGCTGTCTACATGGAGCAGGCGCGTGCGCTCAAGGCGGAAGCCGACTCGTTGGCGCAGGAGGCCGAACCGGGCGACGTCCAGTTCGACGAGGAGTCGGGCGAGGGCGGTACGACGACCATCGACCGGGAGCGAGACCTGGCGCTGTCCGCTCAGGCGCTGGCGGCGGTCGAGGAGATCGACCAGGCACTGGCCCGCATCGACGCCGGAACTTACGGGATCTGCGAGAACTGCCGCAAGCCGATACCCCGTGCCCGGCTCTCGGCGCTTCCCCACGCCAGGCTGTGCATTGCGTGCAAGAGCGGAGGTCTTTCGCGCCGTTGAGCGAGAACCGGCCGACTGGCGGGTCGCCGACGGCGACCCGGGCCACAGAGGTGGGGCCTTCGATTCCCACCGGTGACCGTCCGTCAGCGCGCCGCCGCCTGCTGGTCGTGGCGGCTATCGCCGCCGTGGTGGTGGCGGTCGACCAATCGACGAAGTCGTTGGCGCAGCACTACTTGCGATCCGGTCCCGTTCACGTGGTCGGCCCCCTTTCACTGCGGCTGACCTACAACAGCGGGGTGGCGTTCAGCATCGGCCAGGGGCATCCGGCGATAGTGGTGGGCGTGGCGGCAGGTCTGGTCGTGCTTCTTCTGTGGGTCGCGACGAGAATGGCCGGCACTGCCAACACGGTCGCAATGGGCCTCCTCCTGGGCGGAGCGCTTGGCAATCTCTCCGACAGGCTGTTCCGTCCGCTGGGCGGAGCCGTGGTGGACTTCCTCTCGACTGGGTTCTGGCCGACGTTCAACGTGGCGGACTCCTGCATCGTCCTCGGTTGTGCCCTCCTCGTCCTGGGAATGCTGCGCCGCTGACGCACTACCGGCAGCGGCCGGGTGCCAGGCGCAGCGGCCGGGTGCCCGAGCGGGGCTGCCTCCCACGGCCGAAGCCGTGCGCTTCCCGCCCACACCCCGGTACGGTGACCTCCCGGTCGGCTACGTTCCCGGTGGGGCCGCTACGTTCCCGGTGGGGCGCTTACGCGCTACGGGGGATGTCGAGGAGAGAAGGCGACGCTGGGCGATAGCGAAGAGTACGACGTTCCCTCGGCTCTCGACGGGGAGCGGTTGGACCGAGCGCTCTCAGTGCTCGGCGGCTACTCCCGTTCGGAGTCGGCGCGGCTGATCGCAGAAGCCTTGGTCGCCCTGGGCGGGCGGCCGTGCCTGGACCGATCGCAGCGCGTCCGGGAGGGGCTGCGGCTCGGGATCGCGCCGCGCTCACCTGCCCGTGCCTCCGAAGCACCATCCTCTCCCAGCCCGGAGGTGGTGTGGGTGGACGAGTCGCTGATCGTGGTCGACAAGCCGGCCGGCTTGGTGGTCCATCCGGGCGCCGGCCAGCCAGCGGGCACGTTGGCCGACGCGTTGGTCGCCACCTTCCCGGACCTGGCCGGTGTCGGCCAGCGGGACCGCCCGGGAATCGTTCATCGACTGGACAAGAACACATCCGGCCTCATGGTCGTCGCCCGAACCGAGCACTCCTATGCCAGCCTGGTCGGCCAGATGTCGGAACGGGCCGTGCTACGACGGTACAAGTGCCTCGTGCAGGGAAGGGTCGAGGCGGATGCCGGCATTGTCGACGCTCCCGTCGGCCGGGCGCGGCGCGATCCGACCCGTATGACCGTGTCGGCGCATGGACGGCCCGCGCGGACCCGCTACTCGGTCATTTGCCGGTTCGCGTCGCCCACTGTCGCGACCCTGGTGGAAGCGACGTTGGAGACCGGCCGGACTCACCAGGTGAGAGTGCACATGTCGGCTATCGGGCACCCCGTGGTCGGGGACCGCCGCTATGGCGGCCCCGACCTCGCGCTCGGCCGCCCGTTCCTGCACGCCTGGCGTCTGGGGCTCCGCCACCCGGTCAGCGATGAGTGGATGGAATGGTGCTCCGAGATCCCACAGCCGCTCGCATCCCTGCTCGGCGCCCTCCAACCGGAAGGCGCCGACGGCTCAGGCGGCTAGCTCAGGCGGCTAGAGCTTCCAGGCCGGGGATCGTGGAGAGGCGGGCAAGCGCCGCAGACTCCAGCTGACGGGCTCTTCGGGGCCCGATGCCGAGGGAGCGCGCAGTCGCTTCCAGCGAGGCCGGCTCGGTGCCGTCGAGACCGAAGCGCATCTTGATCACCTGCTGCTCCAGCGGCTCCAACTCCTCGATCGCCCGGTAGAGCTGGTCCATTCCCAGCTCCCGGTCGACCTCGTCCTCGAAGCTGTCCGTCGTGCCCGTGAGCAGCTCGCCGAGAGTCGCTTCCGCGTCCGCGCCCACAGGCTGATCGAGGCTGGCCACCACCCTGGCCGCGTTGCGCAGGTCCGACAGTTGGGAGCGGCTCACGTCCGCCGCCGCCGCGATCTCCTCGTCCGTCGCCGGACGGCCGAACTCGGCCGCCAGCTCGCGGCTGACCGCGTCGATCCGGCGGGCCCGCTCGGCGGCTTCCATCGGAAGCCTGATCGTCTGACCGTGGTGGTGCACAGCCCTTTGCAGAGCCTGGCGCACCCACCAGGTCGCATACGTCGAGAAGCGGAACCCACGACGCCAGTCGAACTTCTCGACCGCCCGCACCAGGCCGAACGTTCCCTCCTGGATCAAGTCCGCGAAGTCCACACCCCGGTCCTGGTAGCGACGCGCCCAGTGGACCACCAACCGCAGGTTCGCCGCCACCATCGCAGCCTTCGCCTGCTCGTCTCCGGCCTGCACCAGCTTCGCCAGCTCTACCTGCTGCTCAGGGGTCGGAAGCGGGTGGCGCGCCATGTCGTCGAGAAAGAGACGGATCAGATCCGGACCCCCTCCGGGGCTCTCTGAACGGGCACGACGGGACATCCCCTCGAGCTCCGACTCTTCCGACCTGGTCATGCGTATACCCTTACCCTTTCGCGTGCGCCGTTCGCACTCAATACCCAACAACCGAGCAACTCAACAAACCGGCCAACCCAACCGACCGGGTCACCCGGACAACCGACTCACTACCTGACCAACAACTTTCGCCGTCTCGACATTCCACGAGGACCGGTGCGTGAGCAACCAGTTCCGGTCCGCTGGGCGCGGCGAGGTCGATTCATAGTACCTGAGCAGGATGACAGAGTCCAGTCTTCGAGCCTCTCGCAGGCTTGCACGCGGGCTCGTCGGTGGCAGGCTGCTCCCTCGCTCCGGGCGCCAGGTCGATGGTCGCGAACTGGCGGACGTCGTCGAGGGTCGCAAACTATTGCGCGTGCAAACGTGGCAAGATGGGATGGTGACCGACTTGCCGAAGCGTCCAGGCGACCTCGAAGTGCCCGGCCCCGCAGGGCGGTCGGATCCCGGCGGTCCCGACTCCCCGGGCTTGTCGGGCCGGTCCGGCGGCGGAGCGCCGCAGGGGAGGAAGGTGCTACTCCGTTCTCGCCGCTTGCGGACGGCGGCGGTCGGCACCGGGGCGGTCCTCGTCGCCGGAGGTGGCGCAGCTGCCTTCCTGCCCGGCTTGGCCGGAGCGTCCTCCCCTCCGTCGCTGCCACACATGTCCGCTCGATCGCTGCTGGCCCACGTGGCGAAGGCGCGGGTGTCGCATCTGTCGGGCACGGTCGTGACGCAGTCCGGCCTGGGGCTGCCCACGTCGATCTCCAGCCTGCTGGGCTCGGGAGCGGCAACCGGCGGACAGGCGCCGGCTGCGGGGAGCTCCCTGCTTTCGGGCAGTACTACAGAGCGGTTCTGGATCGGCGGCCCGGGCCTCCTCAGGGTGGCGGTGTTGGGCCAGGGCAGCGAGAAGGATCTGGTGGTGTCGCATCGGACGGCGTGGCTGTGGGACAGCGCCTCGCAGTCGGCCGTTCGGATCCAGCCCAGGCCGGGGTTCGTGTCTAAGGTGCGGGCGATGAGCCGGCGGCACAGTTCGGCAATGGCCGAACCAGGAGCCGGCAGCGAACGAGCGCTGGGGCCTTCCGCTGCGGCAGGCCGCCTGCTGGCGTCCGTCGCACCGAGCACCGTGGTGGATGTCGGCCCCGCCACATGGGTGGCGGGTAGGGCGGCTTACCAGCTGACGATCCAGCCCCGCGTCGCATCGAGCCTGGTCTCCGAAGCGGTGGTGCAGGTAGATGCCCGTACCTGGATTCCCCTGGGCGTGAAGGTGTTCGCCAAGGGCCAGTCTGCCCCCGCGTTGTCCGTCTCCTACTCGCGGATCTCCTTTGCGCGGCCCAACCCGTCCTACTTCCGCTTCGTGCCCCCGCCGGGAGCCAAGGTGACCCACTCGGTGGTCCCGAAGGCGGGTACGAGGGCGGCGCTCTGGTCTGGCAAGTCGCCGGCGGTCTCTCCGGCAGCCGGCGCAGCACACCACCTTCCCACGTTCGGCAGTGGCTGGGGCACGGTGGTGGAGCTGCCTTCCTCCGCGACTTCCGGGTCGCAGGCCCGCTCGCTGTTGGCGTCCGCGCCGGTGGTGACTGGTACCTGGGGTAGTGGCCGGTTGGTGAGCAGCTCTCTGGTGGACGCTCTGGTGCTGCCGTCCGGGCAGGTGCTGGCCGGAGCGGTCTCTCCCGCGGCGCTGGAGTCGGTCGCCTCTCGGCTGGGCTGAGCGCTGCTCGACCGGCCGTCGGCCCGGGCACCGCGTTGGTCGCCGAACCGCAGGTGACTCCGCTCGCGATCGAGACGCGGGCGCTGACGAAGCGGTTCGGGAGACGGACGGCCGTGGACGGAGTGGACCTGGCGGTTCCCACCGGGACGGTCTTCGGTTTCCTCGGACCGAACGGTTCCGGAAAGACGACCACGATCCGGATGCTTCTCGGTCTCGCCAGCCCGACGTCCGGCACTGCGAAGGTGCTGGGCGGCGATATGCCGGCGATGTCACAGGAGGTCCTGCCGGAGGTGGGAGCGGTGGTCGAGGGACCAGCGTTCTACCCGTGGCTGTCGGGACGGGACAACCTGGTGAGAATGGACTCGCTGGCAGGATCGGCACCGGGGCGCCGGAGCCGCAGGCAGCGGGTGGACGAGGCGCTGGACAGGGTGGGCCTGGCCCCCGCCGCGAACCGTCGCTACAGGCGCTACTCGTTGGGCATGAAGCAGCGGCTGGCGCTGGCTGGGGCGCTGGTGCGCCCGGCGCGGCTGCTCGTCCTGGACGAGCCGACGAACGGGCTCGACCCGCAGGGGATGCGGGAGGTTCGGGCGCTGGTGGCGGACATCGCTGCGGAGGGCACGACGGTGTTCCTGTCCACTCACCTGCTGGCGGAGGTGGAGCTGGTGTGCAGCCACGCCGCAGTGATGAGCGCAGGCAGGGTGGTGGCCCAAGGTGCCCTCTCCGATCTTCGTTCGCGGGGGCGCAGGGTGGCTCAACTGGGGACGCCCGACCCCGGTTCGGCCGCCGCCGTGCTGGGTCAGCTGCCAGGGTGTGGCGAGGTTGTGGCGACAGGCCCGGACGAGGTTCGCTTCGAGCTGGGCCGACTGGAGCCGGAGGCGGCCGTGGCCGCCCTTGTGCGAGCCGACGTGGCTGTCCGTTCGTTCGTTCCTCAGGCGACGAGCCTGGAGGAAGCCTTCGTGGCGCTGACCGGAGAGGGGTTCGAAGTCTCTTGAGCCGGACGGCCCCGCTGCGATTGTCCGGAACGGCGGATGGCTCCATCCGACCGCGTCAGGTGGGGCCGTGCTGAGGGCTGAGCTGGCCGGAGTCTTCCGGAGGCGCCGGACCCTCGGGCTGTTGGCCGGTCTGGCCGGCCTCCCGGTGATCGCCGGCCTGGCGCTGTACTTCTCGGGGTCGAGCCACGGCCACGGACCGGTGTTCCTCGACCAGGTCACCCACAACGGCGTGTTCCTGGCCCTCGTCGGGCTCGTCGTCAGCGGGCAGCTGTTCCTGCCCCTGGCAGTGTCCGTCGTGGCGGGGGACAGCATCGCAGGGGAGGCGGCGGTAGGAACGCTTCGCTATATCCTGACCAGGCCGGTCCGGCGGCGGCGGCTGCTGGTCTCCAAGCTGGTCGCGATCGTGGCGTTCGCAGTTGTGGCCGCTCTGGTGGTGGCCGCCTCGGGGCTCGTCACGGGCGCCGTGCTGTTTCCCTTGGGACGCGTGACGACGTTGTCGGGCTTCACGATCGGGCTGCCCCAAGGCGTGGCACGGATTGCTGCGGCGGCGGCCGTGGTGGGACTGTCGATGGCCGGGTTGGCGGCGGTGGGGCTGTTCGTCTCGACGCTGACAGAGGCGCCGATGGGCGCGATGGCGGCGACGGCCGCGGTCTTCATCGTGTCGCTGGTGATGGAAGGCATTCCGCAGCTGTCGATCCTGGAGCCCTATCTGATGACCACGCACTGGATGGCGTTCACCGACCTGTTCCGGGTGCCCATCTCCTGGACGGGTATCGAGCGGGATCTGGGTACGCAGGCGGTGTGGGGTTTGCTGGCGGGTCTGGCGGCATGGGCAAGGTTCGGCACCTCCGACGTGACCTCCTGAGAGGATGCCGTAGATGACCTCCAACGGTTCGGGCAGCCAGCCACCTGGAGGTGGCACCAGGTTCGACTCGGTGGTTCGCGACTCGGTGGTTCACGACTCCGAGGTTCGCGACTCGGTGGTCCGCGACTCGGTGGCTCACGACCGGGCGGAGGGGGCGGCAGCGGACCGTGGGGGCAAGCGAGGCCGTCGCGGGCCGAGGTGGTGGAAGGTGCTCCGCAGGGTCGTCGAGGCCGCGATGGTCCTCGGTGGGGTCTACGCCTTCTGGATGGAGAGGGGCCAAGTCGCCCAAGCCGCGAGCCTGTTCCGCCACTTGCGCTGGGAGTGGGTGGGGGCGGCTTGCCTGGCCGAAGTCGCGTCGATGGTCGTGTTCGCCCGCCTCCAGCGGTGGCTGCTGCGGGCCGGCGGTGTCCCGACGCGCCTTTGGACCATGGTCAAGATCACTCTGGCCGGCAATTCGCTGGCGGTCTCCCTGCCCGGTGGCGCCGCTTGGTCGGCAGGCTTCGCGTTCGAACAGCTGCGCCGCCGGGGGGCCTCCCGGGCGCTGTCGATCTGGGTGCTGCTCGTCGCCGGGGCTCTGTCCAGCTTCGCTCTGTTCGTGCTTCTCGTCCTCGGCATCGAGCTGGCCGGCAACCACGGTCCCGCCCGCTCGCTGCGTACGACAGGGGCGGTGCTGGCCGCCATACCCCTGCTGGTCGCCCTGGGGGGCGTGGCCTGGGCCTGGTGGCCGGGCGGACGCAAGGCCCTCCGCTCCACCGGAGCCTGGGTGTGCCGTCGCCCCCGGCTGCGGCGGGCGTGCCGGCTGGCGACCTCCGGCTGGGACAAGGTGACGCTGGTGAGGCCGAGCGCCGGCCAGTGGTCGGGGGCCTTCGCGCTCGCGGCGGCGAACTGGGTGTACGACGCCGCATGCCTCCTGGCAGCCGTCCTGGCTCTGGGAGGGTCGATCCCGTGGCCAGGCGTCCTGGTCGCCTACGGGGTAGCCCAGATCGGAGCCAGCCTTCCGGTGTCGCCGGGAGGCCTGGGGGTCGTGGAGGGCAGCTTGACATACGCCCTGATCCTCTACGGCATGCCGATCAAGGTGGCGGTGGCGTCCGTGCTGCTCTACCGGGTGATCAGCTTCTGGGCGCTGGTGCCGATCGGCTGGGGGGCGTGGGGCCTGCTGGTGTTCGCCAACCGAAAGGGGGACGGCCGGAGGGAGAGGCACCCCTGGGCGTGGCACGTGTCCCACGCCGGCCGGCCATGACGACGCTTCGTCCCTGCCGATCGTCCCTGCCGATCGTCCCTGCCGAGGCGCGGCGAACGCCTGCTAGATATTCGATGGGAGGCAACATGCCGCCCGGGAGAGGAGATTCATGGACATGCTGTTCGGTGCGGGAGATCGACCTGGAGCCGTGCTGGTGCGCCACGGGCAGACCGAGTGGAGCCGGACGGGTCGGCACACGGGCCGGACGGACGTTCCGCTGGACGACCACGGCCGCAGCCAGGCGGAGGCGGTCGGCGAGGTGCTGGCAGCGGAGGAGTTCCGCAGCGTCCTGTCGTCTCCGTTGTCGAGAGCGCTCGACACCTGCAAGCTTGCCGGCTACGGGGCGGTGGCCGAGGTCGACGCCGATCTGGCGGAGTGGGACTACGGCGGCTACGAAGGACGGACCAGCGCCGACATTCGCTCCGAGGTCGGAGGGTGGTCGCTCTGGAACGACGGCGTGCCCGGTGGGGAGACCATAGGGGAAGTGTCCGAGCGGGCGCTGCGGGTCGTCAAGCGGATCGAGCAGTCACCGGGAGAGACGCTGATCTTCGCTCACGGGCACCTGCTCCGCGTGCTCGCCGCAGTATGGGCCGGGTTGGCTCCGGAGGACGGCAGACGCCTGGTCCTGGCAGCAGGAAGCGTCAGCCGGTTGGGCTGGGAACACGGGCTCCGGGCTCTGACTGCGTGGAACCTCCAGACCGGCCAGCCCCGGCGTTGAACGACTTCCCCGTCACCCGCTCCACCATGTCGGCCAACGTGAAGGAGTCGAGGTGGGATCGCATGTGCTCGCCCACTTCCGACCACACTCCGAGTAGTGCGCACTGCCCCTCGTGGTCGCAGGCGCCGTTCTCGTGAGGGGGCCCGAACGGACCTGCGCTTATGGGGCCGTCCACGGCCGAGACGATCTGCCCCAGGGTCACCTGGCAGGGGTCGCGGGCGAGGATGTAGCCGCCTCCTGCTCCTCGCTTGGAGCGCACCAGGCCCGCGCCCTTGCACGCCAGGAGGATCTGCTCGAGGTACGGCTGGGGCAGGCCCGTCCGCTCGGCCAGCCGCTGGACGGATGTCGGGCAGGAACCGTCGGCGTGCAGGGCAAGCGAGAGCAGCGCCCTGCTGGCGTAGTCACCTCTGGTAGAAACCCGCACCCCACCATGGTAGGGAACCGCCCCTTCCCGCCGTCGGTACCGTGGTCCCGTCCGCATCGGAGGACGGGGCGGCGCTCCGGCACGGGGGTCGGTTAGTGGAACGCGCTGCGGGTTGGTTACTCTCGGGAGCAGTGGGCGAACCAGAGCCGGACCCCGTGATACCCGACTACGGCGGAGCCTGCCTGTCCAACCTGATGCCGGCACTCCTGGGCCGGCTGGAAGCGCCGCTGCCTGCGTGGCTGCCACCCGGCCTGGCCGAAGCGCGCCAGGTGGTGCTGCTGGTGCTGGACGGGCTGGGATGGCAGCAGCTGCGGTCCCGCTCGCTCCTGGCGCCGGTGATGAACGCCGCCGCCGTGCGCCCGATCAGCTCGGTGGCACCGACCACCACCGCCACCGCCCTGACTTCGATCACCACCGGGCTCGTTCCCGCCGTGCACGGCGTGATGGGCTACCGGGTGGCGGTCGACTCCGAGGTGATGAACGTGCTGCGCTGGACGACCGCTTCCGGTGACGCACGTTCCAGCGTTCCCCCAGCGGAGTTCCAGCCCCTGGCCGCCTTCAGGGGCCGGCCCGTGTCGGCCGTGACGAAGGCCGAGTTCGCATCCACCGGTTTCACCAGCGCCCACCTGCAGGGATCGCACCTGCGGGGCTGGCGCGTGCCGTCCACCCTGCTGGTGGAGGTCGGCAGGGCCGTGGCACGCGGAGAGCAGTTCGTCTACGCGTACTACGACGGAGTGGACAAGGTGGCCCACGAGTTCGGGTTGGGCGAGCACTACGAGGCGGAGCTGAGCTTCGCCGACCGGCTGGTGGAGCGGTTGGCCGCGGGGCTGCCGCCGGGTGCGGCGTTGGTCGTCACGGCGGACCACGGCCAGGTGGAGGTCGGTCCGGCGGTCCTGGAGGTGGACCGGGACGTGCTGGACGGTGACGTGGTGCTCGCTTCGGGAGAGGGCCGCTTCCGGTGGTTCCACACCCGGTCCGGCCGGGAGGGTCACCTGGCCGGCCGCCTGGCGGAGGCGTACGGACACCTGGCATGGGTAAGGACCAGGGACGAGATGGAAGCCGAGGGCTGGTTCGGCGGACCGCTGGTCGGGGAAGTCGCCACCCGGGTCGGTCAGGTGGCGCTGGTGGCCCATCAACCGGTGGCGTTCTCCGATCCGGCCGACACCGGGGAGATGTCGCTGGTCTGCCGCCACGGGTCGCTTACCTCCGACGAGGTGCTGGTGCCGCTGTGCAGCATCGTGGTCTGAAGCGTCCGAGCCGCACGGTGTGCCGGATCGAGGCACGTGGCTCGCGCCGCCCGGCGCTGCCGGGGGGTCCTGCGTCGCGGCGGACGGTGTGCCGGATCGAGGCACGTGGCTCGCGCCTGTACGAGACGAGATTGGCCGAAGGGAGACGTTTTGCAGGAACCGATCGCAGGTGGGGGAGACCGGCCGGACGGAGCGCATCCGCCGATCGTCTTGATGCCGGGCAGGGATGGCGGACCGGAGGGTGCGTCGGAGCGGGCGGCCAGGAGCGGCGAGACCGTCGAGCAGCCGGCGAAGGTTCTCAGGATCGGCTCGATGATCAAGCAACTGCTCGACGAAGCTCGCCAGGCTCCGCTGGACGAGCCCAGCAGAGCGAGGCTGCGGGAGATCTACGAGACGTCGGTCAGGGAGCTTGCGTCGACTCTGTCGCCAGACCTGTCCCAGGAGCTCGACAGGCTGGCGCTCCCCTTCGCTTCGGAGGAGGCGCCGTCCGAGGGTGAGCTCAGGGTGGCGCAGGCTCAGCTGGTCGGTTGGCTGGAGGGTCTGTTCCACGGCATCCAGGCGACTCTTTTCGCGCAGCAGATGGCGGCCCGCTCGCAGCTGGAGGAGATGCGAGGCCGCGGCCTGCCGGTCGGGGAGCCGGACATGCGCCACGGGGGCAACTACCTATGATCCCGCCGGCCGCCGGCCGCCGGCCGCCAGGCAACCTTCGGTTCGGGCCGGTCGGCCGGTTCGGGGATCGGTAGCGGGCCTGCCAGCCGCTAGACAGGACGCCGTGCGAATTGCGATCGGATCGGACCACGCCGGCTACCACCTCAAGGCCTACCTGGCCGATCATCTAGCCAGGTCGGGCCACGACGTGATCGACGTAGGCACCGATTCGACCGATCCCGTCGGTTACCCCACCTTCTGTGCGGAAGTGGGGAGGAAGGTGGTGTCCGGCGAAGCCGACAAGGGCATCGTGCTGGGTGGCAGCGGTCAAGGGGAGCAGATCTCTGCCAACAAGGTGAATGGTGTCCGGGCTGCCCTGTGCCCCGACGAGTACACCGCCCGCCTGGCCCGCAGCCACAACGACGCGAACGTCTGCTCCCTCGGTGCCCGGGTGGTGGCTCAGGAGTACGCTGCGGCGATCTTGGACGTGTTCCTGGACACTCGGTTCGAAGGCGGCCGCCACGAGAGCCGCCTGGCGCAGATACGAGACATCGAGCGTGAGGAGTGCGAGCAAGGTCGAGCCGGGGGGCGGTAGGAGCGACCTGAGCAGGGGCACCGGCGGCGTGAGGGCCGGCGCAGCGCGCCAGGTCAGTATCGGACGCCGATACGGCGCCAGCGACGGCCGCTCGTTCCGGGCTCGTTGGGATGCCCAGGCTTGCGGCTGCGATAGACCACGTACGGCCGCCACAGGTACCAGACCGGGTAGCTCCATGCGTGCACCAGCCGGCTGAACGGCCACACCGCCAGCACCGCCCAGGCGGCGGTGGCGTGGACCTGGTAGAGCAGGGGGGCTTTCGCGATGGCGGTCACGTCGGGGTTCCCCACGAAGAGCCCCCGGAACCACA